>NZ_CP034179.1:1720000-2049762 GCF_003860345.1 Caenibius tardaugens NBRC 16725
TCCGTATCTCTTGGCGACCGTCCGAGAAGCGCTAAACCGCGCCGCCCCGTCCGGTGAACAGCCCTCTAAGCCTACACCCCCATACCGTCAACCAACTTTTTGCAGTTTTGTTGCGGAATGAGGTTAAATAACTGATTTATAATAGAAACTATCTCAACCACAGAGGTTTGGAACGGTAGCCCCCTGGTCCGCTCCCCTCTTGTGCCGGGAATCACGCTATCGCCCGCCCTCATTGTTTGTTTACTCTGGGACACTAGACGAAAACGCGTACAAACGCCGGAAATGCTTGCGCTATCGAGACCCTGCTAACCATGCCTACCCCGACTCTTTCCGTTGCCATGAGCGTCTACAATGGCGAGCGATTCCTTGCAGAAGCGATCGAAAGCATTCTCGCACAGAGCTTTGCCGACTTCGAATTTCTGATTCTCGATGACGGGTCCACTGATTCCAGCCGCGCCATAATAGAACGCTATGCCGCACGGGATCCGCGCATCCGTCCGTTCGTTCGCGAGAATCGCGGACTGATCGTCAGCCTTAACCAGTTGATCGATGAAGCCCACGCGCCGCTGATCGCCCGTATGGATGCGGACGATATCAGCCTGCCACATCGCTTCGAACGCCAGATCGCCTTTCTCAAAGCCCATCCCGACTATGGCGTCGTGGGCACCTGGACCGAGGATATCGACGAGAACGGCGACAGCTATCCCGTCAACGGCGCGGAACACCCGGTCGATCATGCGGGCCTGCTTCGCGCCATCGCACAATGCGAACCGCTGTTGTGCCATCCCGTCGTGATGTTCCGGCGCGATATTGTGCAGGCCGTTGGCGGATATCATGCCGCGTTCCGCCATTGCGAGGATCTCGACCTGTGGCTGCGGCTCGCCAACCGCACGCAGATGGCCAGCATTCCCGAACGGCTTATCCGGTATCGCCATTACCCTCATCAGGTGTCCAGCCGCCACGCCGTGGAACAGCAAACCGGTGCGGCCATTGCCCGCATGGCCTATCGCGAACGTCTGGCCGGGCGGCCCGACCCGACCGCTACACTCGAGACCCTGCCCCCGCTCGACCGGCTCGACAGCCTGTTTGGCCGGGATGGGGTCACGCACGAAGTGCGCGGGATGATCGCGGGTGCCCTGCTCTATTCCCCGATCGGCATGCGCGGTGCGGGCTTTGAGATGTTGCTGCGCCATCTTGCCGACGGGGGTTCTCATAAAGGGTTGTGGCGCACCGTTGCCCGCCTTTTCCGATTCGGGACCCCGGTTCGTGCGATCCGCCTGGCGAGCGCCTTGTTACGCACGCCCGCCCGGCCGCCACAGCCGCAGACCGAGGCAGCCTGAACCATGTCGATACGCCGCGCCGCGATCTGGTCTGTGTCCGCACAGTATACGGCCTTCGCGATTCAGTTCGCGGCGAGCGTGATCATTTCGCGCTTCTTCCTCCAGCCGGCAGAAGTCGGTCTCTTCTCGATCGCACTCGCTGCGGCGATGATGCTCGCGATCTTTCAGGATATGGGGGTCACCCGCTTCATATCCGGGCAGCCCCAGATGCAACCGGAAGCGCTGGGTGACTATCTTACGCTTACTATAGGTATCGCCTGGTCGGTTGCGGCCATCCTTATTTTCGGGGCACCCTGGTTTGCCGGGTTCTACGACCAGCCGGGCCTGGTGAACCTGCTGCATCTGATTGGCGCATCCTATCTGCTGATTCCCTTCGCCACGGTGTCATCCGCGCTGCTGGTGCGCGATATGGATTTTCGCGGGCTGTTCTGGGTCAACGCAGGCAGCGCGCTGATCGGCAATGTCACCGCCGTGATTCTCGCCGCGCAGGGTTACAGCGCGACTGCACTGGCCTGGGGGGTCGTTGTGACCGCACTGGGCAAAGCCGTGACCGCGCAGGCCATGCGCCCGGTCGCCCCCCGGTGGAAGCCGCGCCGGGACAAAATCGCCCCGCTGCTGCGCTTCGGTTCGGCATCGTTCCTGATCAGCGCCAGCGCGGCGGTGGGCCAGCGATCGCAGGATCTGATCGTCGGGCGCCTGCTGGGCATCACCGCAACCGGGCTGTTCAGCCGGGCCAGCGCCCTGGCCGGGCAGCTTTCCACCCTCGTAACCGGGGCGATCAACAGCGTATTCTATCCGGCCTTCGCGCGTAAACGCGATGCGGGTGAGCCGCTGGCCGAACCCTATCTGCACCTGCTGGCCTGTAACACCGCGCTCAACTGGGCGTCGATGGCGGGGCTGGCCATTTGTGCGGAGCCACTGGTGCGCATTCTTTATGGCAACAACTGGGCGGGTGTCGCGCCCTTGCTGTTCTGGACGGCGATCGGCGAAATGTTGTTCATTGCCATGCCGCTGCAGATGGACATTCCGATCCTGCTGGGGCGCATCCGCACGCTGGTATGGATCAATCTGCTGGAAACTGTCGCGGCTGTGACCATACTGGCCATGGCCAGCATGATCTCGCTCGAGGCCGCCGCGATCAGCCGCGTATTCTACGGCCTTGTCTGGTGGGCAATCTATGCCGCGTTCCTGACCCGTCTGCTTTCGCTGCCCGTGCGCCGGATGGCGCTGATCTATGCGCAGAGCGCGATATCGGCATTGGCCGCCGGGCTACCCATGATCCTGATCCTGCACAGCCAGGGCGCGGCGAACGTCGGTTTGATTGACCTTCTGGCCGGTACCGCCGCAGGTGGGGTGACATGGATTGCCATGCTGTTTGCCTGCCGCCATCCGGCCACGCACGAGATCAGGCTGGCGCTGCACAGTGGCCTGACGCTGGTCAGCCGCCTGCGCCGACGCGGATCATCCGTCTGACCGCAGTCGCGGCATTGGCCCGCGCCTGAATCAGATCGAGCCGCGCCCGGAAGCGATCGGCGCGCGATCCCCGGCGCAGCGCCAGCATAGTCACGGATCGCATCATCTGCGTCCAGTACCAGCGATAGCCAAACAGGCTGGGCAATCCCGAAAGATGATCGGAGACCGCACGATCGCGCCCTTCGCGCGCGGCCCAGCGGGTGAAATAGGCGGGGTCCAGCCGTTCCGCCTGCATCAGGTGCGCAACCGCGAAATCCGGGCAATAATAGCCTTCCGCGCCTTCCGCTTCGAGCCAGGCATTGAGCCAGCGGTCTTCCGCCGTGGCCAAATCAGCGGGATAGGGCCCGGTCGCATCGAACACCCACCGGCGCAGCGCGCAATTGCCCTGTGTCAGCATCCCGCCGAAATCGCGATAGAAGCGCATACGCGCCGTGCCATAATCGATAATGCCCAACACCCCGCCATAGCCGGCGGGCAGCCAGTCCGGCGCTGCGCCCTGCCACAAGGGGCGGCAAGGCCCGGTAATGAAAACCGTGTCCGGCTTTGCAAATTCACGCCGGATCGTCTGCAGCCACTGCGCCCCCACGCGCTCGTCATCGTCAAAGAAAGCGATAATCGGCGCTTCCGCCCGGGCGATGGCGCAGTTCAGCGCGTGCTGGCCGCCGGGCCGCGCCTCGAACAGGGGAACCAGCCGTGGGCCGAAACGCGTGGCCATGCGCGCGATCAGAGCGGCCGTGCCATCCGACGAAGCATTGTCGACCAGCAGGAGCCGAAACTGCACGCCCGTGGCATCGGCCGCGAACAGCGATTCGACGGCCTCTTCCAGAATCGGCGCACGGTTGTGCGTGCGCAACACGATATCGACCGCCAGTTCGTCCATCATCGCATCTGTCCAAACCCGGCATGCCCTGTCAACGCCGTCCCCCTGTGCCTGGCAAGCATTGCTCTTACGCTCCTGAAGCCCCATCTGTCGCCCATGCCACCTGACACACCCAATGGACCACCCCTGAATCGCGCCGATGGTTGGCAGACGCTCAAGCGTTTCCTGCCCTATCTATGGCCGTCGGAAAATCCCGAACTGCGCCATCGCATCACGCTGGCCGTGCTGCTTATTATTGCGGCGAAAGCGGTGACGCTGGCCCTGCCGTTCTTTTACAAGCGCGCCGTCGATGCGATGTCGGGCGATGCCGGACAAGTTGCGACAGTGGCGATGGCCTTTGTGCTGGCCTACGCGCTCGGGCGCTTTACCGGCGTGTTGTTCGATAATCTGCGCAATATCGTGTTCGAACGCGTGGGGCAGGATGCCACACGGGCGCTGGCCGAAGACGTGTTTGCGCGGCTGCATCAGCTTTCGTTGCGGTTCCACTTGTCGCGCCGCACCGGCGAAGTGACCAAAGTGATCGAGCGCGGGACCAAGAGCATCGACGTGATGCTCTATTTCCTGCTGTTCAATGTCGCGCCCACGGCTGTCGAACTGGTTGCCGTGGCGGTGATCTTCTATTTCCAGTTCGGCTGGGGGCTGGTGATTGCCACGGGTCTCGCGGTGCTGGCCTATGCCTATGCCACGCGCACGATCACCGAATGGCGCACCGCGCTGCGCGAGAAGATGAACGATCTCGACGGGCAGGCGATGTCGCGTTCGGTCGATTCGCTGCTCAATTACGAAACGGTCAAATATTTCGGCGCCGAACAGCGCGAGCAGGCACGCTATGCCGAAGCCACGCGCGCTTATGCCCAGGCCGCGGTCAAAAGCGAAAACAGCCTGGGTGTGCTCAACATCGTGCAGGCGCTGATTGTGAACCTGCTGATGGGCGGGGCCATGGCCTATACTGTGTGGGGCTGGTCGCAGGGCAAGCTGACCGTGGGCGATCTGGTCTTCGTCAACACCTACCTCGCGCAGCTGTTCCGCCCGCTCGACATGCTGGGCATGGTCTATCGCACGATCCGCCAAGGATTGATCGACATGGCGGCGATGTTCAAGCTGATGGATACGGCGATTGAAGTGCGCGATGCACCGGGTGCCCCGGCATTGGTGGTGCATCGGCCATCGGTGGTGTTCGACAACGTGACCTTCGGTTACGAGCCCGAACGCACCATCCTGCGCGGGCTGAGCTTCGAGGTGCCCGCCGGCAACCACGTGGCGATTGTCGGGCCTTCGGGCGCAGGCAAGAGCACGATCGCCCGGCTGATCTTCCGGTTCTACGATCCGCAATCGGGGCGCATCCTGATCGACGGGCAGGATATAAGCACGGTCACGCAGGCGTCCCTGCGCGCGGCGCTGGGCATCGTTCCGCAGGATTCGGTGCTGTTCAACGACACCATCGGCTACAACATCGGGTATGGCCGCCATGGCGCGAGCCAGCAGGAGATCGAGGACGCCGCCCGCGCCGCCGCGCTGATGCCGCTGATCGATCGGCTGCCCCAGCATTTCGACACCGAAGTGGGCGAACGCGGATTGAAGCTGTCGGGCGGGGAAAAACAGCGCGTGGCGATTGCCCGCACGCTGGTGAAAAATCCCCCGATCCTGCTGCTCGACGAGGCGACCAGTGCGCTCGACACCCGGACCGAGCAGGACATTCTCGCCACGCTCCACCGGGTGGCGGAAAATCGCACCAGCCTGTCCATCGCGCACCGACTGTCGACCATTGCCGAATCCGATCGCATCTTCGTGCTTAACGACGGGCGGCTGGCGGAACAGGGCACGCATACAGAACTGTTGCGTCACGACGGACTCTATGCAGAAATGTGGGCGCGCCAGCAGGCGGAAAACGACGCGATAGAGCAGGCTGCAGAATAGGAACGGCGATGGGGGACAGGCCCACACAGGTTCAGGGCACACACGACCGGCAACCCCCGGCCGCTCCGGCAGACAGATTCGGCCAGCCCAAGGGCCTGTGGGTTCTTGCCGGCACCGAACTGTGGGATCGCATCTCGTTCCACGGCATGCAGGCCATGCTGGTGCTGTACATGGCGGGCGAACTGCTCAAGCCCGGCCGGATCGAGAAAGTCGCCGGTTTCACCCAGTATCGCGCGGCGGTGGAGGCCGTTACCGGCCCGCTGACCGATCAGGGCATCGCGACGCAGACTTTCGGCCTTTATATGGCGTTGCTGACATTCTTCCCCCTGATCGGCGGGTGGATCGGCGATCGCTGGACCAGCCGCCGCGCTGCGGTGACCATGGGTGCGCTGCTGATGACGGGCGGCCATTTCGCGCTGGCCTTCGATGAAACCTTCCTGCCCGCGCTGCTGCTGCTGATTCTGGGTGCGGGGTTGCTGCGCGGCAATCTCAAGGCGCAGGTCAAATCGCTCTATGCCGAAGGCGACAGGCGACTGGCCGATGCGTTTCAGGTTTACAGCTTCGTGGTCAATTTCGGCGCGTTCATCGCCCCGATCGTGACCGGGATCGTCGCCAAGTATTATGGCTGGCATGCCGGGTTCGCGGTGGCCGGGTTCGGCATGCTGATCGGGCTCTTCGTCTATCTGTTCGGATCGCGGCACTTGCCCGCCGATCAGGCCAAGCGCGTGGCGATGCAACGCGGCACGCTGACCGCCACAGAGAAGCGCAATGTCATCGGGCTGTTCATGATGTGGCCGGTCTCGCTGTGTTTCTGGACGGCGCAGGCGCAGATCTGGAATGTCTACAACCTGTGGGTGCGCGATCATGTGAACCTGCGGCTGGGCAGTTTCGAAGTGCCGGTGCCGTGGATGCAGTCGCTCGACGGATTGGCCCCCGCGCTGTTTATCCCGCTGGTCGTCTGGTATTGGCGGCAGCAGGCCAAACGCGGGACCGAACCCGACATCTTCACCAAGATGGGGATCGGCTGCGTGATCTTTGCGCTGGGCGTTCTATGGCTGGCCGCCGCGCCTGCGGTATCAAACGCCGATGGCCGCGCGCCGCTGCTGTGGCCGGTCATGTTTCATCTGATCTCGAATCTCGGCGCGGTCTATTTCTCGCCGGTGATGCTGGCGCTATATGCCAGCCGTGCCCCGGCGGCATGGCGCGGCACCATGCTGGGTATCGAAGCGCTGGCCGCCTCTGCCGCCAGCCTGCTCAGCGGGTATATGGGCGGGTGGTACGAATTTATGAGCCCCACCCGGTTCTGGACGATCAATGCGGCCATCGTAGGCGGTGCCGGGCTGGCGGTGCTGGTACTGCGCGGGCCGCTGGCGCGTTATTTCGGGCCGGAGCAGGAATTGCCGGAACCGGACGGGGCAACGCTGCCCGCCTGATACGGCCGCCTGATATCTGATGCCCCGCCGGTGTGGCGCGCCTAGCGCTTCACCACATCGGCTTCGTGCCAGACCACGGCCTGCGCCGCCTTCATGCAGTTTTCCGCGACGTCCCAGTTGATCGTGGGCGAACCATAGAGACGCCAGCCCTGTGCCAGAGCCTCCGACACGCGTTCGCAAAAGGCGCGATCGTCCTTGCCGGTCAGCAGACGATAGACCGGACGGTCTTCGGGGGTCTGGTATATCGTCACGATCGCGCTCCTCGGTTCAGAGGATATATTTGCTGAGATCGCTGTCGCCCGCAAGGCCGGCCAGCCGGTCGCGAACATAGGTCGCGTCGACCGTCACAGTCGCGCCCTTGCGGTCTTCGGCCTCGAAACTGAGGTCTTCCAGCAGCTTTTCCATCACCGTCTGCAGACGGCGGGCCCCGATGTTCTCCACGCTTTCGTTCACTTGCGCGGCGATACGGGCCACTTCGCGCACCGCATCGGGGGTGATGTCCAGCGTCACCTCTTCCGTGCCGAGCAGCGCCTTGTACTGATGCACGAGATTGGCGCGCGTGTCCGACAGGATTGCCACGAAATCTTCCTCGCTCAGCGCCTTCAGCTCCACCCGGATCGGCAGGCGGCCCTGCAATTCGGGCAACATGTCGCTGGGCTTGGCCACATGGAACGCACCGCTGGCGATGAACAGGACATGGTCCGTCTTCATCGGCCCATACTTGGTGGCGACCGTCGTCCCCTCGATCAGGGGCAGCAGATCGCGCTGCACCCCTTCGCGGCTGACCGACCCGCCACGCACATCGGATACGGCGATCTTGTCGATTTCATCGAGAAACACGATGCCGTTGGTTTCGGCATTGGCCAGCGCGACCCGGGCGACATCGTCCTGATCCATGCGCTTTTCCGATTCTTCATCGACCAGCTTGTCCCACGCATCGGGCACCTTGAGCTTGCGCCGCTTTTTCGGTGCACCACCAAAAGCCTTGCCCATGATATCGCTGAGATTGATCATGCCGACATTGCCGCCCATGCCGGGCAGTTCCATCGGCATCGAGGGGGCATCCTCCACCTCGATTTCGACCTCGGTATCGTTCATCGCATTCTGCACGATCCGCTGGCGGAAGCTTTCGCGTGTCGCCTCGCTGGCATTTTCGCCGACCAGGGCATGCAACAGCCGGTCCATCGCGGCTTTGGATGCGGCCTCGCGCACCGCTTCGCGGCGGCGATCCTTTTCCAGCCGAATCGCATCTTCCGCCAGATCGCGGGCGATCTGTTCGACATCGCGGCCGACATAGCCCACTTCGGTGAACTTGGTCGCCTCGACTTTCACGAACGGTGCATCGGCCAGCTTGGCAAGGCGGCGGCTGATCTCGGTCTTGCCGCAGCCCGTCGGCCCGATCATCAGGATGTTCTTGGGGGTCACTTCATCGCGCAAGTCCGCATCGAGGCGCTGACGCCTCCAGCGGTTGCGCAGGGCCACGGCCACAGCGCGCTTGGCTTCGGCCTGCCCAATAATGTGTTCGTCCAATGCGGCGACGATCGCCTTCGGCGTGAGATTGTCGTTCATGAATGGCCCGTGCAATGAATCAGATGGTTTCGACCGTGACGCGGTCGTTGGTGAAGACGCAGATATCGGCGGCAACGGCCATGGCCTTGCGCGCGATCGTTTCCGCGTCCGTTTCGTAACTGTCGATGCCGCGCGCTGCGGCCAGCGCATAGTTGCCGCCCGATCCGATCGCGGTGATCTGCGAATCGCCGGTGCCTTCGGGTTCCAGCACATCGCCATTGCCGGTCAGCACCAGCAGGGCGTCCTTGTCCGCCACGATCATCAGGGCTTCGAGATTGCGCAAGTATTTGTCGGTGCGCCAGTCCTTGGCCAGTTCCACCGCCGCGCGCATCAATTGCCCGCGATGCTGTTCCAGCTTACGTTCCAGCCGTTCGAACAGGGTAAAGGCGTCGGCCGTCGCCCCGGCGAAACCGGCAATCACATGGCCGCCTTCCCCGATGCGCCGCACCTTGCGGGCGTTGGGCTTCATCACTGTGTTGCCCATGGAAACCTGACCATCGCCGGCGATCACGGTCTTGCCGTTTTTCCTGACGCCGATGATGGTTGTGCCGTGCCACTGAATCAGGCCGTGGCTGCTGTCGGAATGCTCGTTCATGATGGCGGGGATATGGGTTCCGCCCAACCCGTGTTCAAGCACCCGTGTTCAGGCACCTGTACATTCCGGTGCCCGACTGCACAAGCAGCCGGGCAACCCCGATCAGCTGCCCGAAGGGGCGGCTGCGCCCACTGCGCCGATATTGCCGAACAGATCTTCGAAGAACGAACGATCCTTGCCGAGAACCGGCGTCTTGTCGCCTTCCGGATCCAGCTTGACCACGCGTTCCATGCCCGAACGCTCGGTCGAGATCACGTTGCCACGCGGATCGAAATGCACCGCGAACACCGAATGATCCTTGATCTTGGGCGAACGGAACGGCTTCTGGCGCGTGTCACTGGTGACGTAATACCAGGTGTCGGCGCCAAATTTGCTGGCGAACGTCGGACGACCCAAAGAGCCTTCGACCGACGACTTGTTATCGATTCCCGGTTGCACCGAATTGAGCAGGACATCTTCCGCAACATAGCCGCGCTTGTCCTTGATCGTGGTGCAGCCCGCCGTCAGCGTAGCCGCCGCAAGCGCCGCAACCAGCCCGATCCGCCCGAAAGCCTTCATCACTGCATCTCCGATTCATTACGCTACAGAGCTGATTGCGTCGTCGCAACGGCTCCTATACGGGCCTGAGCCTTAAGGCCCAAAGGCCCGCCGTGCAATGGCGCTTGACGCCGACGCTTTGAATTGTCCCTGAATGACGGAGACACGCCGCATCATGTCCCTGCTTTCCCGCCTGTTCGGCACCCGTAACGATCCGCGCGACGCGATGCGCCCGTTGTGGCACCGCGTCGTGGAAATCTCGCGCGAGAAACAATGGTACGCGGACTATGGCGTGGCCGACACGGTCGCCGGACGGTTTGACATGATCAGTGCGATTCTGTGCGTGGTGCTGATCCGGCTGGAACAGAATCCGGAATTGAAACTTGAACCCGTGGCGCTGACCGAACTGTTCGTCGACGACATGGATGGCCAATTGCGCCAGTCCGGCGTGGGCGATGTCGTGGTGGGCAAACATATCGGCCGCCTGATGTCCGTGCTGGGCGGCCGGTTGGGTGCCTATCGCGATGCGCTGGCGCAAGCGGACGATACCGCGCTGCGCGGCGCGATCGAACGCAATCTCACCTTGGTGGACGGGGCCGAACCTGCGAAAACGGCCGTGGCCCTGCGCGCCTTTCATCAGGCCGTGGCCGCGCTGGAAGAAACGGACCTGCTGGCAGGGAGGATCGCACGATGAACGATAACACGGCAGACCACACCGAATTTTCCCGCCCGGTCGAACGCGCCCGGATGGGGGACGGCCTGCGTCATCTGGTGGCCGATGCAAACGAACGGGCCGCACTGGCCCGGCGTTTCGGGCTTGTTTCAGTGGACCGGCTGGACGCGAACATCACGCTGGATGCGCAAGGCGATGTGGTGACCGCCACCGGAACGATGCGCGCCGATTTCGTGCAGAGCTGCGCCGTATCGGGCGATGATCTGCCGGTCAGCGTGGAAGAGCCTGTGGCCTTCCGCTTCGTCCCCCATGGCACCTACCATCCCGACGAAGAGGTCGAACTGTCCGAAGACGATTGCGATTCGATCGAATACAACGGCATCGCGTTCGATCTGGGCGAAGCGATTGCGCAAGGTCTGGCGCTGGCGATCGATCCCTATGCCACCGGTCCCAATGCCGATCAGGCCCGCAAGGACGCCGGACTGCTGGATGAAAGCCAGACGGGCCCGTTCGCGGCACTGGCCGCGCTGAAGGGCGGCAAGAAAGACTGACATGGAAACGCCGGGTTGGGCAATCGCGCCAACCCGGTATCGTGGCCATGGCAGGCGCCGCACACAAGAACGGCGCCGTTACCGGGTTCAGAACGGGATATCGTCGTCGAAATCGTCGCTGAAGCCACCGCCGGAAGATTTGCCGCCGCCGCCCGAGCCGCCACCGAAGCCACCGCCCGAACCGCCGCCTTGATCCCAGCCGCCGCCGGATGAACCGCCGCCGCGATCATTGCCGCCGCCGAAGCCGCCGCCACGCTGGCCGCCACCACCGCCACCGCCGCCGCCTTGGGCGCCATCGAGCATGGTCATCACCGCGCCGGGGCCCTGCAGAACGATTTCCGTGGTGTAGCGGTCATTGCCCGACTGGTCCTGCCACTTGCGGGTGCGCAGCTGGCCTTCGATATAGACCTTGCTGCCCTTGCGCAGGAAGCGTTCGGCCACGCCGGCCAGCCCTTCGGAAAAGATCGCGACCGAATGCCATTCGGTACGTTCCTGCCGTTCACCGCTGTTGCGGTCTTTCCAGCTTTCCGAGGTGGCAATGCGCAGATTGCAGACTTTGCCCCCGTTCTGGAAACTGCGGACTTCCGGATCGGCGCCAAGGTTACCGACCAGAATGACCTTGTTGACGCTGCCTGCCATGAAAACTCTGCCTCTCTACAATCCTAGCGCCACGGCGCTCCAATAGGTGATTCCCGCAAAGATGTAGGCGAGAGCAAAGAGGTAGAGCAACATGAAGACGGGCCATTTCCACCCGTTTGTTTCACGCCTCGCCACGGCAATGGTGGAAAGGCACTGCGGCGCGAAGACGAACCACGCGAGGAAGGCCAGTGCCGTGGGCAGGCTCCACCGCGAAGACAGCTTTTCACCCAGCGCCAGCGCGGCTTCATCCTCGTTTTCGGCGCCGACCGCATAAGTCGTGGCCAGCGACGATACCGCCACTTCGCGGGCTGCCATGGCCGGAACCAGCGCCAGTGCAATTTCGTGATTGAAGCCGATCGGTTTGACCACCACCTCGATCCCGCTGGCGATGCGCCCGGCAACCGAGACTTCGACCTGGCTTTCCCCCGGCCCGGCCTTGGGGAAGCTGAGCAGCAGCCACAACAGCACGGTAACCGTGAAAATAATCGTGCCCGCGCGGCGCAGGAAGATCCACGCGCGCTGCCACAGGCCGATCGCCATGTCGCGCAGGCGCGGCATCTGGTATTTCGGCATTTCCATGATGAAGCCGCTGGCCTGACCGCGCGTCACCGAACGGCGCAGGATGAGGGCCACCACCATCGCGCCGACAATCCCGGCGAGATAGAGCCCGAACAGCACCAGCCCCTGCAGGCCAATGCCCGGCCCGACTTTGGTATTGGGGATGAACGCCGCAATAATCACCGCATAGACCGGCAGACGGGCCGAACAGGTCATCAGCGGGGCGACGAGGATCGTGGTCAGCCGGTCTTTCGGATCGGCGATCGAACGGGTCGCCATGATGCCCGGAATCGCGCAGGCGAAACTGGACAGCAAGGGGATGAAACTGCGTCCCGACAGGCCGACATAGGCCATCAGGCGATCCATCAGAAATGCCGCGCGGGCCATATAGCCGCTGGCTTCCATCGCCAGAATGAAGGCAAACAGGATGACGATCTGGGGCAGGAACACGATCACCGAGCCAACCCCGTTCAGCACGCCCTGCGTCAGGAAATCATGCAGGAAGCCGAGCACGCCTGCGGGCAGAATATTCGCCAGAAAACTGTTGGGCAGCGTCGCATCGACCCAGGCAATGGCCCAGCCGATCACGCTTTCCAGCGCATCGGCAAACGGGGTGGCCCAGGCAAACACCGCCTGAAACATGACGAACAGCAGCGCCAGCAGGATAACCGGCCCGATCCACGGATTGAGCAGGATATTGTCCAGCCGCGAATGCAGCCGATGCTGTGCGGTTTCCGACAGAATCGCGCCCTGCGCGATATTGTGCGCGGTGAGGCGGCGTTCGGGCAAGGTGATGTGCGGGCGCGGATGCCCTTCGGGTTCCAGCAAGGCGGAGCGTTCCGCCGTTTCGATCGCGGCGGCCAGTTCGGCCAGCCCACGGCGACGCACCGCCACGGTTTCGATCACCGGCACACCCAGTGCCTGTTCCAGTGCCTTGGCATCCAGCACCAGGCCATCGCGCTCTGCCAGATCGACCATATTGAGCGCGACCAGCGTCGGTCGGCCCAGTTCGATGATTTCCTGTGCGAAGACGAGATGCTGTTCGAGATTGGACGCATCGAGCACGACGACCATCACATCGGGCTGCGCCTCGCCGGGGAATTCACCCATCACGACCTTGCGCGTGACTTCCTCGTCCGGGCTGGCCGCGTCGAGCGCGTAGGAACCGGGCAAATCGATCAGTTCCACCGGTTCGCCCGATGGCAGCGTGAGCCGCCCGGCTTTGCGTTCCACAGTCACGCCGGGATAGTTGGCGATTTTCTGACGGGCACCGGTCAGCGCGTTAAACAGCGCGCTTTTGCCCGCATTCGGATTGCCGACGAGCGCGGCCCTGCGCAAACGCATCAGAGTGCCTCCACCTGCATGGCCCGGGCATGCGCACGGCGAATAGCCACAGTCATGCGCCCGACCATCACAGACAAGGGATCGCGACCGGCAAAGACGCCGCGATGCGACACCGCCACCCGCGCACCTTCATCAAGCCCCATGGCGCGAAGCCGCCGCGCTTCATCAGGATCAAGCACGGACCAGTCGACACCCGTCACACGGGCGCGAATTCCGATGGGTAACTCTTCCAGTGTCATGAAAACCCGCTGCCAGATCGCCCGGTATATTGCAACTAAATCGCATTAATGCGGCGCGCGAAAAAGCGATCAGCGATTGGGGTAACGCAAGCGCCCCAGAAAACGGGCCATGCTGAAGCGTTGTTCCGGCGGCAAGGTCATACGGGCCTTGGCTTTTTCAAACCGGATGATCCCGGCAATCCGACGATCGAGGAATGCCGCGGTATCAGCCTTGCCCTCGCTCGCATCGTCGATGAATACCGCCAGTGTCGCGGCATAGACCCCGGCCAGGATCGTACGCTTGGTATAATGGTTGTAATCGCTCGTCCGGTCACCGGCGAGCCGCCACATCACATCGGCGCTGGCCCAGCCGCGGCGCAGGGCAGCAGCGGCATTCTGCGGCATGGCGAGAATAGCCAGCGCGCGCCGCACCGCTTCCTCGTGCCCGGCCACCGCATCCAGCCGGAACTGCACCAACCGCCGGATTCGTTCGCGCACCGAAAGGTCGGCCAGCGTGCTGGCGGGCAAGGCCTGCGCCATGGCGGCATCGATTCCTTCGATCCAGGCCGTGATCATCTGCAGCGCCCCATCGGGGAAGGCAAATTGCGCCACCGCGCGATCGATCCCGGCGGAATCCGCCGCCGCATCAAGCGCGGCTTCGCCCCACCCGTCAAACACCGCATTTTCGGCAATCCCCGGGGCCAACAGCGCGCGGATATCATCCAGTGTCAGATCTTCGACAGCAGCAACCTGCGCCATATCAGAAACGGGGCCCGTAGACCGACCCGGCCGGCGCACCAGTGGCGGCAGGCTTGGCCCGCGCCTGTATTTCGGTCAGCGTGGCGCTGTTTTCGCCCTGCAATCGGGCATAATCGCGGGCCGAACGCCCCGAATTGTCCGGACGATCGGCATCCGCCCCCGCTTTCAGCAGAGCGCGCATGATACCGATATCTTTCTGGTGGACGGCGGAAATCAGCGGGGTTTCGCCGGTATCGTTGGCATCGTTCACCCGCGCGCCCGCATCGATCAGCGCATTCACACCATCCACGAAGCTCAACCGGGCGGCCACCACCAGCGGCGTCACCCCGTGTTTGTCGCCAATATTGGGATTGGCCCCACGCTGCAGCATGAACTGGGTCCACAACAGATCGCGCCGGGCCACCGCGATAAGCAGCCCGGTTTGCCCCGTGGTGACATCGCGGGTGTTGACAATCGTTGTGCCGGGTTCGTTCAGATACTTGGTCGCGGTGTCGCCATCCGCTTTCTTTACGGCTTCGAGAAACTTGTAACTGTCGGAAAACTGGGCATGCGATACGGCAGGCGCCGCCAGCAGGGCCGCGCCCAACGCGCTGGCAAAAACCCGCTTGAGCCCCAGCGTCCGTCTTGTCCAAGACTTGCCCGTTGCCACCGCACACTCTCCTTCAAAAAACCCGGAATGAGGACTCGCCTCTTGCCGTATCGGGGTTAGCAGAGCATGAACCCCAGCGCCATGATCAAGCATATGTTTCCTGCGCTTTGCCTGCCGCTCGCCCTTGTCCTTGCCGGATGCGAGATGTCGGGCGACAGCCCCACCGGCAAACCCCCGCTCGAAGGCGCGCGTATCGGCGGGCCTTTCACACTGGTCGACAAGAACGGCAAAACGGTGAAATGGTCCGATTTCGACGGGCGTTATCGCATCGTCTACTTCGGTTATGCCTATTGCCCGGACGTTTGCCCGTTCGACATGCAGAAGCTGATGCAGGGCTTCGCCAAATTCGCCAAGGCACACCCCGATCTGGCCGACGATGTCCAGCCGATTTTCATCACGATCGATCCAGCGCGCGATACGCCGCAAGTGATCGGGGAATTCACCAGCGCCTTTTCCGACCGGCTGCTGGGCCTGACCGGCACGAATGACGAGATCAAGTCTGCGGCCAAGGCTTTCGGCGTCTATTATGCCAAAGGGAAAACCTCGCCCGGCGGTGGCTATCTGATGGATCACACGCGCGGCACTTACCTGATGGGGCGCAAGGGCGAACCCATCGCACTCGTTCCCATCGATGGCGGCCCTGATGCGGTCGCGGCGGATTTGGCCAAATGGATACACTGAGACCGCAATTCTGGACCCTGCCGCTGACCGCGCTGACCCGTGCCGAATGGGAAGCCTTGTGCGACGGCTGCGGGCAATGCTGCCTGCACAAGCTGGAAGATGACGATACCGGCGAAATCCTGCCCACCAATGTCGCTTGCAAACTGCTCGATACCGGCACGGCGCAATGCAAGGATTACCGCAATCGCAAGGCCTATGTGCCCGATTGCCTGCGCCTGACCATGCGCAATGTGGCGGACCAGCACTGGCTGCCGCGCACCTGCGCCTATCGCCTGCGCGCCGAAGGCGATCCCCTGCCCAGTTGGCATTACCTGATATCCGGCAGCCGCGAGACCGTGCGCGAAGCGGGCATTTCGGTGATCGGCCGGGTGATCTGCGAAACCGAGGCCGGGCCGCTGGAACACCATCTGGTCGACTGGCCCGATGCTGGGGACCAGCAGGCCTTCGGAGACTGGGAAGCGTGATCGACTGGCTGCGTCGCGACCGGCAGCCACCCACAGTCATTCTGGCGGGGCAAACCGTGCCGGTTGTTCTGCGCCGCCATGCCCGCACCCGCCGGATGACCCTGCGGCTCGCGCCCGATGGCAGTGAAGTACGGGTCACCCTGCCGCAATGGGGCCGCACCGCCGACGCCGTAGACTTCGCCCGATCGCGTATCGCCTGGCTGGAAAGCCAGTTCGCCCGCATTCCGGTTGCCGCGCCCCCCGGGCTGGCGGCACGCTGCGCTATTGCGGGCAGGATCTGCAGATCGCCTGGGCGCCCCATCATCCGCGCAAACCGCGCCTGGCCGATGACGCCTTGTTGATCGGCGGCCCGGAAACCGGACTGGAAGCGCGCCTGCGCCGATGGCTGGAACAGGAAGCGCTGATGCTTATGGGGCAGGATCTGGGCGATTATTGCCAACATGCGGGTGTCGCCGTGCCTGCCCTGCGCCTGTCCCGCGCGCAACGCCGCTGGGGCAGTTGCGCGGGCGATGGCACGATTCGCCTCAACTGGCGGCTGGTACAGGCCCCCGCCGCTGTGCGCCGGTCCGTTGTTGCCCATGAAGTGGCCCATCTCGTCCATTTCGACCATTCGCCCGCCTTCCACGCGCTGCTCGACGCGATCTTCGAAGACGATCTCGATGCCGCGAATGGCTGGCTCCGCCGCGAAGGACGCAGTCTCTACACCGCGTTCGGCTAAAGCTGCTGCGCGGCGACAACATGAAACACTGGCACTCCCGGTCGCACGCCCCTATCTAGGCGCGCATGAGTTTCTGGCGGAAAATCTCTCCTTCTGGTGCCGTTCGCGATTTCGCGCACGAATTTACCCGGCCCAATCCCTATCGCTGGCCGGTGATCGGCGTGTCGCTGGCCGCCACATTCACGCTGTTTTCGGTCATGTGGCAGGAAGGCGGCGAAGGCCCGCCTCCGCGCCCTGAAATAACCTATATCACCACCTTCGCGCCCCACCGCAGCGACACCGAAATTGCCGCATCCAATGCCGCCAATCAGGCGCGTAACGACAAGCTGGCCGCCGAACAGGCCGCGCGCGAAGAGAAGGTCAAGGACATCTATCGCACGCTGGGCCGCGTTTCGGGCATGGACGTCGACAAGATCGAGAAACAGGCAGCCGAAGAACGCGCCACGGAAGAACGCGCCGCAGCCGATGCGCACAACCGGCTGATGGGTCGCGAAAATGCCCCCGAATAAGGGAGATGCCCGCTGGCTGGAAGCGGCGGCACGGCTTGCCGCGCGCGGCCGCCCGGTCAGCCGCCCCAACCCCGCTGTGGGCGCAATCATCGTGCGCGATGGCGTGGTCGTCGGCCGGGGCTGGACCCGCGCCGGCGGGCGCCCCCATGCCGAAGCGGAAGCGCTGGCCGCTGCGGGCGAACAGGCGCGCGGCGCAACCCTTTACGTCACACTGGAACCCTGCGCCCATCAATCCCCGCGCGGCCCATCCTGCGCATCGCTGATCGCCGGATCGGGGCTGGCTGCCGTGGTGGTCGGGGTGCAGGACCCCGATTCGCGCACGGCGGGCCAAGGTATCGCGCGGATCGAACAGGCAGGGATCGCCGTTCGCGTGCAGCCTTTGCCCGTGGTGGAGGCCAGTCTGGCCGGATACCTGATGCAACGCCGCCATGGGCGCCCGCATGTCACGCTCAAGCTCGCGACCTCGCTCGACGGCTGTATCGCGCTGGCCGATGGCACCAGCCGGTGGATCACCGGGGAAGCGGCGCGGGCACATGTCCACGCAATGCGCGCCCGATACGATGCGATTCTCGTGGGCGGCGGGACAATGCGCGCCGATGCCCCCGGCTGGACGTGCGGCTGGAAGGATTGACGGACCGCAGCCCCGATCGCTGGGTGCTGACGCGCGGTGCGGCCCCCGATGGCTGGCGCGCCCTGCCCACCCCACAAGCGATCGCCACGATGGACCAGGTGCAATATCTCTATGTCGAAGGCGGGGCGCAAACCGCCGCGGCCTTCCTCGCCGCCGATCTCGTCGACCGGCTGATGCTCTATCGCGCCCCGATCGTGATCGGTGCCGGCCGTGCTGCGATTGGCGATATCGGCCTTGTCGATCTGGGCACAGCGCATGGCCGCTGGCGCCTGCAAGACCGCCGCACGCTTGGCAGCGATCTGCTCGAAGACTATGAACGGACGCCATGTTCACAGGCATAATCACCGCTATCGGCACCATCCGGGAAACCACCGCACGCGGCGATCTGCGCGCGGTGATCGCCTGCCCCTATGATCCCGCGACAATCGCCATCGGCGCATCGATCGCATGTTCGGGCGTCTGCCTGACCGTGGTGGAACGCGGCGGAACCGCCGGGAACGCATGGTTCATGGTGGATATTTCAGGCGAAACACTGGCCCGCACCGTCCCCGATCGCTGGGTCGCAGGTGCAGCCGTGAATCTCGAACCGGCCTTGCGGCTGGGCGAGGAACTGGGCGGCCATATCGTGACCGGCCATGTCGATGCGGTCGGCATTGTGGCCGCATCCACCCCTGATGGCGATTCGACCCGGCTGACCCTTACCGCGCCCCAGACGATGGCCCCCTATATCGCGCCGAAAGGTTCGATCACGGTCGACGGGGTATCGCTGACCGTCAACGCGGTGGAGGACCAGCCCGACGGTTCGGTGCAGTTCGGTCTCAACATTATCCCGCATACCGCCGCCGTGACTACGCTGGGCCAGCTTCAGCCGGGCAACGCCGTCAATCTCGAGATCGACGTGCTCGCCCGTTATCTTCAGCGCATGCAAAGCTTGCGCGCATAAAGGCGCGGTTTTCCTACTCCCAGTGTTTCGTGCCACAGCAGGGCCATGGCCCGGCACACCCCTGCCCTGACTGCCCCCCGCAACGCGCGCACGGCCGGTGACACACCCGCGCTGGAAGGTCACACAACCCTTCACCCAATATACTGTTATAAAAAGATAAAATTACGATTTTTGGCGCATTCCAACAGCGTTCTGCGTCAACCGGAATCAGGCCAGCGGCCCGGCTGCGAAGCGCGCGCGCGTTATCTCATATTGCAGATGCTCCACCGGCCCACCTGCCATCATCCGCATTTCGCGGACCCCCTTCAACCGCCCACCGATCTTTTCCATGGCCCGGCGCGAACGCAGATTCTGCGCGCCGACCACGAACAGCACACGCTCCACAAACCGCAGTGCATGGCCGATCATCAGCCGCTTCATTTCGCGATTGGCCTCCCCGCCCCAATGGCTGCGCGCCAAAAAGGTCCAGCCGATTTCGACCGAGCCACCATGGGCCGGATGATGGTTCTGGAACCGCGACGATCCAATCATCGCCCCACTGGCCACGTCGATCACGGCCAGAGCGCCGCCCTTGGCCAGAGCATCGTCGAAAAAGGTGCGGAAGACGGGTTCCTGCCAGCGATCATGCGCCGGATGGACCGCCCAGATCAGGGGATCGGAGGCGACGCCATACAGCGCCGCCCAATCCCGGGCCGCAAGCGGCCGAAGCAGCAGCCGTTCCCCTGCGAGGATCGGCTGCCGGTCCATCAATCAGCCGGCGACGTCGGCCAGTGCTTCGATGAATTTCCCGATATTGCCCCGGGTCAGACCAGCCACGTTGATACGACCCGAACCGGCCATATACACGCCATGCTTCTCACGAATCGCGAGGATCTGATCCTTGTTGAGGTTCAGAATCGAGAACAGGCCATTCTGCGTGGCGATTGCCGTGAGATCGAGCCCCGCAACACGGTTGTCGGCTGCGGCCAGCGTATCGCGCATCTCCCGCATGCGATCCCGCATTGCGTCCAGTTCAGCCAGCCACTGCTTGGTCAGGCCCGCATCTTCCAGCACGATGCGCGCGGCAGCCGCACCATGATCAGGTGGTTGCGACCAGTTGACACGCGCCAGAATGTGGCCGTTCGTCAGCACCTTGGCGGTTTCGTCGGCATCACGGCCCATGACGTAGAGCGCACCGACGCGTTCGCGGTAGAGACCGAAATTCTTGTCGCAGCTGTAGCAGATCAGCGCTTCCGGCACGGCGGCCAGAACCTTGCGCATACCGGCCGCATCGTCTTCCATGCCCTGACCAAGCCCCTGATAGGCCAGATCGATAATCGGCAGAATCCCTGCATCGGCGATGATCGTGACAATCTCGTCCCACTGCGCGGGGGTATAATCGATCCCGCTGGGATTATGGCAGCAACCGTGCAGCAGGATGGCATCGCCTTCCTGCGCATTGGCGACGGCGGCACGCAAGGCTTCGAGATCGGCGGTGCCATCGGGCAGCGCATGATTGAAATTCACCGCTTCCATGCCGAGATCCGCCAGAATCTGCGGGTGGTTCGGCCAGGTCGGGCTGCCGGTGATGATCCGGTTGATCCCCGCACGCTTGGCAAGCGCGAAGGCAAGGCGCAGGCCGCCGGTGCCGCCGGGCGCCTGCATCCCGTCAATCCGCCCGCCCTTCGACGGGTCCTGTGCGCCAAAGACATACGGCATCAGCGCATGGACAAAGCCCATATCGCCTTCAGGGCCAAGGTATGCCTTGGAATCCTGTTCGGTGAGGAGTTTCTTCTCCGCCGCTTTCACCGCCGCGAAGACAGGGGTCGCCCCATCATCAGTGCGGTACACACCCACGCCGAGGTCAATCTTGTCGGCACGCGGGTCCGCGTCAAAGAGCTTGATCAGCGCGAGCAGCGCATCGGCGGGCTGTTGATTCAGGCGGTCTAACATGGGGCCGCTCCATGCCTCCGCCGCCTGTTTCTATCAACCGGAAAATCGCCTGCGCACGATCAAAGTGCGCGCAGTGTGCCCCTTATGCTCAGAACGGGATCCAGTTCTGCTTCTTGCGGATCTTCATATAGCCGGCATTGACCCCCAGCCGCAGCCCGGCACCCACCCGAATCGGGATCAGCACAGTGCTGCCATTGCGCAGGTAACTGGCGTTGAAACCGCCAATCGCATAGACCTGCCCTTCGACCGCCGGGAACCGCTTGTAGATGTCTTCGGTGTCGTAGAGGTTATAGACCAGCACGAACGTGTTGCCGACATTGGCGCCCGCATCGAAGCCGATCGACGGCCCGGTCCAGTAAACCGGGCGTTCGCCTTCCACCTTGTGGTAGAGCGTTCCCGAACCATAACGCAGGCCTACCACCAGCGCCCCGCCGCCTTCACGGCCGACGATATAGGCATTCGGTTCGCCCTGCTTGGCCAGCAGATCCTCGATCAGCCCGGCCAGACCCTTGGCGCCCTTGCCAAACAGCCCTTCCGCCGCGCCCACAAGATCGTCTTTCTTGTAGGTTCCGCCATCGGCCACTGCCGTTGCGGGATCGGCAGAGGCCGCGCCGGCCGCCTCGGCCGTCGATCCCGTAACGGGCGCCGATGCCGTCGATACGGGCGTGCCATTCTCACCCGCCCATTCGGCGCTGCCGGAATCGGGCGTGCCGCCCGCCGCTGTGGTCGACTGGGCCGAACCGGGCGCGGCAAGATCGCCATCGATAGGCATGTCCTGTGCGGCCAGGGGCGCTGCGCCGAATATCAGCGCGATGCCCATGAAAGTGCCTGCTGCGCGGCGACGAAGTGTGGTGGCAATTTGCATCATGATGCGATCCCTGACCCGAGAAACCGGGCAATTCCGAGGCTACAGAAGAATCCATGACGCCTGAAGCAGCAATGAACGCTCGACGAGATGAGTCCCTTTCGCGGCGAGTCGAATCTCCACTTGCCTGGAATTGCGTTGGACATGGAATTTATTGCAAGCCCCACTTGCCGGGCGAATACACCGCCGTTATAGCGCCGCCATCGCCGCTGCGATCCGGAGACGTGGGTGAGTGGCTGAAACCAACGGTTTGCTAAACCGTCGTACTGGTAAATCCGGTACCGAGGGTTCGAATCCCTCCGTCTCCGCCACCATTCCGCTATATAGGCTGCGCAACCCGGCACTGCATCGCAAATGCCGCGCGGATATTCCCGCCGGGCGTTCCCATGCACCAAGGTGGGTATGACAGCAGACAGCCCGAGGCATATTTCTGCCCGCGCACCTGCGTTGTTAATGTAAATTTTACCTTAAATTGCTAGATATCAGCCATGTTTACATCGCTGACATCCCGCGTTGCAGCGCTTGGTATAATTGTGGTGCTGTCGCTGCTGGTTCTTGCGGCGCTGCTTTTCGACGCCTCGTTGAAAACGCGGGCGAGCTTCGACAATGTCGCGCATTCCGCCGCCGTGATTGAAACCACCAATCTCGCGCTGATGGAACTGCGCGAGGCGGAATCGGGGCAACGCGGGTTCGTGCTGACACGCAGCCCGCTGTTTGCCCAGACGTTCGAACAACGCGTCAAGGATTCGCGCGAAGCGATTAACCGGGTGGTGGCACTCACGGCCGATAACGAGCTGCAGAAATCGCGCGCGCAGGGCCTTCGCACATTGATCGATCAACGCATCGCATCCTTGCGCGAGACGATGGAACTGGCCCGTCGCGGTTCGTTCGATGCGGCTAGAGACGCCATCGCCGGCGGTCGCGGGCGCGAATTGATGACGTCGGTATCGATCCATGCCCAGGGCTTTCTCGAACAGGAACATGCCTTGCAGGCACAACGCACCGGCATGGCTGAACAACGGCTGGCGCGGGTGCAGTGGCTGGCGCTGATCGGCACCCCCCTGATTTCGATACTTGTCCTTCTGGTATCGCTGATGATCATTCGCGGCATCCGCCGTCCCGTGGGCATTATGCAGGACGCGATGACATCGCTGGGCGCGGGCGACCGGGATGCCCGCATCGTCAACGCCATGGGCTCGGAAGAGTTCAGCCGCCTTGCCAGCGGCTACAACGTCATGGTCGACCAGTTGAAAGCCGCGGTGTCCGATCGCAGCCGCAGCGAGGAAGAACTACAGATCGCCAATGCGGAACTTCTGCGCAACAGCGCGGCCTTGCGCGAACGGGGCGAAGTGATCGAACTTCTGGGCGGTATGGCGCACCGCATGCAATCCGCCCGCACGGACGAGGAACTGGCGCAAGTCATCCACGTATTCGTGCCGCGCGTGTTGCCGGGTATTTCGGGCGTGCTCTATGCGCACAACAATTCCCGCAACCTGCTGGTCCGGATCGCCGATTGGGGCACCCTTGCCAGTTCTCATGATGATTTCGCGCCCGATCAATGCTGGGCCTTGCGCCGCGGACAGAGCCATTTCGTCACCGCGCCTGGTACCGAAATTGTCTGCGGCCATGTGCCCGACAAGCAATCCATCTATCATTGCGAACCGCTTCTTGCGGGCGGCGAAGTGATCGGGACGCTGTACCTGCAAGGCGTGATTGCACCGGAATACCGGTTTCCCCTTACGGTGATGGCGGAAAATATCGCATCGGCGCTGTTCAACCATCATCTGCAGCGGGGCCTGCGCGAGCAGACCATTCGCGATCCGCTGACCGGCCTGTTCAATCGCCGTTATATGGAAGAAACGCTGGCGCTGGAAATCGCCCGTGCGGCCCGATCGGGCGAGCCACTCAGCCTGGTGATGTGCGATGTCGATCATTTCAAGCGCTTCAACGACGATTTCGGTCACGAGGCGGGCGATATCGTGCTGCAGGCTGTCGCCACCGAAATGCGCAATCATTTCCGCGATGGCGATGTCGTGTGCCGGTTCGGTGGGGAAGAATTCACGATCATTGCCCCGCAAACATCGTCCGAAACGCTGCTCGAACGCGTCGAACACGTGCGCGACGCAATCACCCGGATCAATTTGCGGCAGGCCGGGCGAACGCTCGGCAGCACCAGCATGTCCTTCGGCATCGCATCGTGGAACAACCACATGGACCGCGAAGGTTCGGCGTTGATACAGGCTGCCGATGCGGCCTTGTACCGCGCGAAGCGCGAAGGCAGAAATCGCGCGCTTATCGAGCGGATGGCGGCAGGTGCACTCGAAGGCTGAAGCAGCATAGAAGTTGCCGACGCCGCACGAGCGCGGGTTTCATGCGTGCCCGTGACGCCCTCACACGCATCCGCGGCCTTTCCAGCCTTTTATAATCATGCCCAGGGATTGATCACCCGCGATCACCCGATGATGCTTATAAAAATGGGCAATCTTCCCCCTCCCCTTCGCGTCCGGTAAGAGCTACAAAATTGCAGGCGCGGATATTACCCCGCATTGCGTTACATCATAGGCAGGTCAATGCGCCTGCGATCGGCCATCCGACAAGGCCGACACCGTTGAAGGAATGGGAGAAACCATGCAGAATACGATCGAGCACCCGGCGGAGATCGTGCCGGTTCCGGCGGCAGCCCGTGAAGGCACAAGCTGCACGCTCGAACAATACGAAGCGATGTACAGCCGCAGCGTGAACGATCCGGATGGTTTCTGGGCCGAACAAGGGGCACGGCTGGACTGGTACCGGGCGCCCACGCGCATTGGAGAATGGTCGTTCGATCCGGTCGACATCAAATGGTACGCCGATGGACAGCTGAATATCTGCCACAACGCGCTGGATCGCCATGTGGCCGCAGGCAAAGGCGATGTCACGGCCCTGATTTTCGAGCCGGACGATCCGCAGGGCGAAACGCGCAAACTGACCTATGCGCAATTGCTCGCGGAAACGATCCGCATGGCCAACACCTTGAAGAAAATGGGGGTGCAGAAAGGCGACCGGGTCACGGTTTACATGCCGATGATTCCCGAAGGCGCCGTGGCCATGCTCGCCTGCGCCCGCATCGGCGCGATCCACTCGGTCGTGTTCGGGGGCTTTTCCCCTGATGCGATTGCGGGGCGGATCGAGGATTGCACCAGCGACTGGGTGATCTGTGCCGATGAAGGATTGCGCGGTGGCAAGAAAATCCCGCTCAAGGCCAATGTCGATGCCGCGCTGGACAAGGTGGCGGTCAAGGCGGTCCTCGTCGTGCGCCATACCGGCGCCCCCATCACCATGACCGAAGGGCGCGATCACTGGTATCACGAACTCGGCGCCGATGTGGCTGCGGAATGCCCCTGCGAAGTGATGGACGCGGAAGACCCGCTGTTCATCCTTTACACCTCCGGTTCGACGGGAAAACCGAAGGGCGTGCTTCACACCACGGGCGGCTACGCCGTGTGGACCGAAACGACGTTCCGCTATGTCTTCGATTATCGCCCCGGCGAAATCTACTGGTGCACGGCCGATATCGGCTGGGTCACCGGGCATAGCTATATCGTTTACGGCCCGCTGCAGAACGGCGCCACCGCGCTCATGTTCGAAGGGGTACCGAACCATCCCGATCACGATCGCTTCTGGCAAGTGGTCGACAAGCACAAGGTCAACATCTTCTACACCGCGCCCACCGCCATTCGCGCGCTGATGCGCGAAGGCACAAGCCATGTGGTGAAGCATGATCTGTCCTCGCTGCGCCTGCTCGGCTCGGTTGGCGAACCGATCAACCCCGAAGCCTGGCGCTGGTATCAGGAGAATGTCGGTCATGGGAAAATCCCTGTGGTCGACACCTGGTGGCAGACCGAAACCGGGGGGATCATGATCACCACCCTGCCCGGCGCGCACGATATGAAGCCCGGCAGCGCCGGTCGCCCGTTCTTCAGCGTGTGCCCGCAACTGGTGGATGGGGATGGTGGCGTGCTGGCCGATGAGACCACCGGCGGCGCGGCGGAAGGCAACCTTTGCATTACCCGCAGCTGGCCCGGCCAGGCGCGCTCGCTCTATGGCGATCACGACCGATTTACGCAGACCTATTTCTCCACATACAAGGGCAAATATTTCACCGGTGATGGCTGCCGCCGCGATGCGGATGGCTATTACTGGATCACCGGCCGCGTGGATGACGTGATCAACGTATCGGGCCACCGCATGGGCACCGCCGAAGTGGAAAGTGCGCTGGTGCTGCACGATCTCGTCGCCGAGGCTGCGGTGGTCGGCTATCCCCATGACATCAAGGGTCAGGGCATCTACTGCTACGTCACACTGAACGCAGGGGTGGAACCGAGCGATGAACTGGCCGCGGAACTGCGCAAGCATGTCCGCACGGAAATCGGCCCGATTGCGACACCTGACATTATTCAATTCACGCCAGCGTTGCCGAAAACGCGGTCGGGCAAGATCATGCGGCGTATTCTCCGCAAGATTGCCGAAAACGATTTCGGATCGTTGGGTGACACATCGACACTCGCCGATCCATCGCTGGTGGATGGCCTGATAGAAGGGCGGCTCAACCGCTAAAACACACAGGACTCAAAAGGGGCGGAACGGCACATAGCCATCCGCCCCTTCTTGTATGCTAAGCAAAGAGGAGAGGACGGAACTATGAGCGAAGCACTGCTTCGGGCCTATTACGCGGCTTACAACGCACTCGACGCTGATAAACTGGGGAGCCTACTGGCCCCCGATGTCGAACTGGTGTCGGCGATGGGCACGCAAACGGGCCGGGATGCCTATCTCGGCACCTATCATTATATGACCGGGCAATTCACCGACATCATGACCCCTGAAGCCATCACGGTGGAGGGGCCGACGGTATCCGTGACGATCCATGACAGCCTGACTGCGAAAGCGGATATCGCCGACTTCATGGGGCAATCATTGCAGGCCGGGGAAGAACTCGTGCTGCGGCTGAACGGGCGCTATACGGTGATCGACGGTCAAATCGCGCGTATCGAGATTTCGCCCGCCGCCTAGAAGGCCTGTACCCTTCGGCAACGCAACCGCCTCTGACTCGGTGTCAGGGGCGGTTTTTTGTGCGCGCTTTGTAGGTGAATGGGCAGATTTGCCGCCGTTTGACCACGTAATGCCGCACACTTTGCGCAAATGCGCCGGAGCAGGCGCGGAACTCGCTCGCAGGGACCTTCACCGCCATCCGCTTCAGGTGATGCCAGCGCAGCCATCACGCCCTGCGCGCAAACAAAAAGGCCGGGAGATTTCTCTCCCGGCCCTCTGTCTGTGCCTTGCGGCGCAGGTCTGGCTTAGTTGCCCGAACCCGGACCGTAGGTGATTTCCACCCGGCGGTTCTGGAGTTCGCGAACGCCGTCGGCGGTCGGAACGCGCGGGTTGGCTTCACCGAACGCCTGGCTGGAAATCCGCTCGTCGGGGATACCGCGCGAGGTCAGATAACCGCGCACCGAGGTGTTGCGGCGAGCCGACAGGCCCATGTTGTAGCGGTCCGAACCCGAACGGTCGGTGTAACCGGCCAGCATGATCGGAACCACATCGCAGTTGCCGTAAGCCGTTACAGCGCTGTCGAGGATGGTTGCAGCTTCGGGCGTGATGTCCGACTTATCCCAGTCGAAGAACACGATGTACGGACCCTTGTTGCAAACAACCTGCGGCGGAGCCGGCGGCGGCGGCGGCGGCGGAGCCGGGGGAGCCGGCGGCGGCGGGGCTGCCGGTTCTGCGCCACCGAAGAGGTAGCTCAGCGTCAGACCACCGGTGTGCTCTTCGACGTTGCTCGAGAAGCGACCCTGATAACCCAGGTGTGCGTTGAAGTTCGGGCTGAACTGTGCAGCCAGACCCACTTCCACAACACCTGCGTCAGGAGCGAAGCGTTCCGAGATCACATCGAAGCTCGTGCCTGCCGGAGCGTTCACGAAGGCACCCGTGAACTTGGCGCGCTTGTCGCCGAAGTTATGCTGCCAACCACCGCGGATGTAAGGCGAAATGTTGCCCCACTGTGCGGCCAGTTCCAGACCCAGTTCGCTGGCGAAGAACTCATCGCTGCCGCGAACGGTCAGCAATGCACCCTGTGCCGAGGCATCAGCGGATTCTTCGGTGAAGCGCTTGAGCTTGGCGTGAGCGTAGTCAAGCGAAGCGTACGGCGTGATGGTTGCGTTTTCGCCCAGCGGGAAACGAACACCAGCTTCTGCACCAGCTGCCCAGACATTGACGTCTGGATCGCTCGTGATGAGGCCATGGGTCGTCATGGTCGGTCCAGCGAGGTAAGACGCGCCCAGACCACTGAAGTCGATGGTACGACGACCGTCGCCATCGAGATCCGAGTAGCTGAGAGCACCCTTCACGTAGAACTTACCGGTATCGTAGTTACCGTAGATACCGGCCTGCCAGCCCGACGATTTCACACGGTCACCACCCTTGTAACCGTATTCGTTCGCCTTGAACTTGTTGTTGTTCTCGAGATAGCCACCGGCCACACCGAGGACGAAGTTCGGGCTAACCGCGAAGTCGAGACCCGCAGCAATCCAATACTGTTCAGCCTTGAAACCAGCGGCTTCGTTGTCACCGTCGGTGGAAACGCGGCCGTAGTTGCCCGTAACCCAGAGACGCGGACCGCCGTTTTCGCTGCGGCACAGTTCGTTGGTGATCGAACCCTTACCGCATTCAGCCATATCGTAGATCAGGCCGTTGAAGCGGGCACCTGCCATGGTCGAGGAACGCAGGTAACCAGCGTACTGGGTCGCTGCGAGCTGTTCGAGCGCGCTGGCATACTTGGTGGCGTCTTCGATCTTGAACAGGTCAGCCAGAACCGAAGCGTAAGCCGGGTTCGAAGCTGCCAGAGCCGGAGCGTAGGTGCCTTCAATCGCGGTTGCGACCGAGGTTTCGTTGATGTCGAGACCCGGTACCGCGTTGAACGCTACGCGCTTGATGCCAACGTCCACCGTGTCACGGCCAGCCGCAACACCGTAGGTGTCGTCATCATAGTGCACGTCCACCACATCGAGCAGAACCGAACGCGTATAAGCGTCAGCCAGAGTGCCCGTGAGCGTATCAGCAATGATCACATCTTCCAGATAGAAGTTGTTGCCATAGAGACCCGTCCCGCTGGCGGGGCGGATTTCAAGCAGACCACCGGAGATATCAGCCGTGATCGCATCCACGTACGGATAGGTGTGGTAATCGATCAACGCGTTGGTCGGAGCACCAGCCACAATCGGCGCTTCGATTGCGAGGATACCCTTCGGCGCGATGTTGAAATCATCAACAATCACGTGCGACGGACCATTGGCACCCGGATTGTTCTCAAGGAACAGCGTACCGTTTGCGGCGATGTTCACCTGACCGGCGCCGAGGATACGACCGTCAAGATGGGTTTCACCGTTCAGGACGTTGACCGTCGAGTCACCTTCCAGTTCGATATCGCCGTAAATCTTGCCGTATTTGCCAGTGGCGCCCGACAGATTGACGACCACTTCACCCTGGGTGAGTTCCGTGTCGATTGCCGTGCCCCACTTCCACGTCGTGCCACCATCCTGGCTGGTACGCGCAATGATCGTGCCAGCTTCGTTGTTGATGGTGATGACCTGGCCAGCAACGCCGCTGTCCGACGCACCGAGGAAACCGATACCATAAGCGTCAGCCGCACCACCGTTGGTGATGGCCGAAACCTGGATCGTGCCCTTGTTGGTCACAACAGCGCCGTCGATGTTGCCTGCGAGGGCAATACCGCCAGCAAAGGCGTCAGCCGTGCTGGGCGAGGTCGTGGAAGCGTCGGTATCGATCGCACGGGCCGTCACGTTGAGCGTGCCAGCATTGGTGATTGCAACCGCAGTGGGCGTCGCCGCAGCAGCGGAACCGCCAACGCCGACAATACCGGCAGCGATCGAAACCGCACCGTCTGCACCTTCGGCATCAGCCGAGACGTTGAACGTTGCACCAGCAGCGTTTTCGATCTTCAGATCGGGGCCAGCACCCGGACCGGCGGCAACGCCGACGTAGCCAACTGCACCAGCCAGAGCGGCGCCATTGCCGGTTGCCGTTGCGGCCTGAACCGCATTGGCTTCAGCCGAAACGCCGAACGTGCCGGTGTTGGAGAAGCTAACGAGGCCGTCTGCGCCAACACCAACCTGAATGTGGCCGACTGCACCCGCCACTGCGAGAGCATCTTCCGCACCATTGGCGTTCGACAGAACTTTGACATCAACCTTGCCAGCGTTGGCGTAGGAGACATCAGCAAGTACAGGATTGGTAGGCGTAACTGTGCCTGACGCAATCGCAACCTGCGCGCTGCCAATGCCGATGCCCGCAGCGATAGCGCTATCACCGTTAGCCGTCGAGGCAACAGGAACGGAGATCGAGCCAGCCGACGAATTGGTCAGAGCGAGCGATACGTTAGGACCGAATTCGGCCTGAACGTAACCAAGTGCACCGGCCGTAGCGGCAGCCGCACCCGTTGCCGAAGCCAGAGCATTAGCACCGAAGCTGGCAGCACCAGCGTTGGTGATGACGTCCGAAACGCCAACGACACCAGCCGGGAGTGCATCCGGACCAAGTTCCCCACCAAAGAGAACGGGTTCACCGCCACCGAGAATGTCGCCAAGAAGCGGAGCCAGATCACCCGGCTGAATGTCTTCGACGAAACCGCCAACGAAGCCCACAGCAGGCCCCTGCACAACGCCACCCAGCACAAGTGCCTGAGCCGCAGCATCGCCTTTAGTCGGCGTTACCGCACCGCCTTCACCCGGAACGGAGCCCGCAGCAACTGCCTTGGCGTTGACCGTGAGGGTTTTGTTGTTGGTGAAGGTTGCGTTCTTCGAACCCACCGTGGTCAGAGCGGTGGCTTCAGGAGCATACGCAATGTAGCCATTCTGCACGATGCCACCCAGAACGATGGCTTGAGCGCCTACGCGTTCATCATCGACTGTCACGTCGTCCGGAGCGTACGAAACTTCAGGCGTCGCCGCAGTGGCATTGGCCGCAATGTTGATTGCGCCATTGTTGGTGAGCGCAACCGAACCAACGCCGTCAGACGCATAGGCATCCTGAGCAAAGCCAGCGTACACAACAGCACCCGCCGCCGCTGCGGTGGCGCCATCAGCAAGAGCGTCGGCCGTGATATTGATCGTACCGGTCGCCGCGTTGGTCAACGCAACGTTGGCCTGAGGCACATAAGCGGGTTCAACGGCGTGCTCGCCATTTGTCATGGCCGCCTGCAAAACGCCGCCATAAACACCAGCGTTAGCCTGCGAAGCCCCATCACCAACAGCGTCAGCCGCCGCAGCAACGTTCAACGTAGCGGAATTATCCAGCGCGATGGAGGCATCGGCCGTGTTGGAAGCGCCATACTGCGCAACGCCAGCACTAATTGCAGCACCTGCCGTCGCGGCGTTTCCGTCGCCAACAGCCGTTGCGTTCGCGTCAGCGACAACCGCCAGAGTGCCCGCATTACTGATCAACGCCTTGAGGTCGCCAACCGCGTACACTTCCTGACCGACAGCGCCGTATCCTTCGCTCTCGATTTCGGCCAGCGCATTCGCAGCGCCCGTCGTATTCGCAGCGGGCGTTGCCGTTGCGCTAGCCTGCACCGTGAACGAACCACCGTTGCGCAGCGTGAAATTGCCAGCCTTGCTAGCCTCAGCATAATAGTAGCTAAGGCCATCGTGAATGCCATCACTGTCACCCCAAGAGTCGACGACAGCCTGTGCATCGGCGACGTCCGTCGCGGTTACACCAACAACGACTGTCGGAAGCGTCGGCGAATTCGCGTCAGTGTCAGTCATGACGTATTCATCAGCCAGCATGCCATCCGTGCCGCCATAGGCTTCGATGCCAAAACCAGACTTACCGGTGACACCGGCATGCGCTGCAACCGCGCCTGCGCCAATTGCCAGCGCGGACGCGCTGGCAGCCAGCAAATGCTGCACTCTGCGATTCATCAGAATAGCTCCCTCATTAACAAAGCCCCCCAACGTGGGGAAAAGCATTACGTTCCCAAAAACCGCCCCATAAAGAACGGTCGTTAATTCTTTGCGACCCCCCTATGCCACGCATCCGCATGGCACGGGCGATTATTGATTACTTGCGGCCCATATATGTTGCGCAAGCGTATGTCTATTTCCAATCCAGTGTTTTGACTGCAATTTTTTAATCCGATACCGAAACGATGCCTTTTGGCAACGAATCTGGCCGAAGACCGCACTTTTCCATGGTTACGGCGCCGCCAATGTCGCACATGCGATGCGCTATTCGCCATGGAATTCTTCATATTCAAATTCAACCGGTTCCCGCATTGCAGCACTATAACGGTGCCACGACGTCAAACCCGTAACCTGTTCCCCCAAAAAAAGGGGCCGGAGCGGCTGGCTCCGGCCCATAAAGGTGTCGTTCGCAGGAGGAACGGAGGGAGGTGAGACCGGGGAGGAGAGAGAAGAGGAGAGAGACCCGGCCCCACCAAGTTGCAAATCAGTTGTAGGCGCGCTCCCCATGTTCGCCGATGTCGAGACCTTCGACTTCGACTTCCTGAGAGACCCGCAGGCCCGTTACCGCCTTGGCGATGTAGATCGCGATCGCGGTGCCGACCGTCGAGATGACAATCGTGGCCAGCACGGCGGTGACCTGAGTCACCAGCTGCGGGCCGATGACAAAGTCTGCAGCGCCCGGGCCGCCGAACATCGGGGCGAAGACAATGCCCGTGCCGATGGCGCCGACAATGCCGCCTACGCCGTGGATGCCGAAGGCGTCGAGCGAGTCATCGTAGCCGAGAGCGGGCTTGAGCTTGGCCACTGCGAAGTAGCAGACGATCGACGAGACGATACCAAGGACAATCGCACCGAACGGACCGGCGTTACCGGCAGCCGGAGTGACCGCGACGAGACCGGCGATGACGCCCGAACAGAAGCCGAGAGCCGAAGGCTTATGACCCATGATCCGTTCCACCGCCATCCAGGCCAGCGCAGCAGCGGCTGTGGCGACGAAAGTGTTGATCATGGCGAGCGCAGCCGAACCGTTGGCTTCGAGTGCCGAACCGGCGTTGAAGCCGAACCAGCCCACCCACAGCAGGCCCGTGCCGACCATGGTCAGCGTCAGGCTGTGCGGCGGCATCGGTTCCTGCGGATAGCCACGGCGCTTGCCGAGGATCAGCGCGGCAACCAGTGCCGAAACACCGGCGTTGATGTGCACAACCGTACCGCCAGCGAAGTCCAGCGCGCCCATGACGAAGAACACGCCGCGCGCTTCCCAGACCATGTGGGCGATCGGGTAGTACACGATGGTCAGCCAGACGAGCATGAACACCATCACCGCCGAGAACTTCATGCGTTCGACCACCGCGCCGAGCACGAGCGCCGCCGTGATCGCCGAGAAGGTCATCTGGAACGAGACGAAGACGTATTCCGAGATGACTTCCTTGGTGAAAGTCGCCGCGGTCGAATCCGGGGTGATCCCGGCGAGGAAGAACTTGCCCCAGCTGACGAACTGGTTGCCTTCGGGCCCGAAAGCCATGCCGTAGCCCCACATCACCCAGACCAGCATGGCCAGTGCGGCGGCCGCACCGATCTGTGTCATCGTGGACAGCATGTTCTTGGAACGGGTGAGACCGCCGTAGAACAGGGCGAGGCCCGGCAGAATCATCAGCAGAACGAGAATGGTGGATGTCATCATCCACGCGTTGTTGCCCGGGTTGGGCACGGCAGCAGCGGCTTCCGCTGCGGGTGCCGGAACGGCGGCAGCGGCCGTGGCGGCTGCTTCCTGCGCCCAGGCGGCAGTGGCGGCGAACAACGATGCACCCAGTGCACCCGCGCCGCAGACAGTCTTGCGGATCATAGAATTACCCCTCACGAGATGCACGCCGCTCATAGCGCCGTATCCCCGGTTTCACCGGTGCGAATGCGAGTGACGGAAGCGAGATCGAGAACGAAAATCTTGCCATCACCGATCGCTTCGGTGCTGGCGGCTTGCTGGATTGCCTCGACCACCTGCGGGGCGAGGGAATCGGACGCAGCGATTTCGAGCTTCACCTTCGGCAGCATATTCGTGGAATATTCCGCGCCACGGTAGATTTCGGTCTGTCCCTTCTGTCGCCCGAAGCCCTTGACCTCGGACACGGTCATGCCCGCGACGCCAATGGCGCTGAGGGCTTCCCGCACCTCGTCGAGCTTGAACGGTTTGATAATGGCGATGATGAACTTCATCGTGGACCCCTGCTAGCTTGCCGGAGGAGCACCGGCGCAAAGCTACTCTAGCAAGAGGCGTGCCAAATTCATTTGCGACGGCTTTTTAGGGGAAGCGGGCAGACGAAATGCCTCAGCCGCAGGACCATCCGCCCGATATCTGTGCACGTGCCTAAATTTTAGGCAGGACTAGAGCCCCAGGCGCGCCCAGACAGGCAGATGATCGGAAGCCCGCGCCGAAAGCGCACTGTGGTGCACGCCCTGCTCCCGGCAATGCCAATCGGGAGAGGCCACGATCCGGTCAAGCTGGGCCACCGGCTGGCGTGAGGGGAAGCTGCGGCCCGGGGCGAGAACACGCCAATCGTCGGCAAACACCCGCAGGCAGCCGCCGCGTGTCGACCATTCGTTGAAATCGCCCATCAGCACGGTGGGGCATGCGTCTTCGCATTGCCCCAGCCGCCCCAGCACAGTCTGCACCTGATGGCGGCGGCGCAATCCGGAAAGATCGAGATGCATGCCAACCACCCGCACCCGCTTGCCCCCGGCAGCGAGATCGACCCGCACCGCGCCGCGCGGTTCCACAGTGGGCAGATCCAGCGGTTCCGCATCCAGAATATCGATGCCGCGCCGCACCAGCAACGCATTGCCGTGCCAGCCGATGCTCAGCGGACGCAGCGCAACGGGCGCAATCTGCCAGTGATGATCTTCCAGCATCTGCCGCGGCAAGGCGGTCAGACGCTGGCCGAATCGCCGGTCGGCTTCCTGCAACGCCACCACATCGGCGCCGAGTTCATTGAGAATCGCGAGAATCCGTTCGGGATCGCGGCGGCGATCAAGCCCCACCGCCTTGCGAATATTATAGCTGGCGAATGTCAGTTCCACGCGCTGAAGGTATGTTCGCCAGCGCCCGCCTTCAACGTTCCTTGGTGGCGTTGAAGGCGATTTCCGGATTCTTTTCCTGCTGATAACCGACATCCCATGCGGAACGGGCCAGGAAAACCGGATCGCCATCGCGATCCTTTGCCAGATTGGTGCGATTGAACTGGGCGAAGGCATCGATCACCTTTTCATCGCCCTTGAGCCAGCGCGCCGTATCGAACGGCGCCGCTTCCAGTGCCGCCTCGACCTTGTATTCCGCCTCGAGACGGGACACGAGCACATCGAGCTGGAGTTGGCCGACAACGCCGACGATCCATTGCCCCCCCAGTTCGGGATAGAAGACCTGAATCACCCCTTCTTCGGAGAGGTCGTCCAGCGCCTTGCGCAATTGCTTGGTCTTGGTGGGATCCTTCAGCACCACACGGCGCAGGATTTCCGGCGCAAAATTGGGCAGGCCGGTAAACCGCACCGCGTTCTTTTCCGACAGCGTATCGCCAACGCGCAGGGTGCCATGGTTGGGAATACCGATGATATCGCCCGCTTCCGCCGTGTCGGCGATTTCGCGATCCTGTGCGAAGAACAGAATGGGCGAATGGACGGCAATCGGTTTGCCCAGGCCCGACGGGGTCAGCTTCATGCCCCGCTTGAACGTGCCCGAAACCATGCGCATGAATGCGATCCGGTCACGGTGCTGGGGGTCCATATTGGCCTGGACCTTGAAGATGAACCCGGTCACTTCGTTGTAATCGGGGTTGATCACGCCTGCCTCGCTCGGTTGCGGGCGAGGCGGCGGCGCAAACCGGGCGATCGCATCGATCAGTTCGGTGACGCCAAAGTTCTTCAGCGCCGATCCGAAGAAGACTGGCGTCAGATCGCCATGGCGATAGGCTTCCAGATCGAATTCGGGATAGCCCGCCCGCGCCAGCTCCGCTTCTTCCGCAATGTCTGCGGGCAGTTCGGGCGAGGGATCGCGCTTGCCGAGAAACTCCTTGCTGTCCCCTTCCGGGCGGCTGACCGACCCAGTGGCGAAATCGAGAATACCTTCGAATATCCCGCCCATGCCGACAGGCCAGCTTTGCGGCGACACATCCAGCGCCAGCGCATCGGCCACTTCGTCCAGCGTTTCGAAGGGGCTGCGCCCTTCGCGGTCGACCTTGTTGACGAACGTAATGATCGGCACCGACCGCAGGCGGCAGACTTCGAACAGTTTGCGTGTCTGCGGCTCGATGCCCTTGGCCGCGTCGATCACCATGATGGCGGAATCGACGGCGGTGAGCGTGCGATAGGTATCTTCGGAGAAATCCTCGTGCCCCGGCGTATCGAGCAGGTTGAAGGTGATGCCGTTCTTTTCAAACGTCATCACCGAGCTGGTCACCGAAATGCCGCGCTGCTGTTCGATCTTCATCCAGTCCGACCGCGCCCGGCGGGCCTGACCGCGCGCCTTGACCTCGCCGGCAAGGTGAATCGCCCCGCCTTGCAGCAGGAGCTTTTCCGTCAGCGTGGTCTTACCCGCGTCAGGGTGCGAGATGATCGCGAACGTACGACGATTGGATGTGGGCGCATTGCTCATGGCGCGCGCGGTTAGCCGCGATGGACGCGCCAGTCCATCACCATCGCGGATTGCCCGCTACGAAACTTTAACCGCTGCTCGGATAATGCCGTGAGAAATTGGGGGATTTCATGAAGCGTTTGCGGGTTTTCTTCATCGTGCCCATCATGCTGGCCGCCGCCTGTGGTGGGAAGGCGGAACCGGGGGTTTATGACCTGCCGTTGTCCGAAGCCTATGCCCGTCTCGCCAAGGCTGACATCATGGGCTTTCGCAAGGCGCGCCAATGCGGGATTCTGATCCACTTCGAAACCACGCGGAAACGGGATGAATCGATTACCTGGCGGGTAATCAGCAACGGCCGCACGATGGTGAATTTCACCGTTAGCCTGACCGATACCGGCGATGGCCGCACCAGGGCCACGCTTACCATGCCAGCCGATCCACAAGGCGGCGAACCCTATGACGGCACGAAGAACTATCCGCGGCCCGCGCTCAATCAGCCGCTGCGCCCGGCGGTGCAGGAACTGATCGACGCCGCCATGGAAGGGCGGCCCTATGACGTGATGCGCCTTCCTGAACCGCGCAACACCGACCGGGTCTGCTCGGTCCAGCGCGGCGGGCTTGAAAGCGGGAGCTTCCGGTTCGGCATCGATGACAAACCGGGCATGGATTCGCGCCAGAGCGCACGCGCCTTCGCGGATGAGGAACAGAGCGCGGATCGCGCGGTTTTCGATGCGTCCTATGGCCAGCCTGAAAACCACACGTGGAGCGGCGAATGATGCGCGATCTTCTGGCGCGCAGGCGATGGCTGGCTCTCGCCATGGCGGGTCTTCTGGCCGGTTGCGGGCTGATCGACAGCGGCACGACCTATCCGGTTTCAGCCCGTGAAGCGCACAAGGTGCTGACCGCGATCGAACCGCCCTATTTCCTGTTTGGCGGCAGTGCCGTGGGCGGCCGTCCGCAACAGATCGACAACGGGAAACTCCGCTGGACTCTGCGCCATGCCGACAGCCAAGGCGCAATCGCCTTTATCGCGGCAATCGAGGATCAGGGCGCACAGCAGGCGAAAGTTACGGTCACGGTCGAACCCGGCGATGGGCCGAACAAGGAGAAAGTGGCCAAGGCGCTGGAAGAAAACGCCTCGATCGTCGCGCTCTACAAGGCGGCCATGGTCGAACAGATCGATGCCGCACTGGAAAAGCGGTCCTTCGATTTCGGGGCGATCCAGGGACAACTGGCCAGGGCAACGATCGCCGCTATGCCGCAAATCAGCGCCGATATGGACAGGGCCGCCGAAGCATCACGCAAACGCAGCAGCGAAAATATGGACCGCGCCTATCGCGAAGAAGCGCGCGGCGAATGGCAGGAAAGCGAGGCTCTCCAAGGTGTCGAGCCGACCTTCGGCGAACCGATGGACGGCGGCGCGGCCCCTTACTGATCCGTTTGCGGCGCGCGGCCTACTTGCCCGCCTTGCTCCGCACGATCCGTTCCCACGGGTTCATGTCCGGCTCACCCACTTTGACCAGCCGGTTCTTGTCCCGGTGGAGGAAGGGTTCGCTCTGCCCGTGAACGATCAGCGTGGTATCGCTGACGTAGCTCCACGATCCGTCATCGTGGAATTCCACTTCCAACCGATAGGAATCGGTACGGAAGGCCTCTTCCAGAAACGTGGTGGAACATATCCCGTAATCGGTCCGTCCCCGCTCCGCCTGCACCACCAGACTGGTGGCATCGATCGCCGCATGACCGGACGCCATCGCCGTCTGCCCACGCGGGATCGTCAGCGTCTGGATAATCAGCCCCGTGGCCGGTTCCCACAGCCAGTAACCGATCTGGTCGTGGAAGGTGATGTCTTCCTCAACCGTGTTGATATGCGTGTGATAGCGCAGGCCATAGAACAGCTGCGGGCCGTTCGTTTGCGGATCGATCGGCTGCATCTCGATCCGTTCGTAATATGCACGCGTTTCGGGACCATCGGCCTTGGGATTCACATCCACACCGCCCTTGCCTTCCCATATCCCCGCGAACCGGCGCAACGGGCCGAGATTGGCGAGGCCATCGGGATCAACGTCCTCGGGCTCGGTGAAGATATCGTCAGGAATTGCCATAGGTCCCCTCTCGTGTCTGCTGATAACCGCGTGAACCGTCAGCCGCGCAGTTCGGCGCCCTGCTTGGCCGCTGCGGCAACCACCTTGTCGGTAATCGCCTTCAGTTCTTCGTCGACATAGCTCTTTTCGCCGGGTTGCAAGGTAATTTCGATCGCCAGCGACTTTTTGCCTTCCGGTACGCCTGCCCCGCGAAAATCGTCAAACACCCGGGCGTCCACGATATTCGCCTTGTCTGCGCCCTTCACGGCACGCAGCAGGTCACCGGCGGGCACAGCAGCATCGACAAGGAACGCGAAATCGCGCGTCACCGCCTGCAACGCCGGGGGTGTATAGGGCGTACGCATGAACCCATCGCCCGGCTTCTTCGCCCCGCGCTTGCCCGGAATCGCGTCGAGATAGATTTCCGCAGCCGCGACGGTGCCATCGAGATCGAAGGCCTTTACCGTTGCCGGATGCAAGGTGCCGAAGCTGGCCAGCACCGTCTTCGGCCCGAGCCGCAGCGTCGCCGACTGCCCCGGATGATAGCAGGCCCCGGCATCGCCCATGACCTGCAGATTATCGACAGGCGCACCGGCGGCCGCCAGCAAAGCCATGACTTCGGCCTTGGCGTCATAGGCGTCGAAACCTTGCGCCTTGCCGCTGGCCCAGCCGCGTGACGCTCGTTCGCCGGCCAGCACCAGACCAACGGTCGCCGGTTCTCCTTCCGCCAGATAGCGGCGGCCCACTTCGAACAGGCGCACGCTGGACGCGCCCCGATCCATGTTGCGCTGCGCCGCCGCCAAAAGGCCGGGCAGCATCGAAGGCCGCATGACTTTCATGTCTTCGCTGATCGGGTTGTCGAGGCTCCACACCCCGCCGCCAAAGGCCGCGGCTTCCTTTTCAGGCAGGAATGACCAGGTAATCGCCTCGTTCAGCCCGCGTGCGGCGGCCGTGCGGCGCACCTTGCGTTCGATCATCTGTTCCGGCGTCGCGGTGGGCTTGGCCACCCCATCCGCACGCGGCAGCGGGATCGAGGGCACATTATCGATCCCTTCGATGCGGATCACTTCTTCCACCAGATCGGGCTGGCCTTCCACATCGCGGCGCCATGTCGGCACGGTGACCTGCCAGCCCGCATCGACTGCGAAGCCGAGCGATTCCAGAATCGCCTTCTGCCGTTCCGGCGCGACATCCATCCCGCCCAGCGCGGCGCACAGGCCGGTATCGTAGGCAATAACCTTCTGCGCCAAAGGCGGCTGCCCGGCGCGGGTGATCTGGCTGGGCGTACCGCCGCAATGCTGGGTCACCAGCCAGGTCGCGATCACCAGACCCTGTTCCACGAACGCCGGATCGACCCCGCGTTCGAACCGCTGGCGGGCGTCGCTGGTCACGCCCAGCTTCTGTCCGGCCAGCGCGATGTTTTCCGGCTCGAAGAACGCGCATTCGATCACCACATCGGTGGTCGTATCCGATGCGCCCGACGATTCCCCGCCCATGATGCCGCCAATGCCCAGCGCCGCGCCCTCATCGGCGATCACGGTCATGGTATCGTCCAGCGTATAGGTCTTGCCGTTCAGCGCCAGCAGCTCCTCGCCCTGCACCGCCTTGCGCGCGATCAGCGCACCGTTGAGCTTTGCCCGGTCATAGACATGCAACGGACGGCCCAGATCGAGCGAGACGAAATTGGTGATGTCGACCAGCACCGAAATCGGCTTCTGCCCCACAGCCTTGAGCTTGCTCTGCATCCAGTCGGGCGACGGGCCATTGGCCACCCCGCTGACTGCCTGCGCATAGAACGCCGGGCATCCTGCCGCATCGTCGATGCGCACGGCGGGGGCGGGATCGTTCCCTTCCACCGGGGTGATCGCAGCCATGCGATACACTTCGTGCAGCAGCTTCAACGTGCCGAGACCGGCCGCCGCCAGATCGCGCGCAATCCCGCGCACACCCATGCAATCCTGCCGGTTGGGCGTGATCGCAACATCGATCACCGGATCATTGAGCGCGGCATAGTCGGAAAAGGCCGTCCCGATGGGGGCATCGCCGGGCAGCTCGATAATCCCGTCGTGATCTTCACCCAGCTCCAGTTCGCGGGTGGAGCACATCATGCCGTTGGATTCGACCCCGCGAATGGCCGCCTTGCGCAGGACCATACCATTGGCCGGCACCACGGCACCTTCCACGCCGAACACGCCAACGAGGCCAGCACGGGCATTCGGCGCCCCGCAGACGACCTGCAACGGCCCGTGGCCCGCATCGACCGTGAGCACCTGCAGCTTGTCCGCCTGCGGATGGCGTTCCGCCGTCAGCACCTTTGCCACGGTAAAGCCCTTGAGCTTTTCCGCCGGGTTTTCGACGCCTTCCACTTCGAGACCGATACGGTTGAGCGCATCCGCGACATCCTGCACGGTGGCGTCGGTTTCGAGGTGCTCTTTCAACCAGGACAGAGTGAACTTCATGCGCCGACTCCCCCGGAGAGCGTGGGCACATCGAGTGCCGCAAAACCATAATGTTTGAGCCAGCGGATATCGCCGTCGAAGAAGGCGCGCAGATCGTCCATCCCGTATTTCAGCATGGCGAGGCGGTCGACGCCGGTGCCGAAGGCAAAGCCCTGCCATTCATCGGGATCGAGATTGCAGGCCTCGATCACCTTGCGGTTGACCATGCCGCTGCCCAGCACTTCCATCCAGCCGCCGTTTTCCGAGGCGTTGGGATCGCCGCCGATCACGCGTTTGCCATTGATCACGGTATAGCCCACGTCCACTTCGACCGAGGGTTCGGTGAACGGGAAATAGCTGGGACGCAGCCGCAGCACGACATCATCGCGTTCGAAAAAGGCGCGCAGGAACGTTTCCAGCGTCCACTTGAGATGCCCAAGGTTGATCCCCTTGTCGATCACCAGACCTTCGATCTGGTGGAACATCGGGGTGTGCGTGGCATCGCTGTCGCTGCGATAGACCCGGCCCGGCGCAATAATGCGGATCGGCGGTTCCTGATTCATCATCGTGCGGATCTGCACGGGCGAGGTATGCGTGCGCAGCAGCATCTTCTGGCCATCGGCATTACGCATCTGATCAGGGAAATAGAACGTATCGTGCATCGCGCGGGCGGGATGCGTTTCGGGGATGTTGAGCGCGGTGAAATTGCGCCAGTCATCCTCGATTTCCGGCCCGGTGGCGACCGCGAAGCCCATGTCCGCGAACACTTCCGCCAGTTCGTCCATCACCTGCGACACCGGATGCACCGAACCGGCCGGGGCCTGCGGCGCGGGCAGTGTCAGATCGAGCGTTTCGGATGCGAGCTGTGCCTCGAGCGCAGCCGCTTCGAACGCATCCTTGCGTTCGGTCAACGCGGTCTGCACGGTTTCACGCAGGGCCTGGATTTTCGGCCCTTCGGACTGGCGCTCTTCCGGCGTCATCTTGCCCAATGTCTTGAGCAGGCCTGAAATACTGCCTTGTTTGCCGAGGAATTCCACCCGCAGGCTTTCGAGCGCGGTTGCGTCCTGCGCTGCGGCGATACGCGCCAGCGCCTCGCTGCCCATGGTTTCGATTGTCACCGTTGCACTCCCCGGTTGGATGGATAGCTGCCGAATTGGGGCTGCTCCCTAGGGCTTGCAGGCGGAATCCGCAACGGCCCCCTTCTTGCTTTTGGGTTTATCGAGTGTCTGCGCCGGCGAACCCCAGATGCGCACGCGCTCCGGCATGAAGGCGGTCAGGATCGGATGGTCAAGCGCGGCATATTCACGCGGACTCATGGTCATGAATGACCGGAAATCGCGCACAAAGTGCGCCTGATCGTGATAGTGATCATCGATCGAGGCCGACCAGTTACGCCCTTGCGCCAGCATGAACGCCGCCAGGCTGCGCATCACCCGCTGTCGCCGCAGCAGGCGTTTGGGAGAAAATCCGAAGGCCCGCTGGCACAGGCGTTCCAGCGTACGCTGGCTCAGCCCCGACCGTTCGGCCAGTTCCGACACGTTGGACAGATTGGGATCGACCAGCGCGGCATGGACCGCCATGATCCGATCCTGATCGGGGTGGGGCTTGTTCAGAGCCAGAAAGCAATCGATGATCCGCTGATATTCGGCATCGTCGTCCGGTTCCTCGCCAAACAGCGTGTCCGGAAGGTGGGCAAAATTGGCATAGGCATCATGGCCTTCCCCATCGACCAGCGTGTTTGCCATATCTTCGGCGGACGCGTTGATGAATTTCACCCACCCGAGCGGGAACAGCCCGACACCCCACATGCGGGTAGTGCCGAGATGAAATTCGGTCGGCAAGGCGCTGGGCCCGGTCGCGGTGAAACGCGCTCGCGATAGGGCCTGCCCACCGACGATTTTGGCATCCGGTGCATCACCCGAAAAGAACCGCAGATTGGCCCATTCCGGTTGCAGGTGATCGCGCACCCGCTCTCCACCAGGCATGGTGAATGTTGCGCGATAAAATGTTGAAAAACAGCCTTCCAATTCCGGAGGTGGCGGAAAAAAGCGGACATCGATGTCACACCGTGCGGCCATGTATTACCCTTCCGCCCCAGGAGGGTAGTTTTATGCGACCCCTTCCCTCGAATCAGAAATAGCGTGAGATTTCAAAATGGGAAAGGGCGCGTGCGACAAGCCGCACACGCCCTTTCATCATCTCTTGGCAGACCATGCGCTTCGCCGTAGCGAAGCGGCATAATCAGGCCGGAAGGGCCTTCTTCGCCTGGGCGATGATCGCCGCGAAAGCTGCGCCCTGGTTCATAGCCAGATCAGCCATGACTTTCCGGTCCAGTTCGATCCCGGCCAGCTTGGTGCCGTGAATGAACTGCGAATAGGTCAGGCCTTCAGCGCGGACGGCCGCGTTGATACGCTGGATCCACAGCGCGCGGAAATTGCGCTTCTTAACCTTGCGGTCGCGATAGGCATACTGACCGGCTTTTTCGACGGCCTGACGGGCGACGCGAATCGTATTCTTGCGACGGCCGCGATAGCCCTTCGCCTGATCCAGAAGCCGCTTGTGCTTGGTGCGGGTGGTTACACCACGTTTAATGCGAGGCATTGGCTAGTACTCCTGTCTCAGTTGAGCCCGTAGGGCGCCCACTTTTTGATCACGCGTGCATCAGCATCGGAGATCACGTCGGTGCCGCGGTTCTGGCGGATATACTTGCCGTTATGGCTGATCAGGCGGTGGCGCTTACCGGCTACGCCGTGCTTCACCTTACCCGTTGCGGTGATCTTGAAGCGTTTCTTCACACCGCTCTTGGTCTTGAGCTTGGGCATTTTTGTCTCCTTTGTCAGGGACACGTTCGACCAGCCCTGGCAGCCCTTTCAGCCAGGCAGGCCCGCAAAATACGTGTCAATGAAGGCCGGGCCCTTAGAGGGGGTGCGCCGTGAAAGCAAGGACAGAGATTCCCTATTCGCCCGCGATGGCGCCCCTCACCCGCTGCTCCTGCCGCTGCACGCACCATCCCGCCCCCCGGCATATGTCGCCGAGAGCATCCGGTAATAGCGCGAATTGAACGCAAGGAGCGTCGCCAGCGCACCAAGCAGGCCCGCAATCGTAAACACCAGCGCGATACCGCGCTCGGAGCCGGTGCCATACCAGCTGCCGATTGTCTCCGCACCGGCGCCGGTTGTCATCAAAGGAATGAAGAGGAACTGCGTCAACGGACCGATCAGGAAAGCCACCAGCGGCGAGGCCGCCTGTTCGACCGATTGCGCGAACCCGAAAACCCGGCCCTGCCTGTCGTAAGGCACGACCTGCTGCAAGGTGGTCTGTTCCGCCGCTTCAGCGTAAGGGCCAAGGAACAGCCAGATAAAACACCCGGCGGCGAGCAGCGGGATCGACGACTGGATCGTGAAAACGGCGCTGACCAGCCACACTACCAGATTCACCAGCATGAGCGTCTTCAGCGGATTACGGCCCAGCCCGGTGCGGGCAATCACGATCCCGCTGAGGATGAAGGCGCAGGACAGGAAGGCCCACAATGCCCCCCACGCTTCCACGGACATCAGTGAAAGGCCATAGGCATCCATCAACGCCATGAACACGCCGCCCAGGAAATTGTTGAAGGCGCTGAACACGATCAGCGCAAACAGTCCGGGGATCGTCCCGATCACGCGAATCGTACCCGCGATATCGACTTTTCTATGCGGATGGTCGCCCGACGCCACGGGCGGTTCCACCAGCGGTATCGTTATGAGATGGGCCACGGCCACCACGCTCAATCCCAGAGCGAACACAAGCGTGGCGATCATCCCGCCCCAGGCAACCAGCAGGCCGCTGATGGCGGAGGTCACCACAAAACCTACGCCCGTGACCATGCCGACCAGACCGTTGGCGCGATCCCGCCGGTCTGCCGCGATCAGCGCCGTGACCAGCGTTGGCAAAGCGATATTGCGCAGGTTACCGGCAATGACCCCCAACATCGCAATCAGAACGAACGCCCAGAGATAGGGGGAGGACACATCGTGCATGCGATCGCGGGGAACCAGCAGAACCATAGCCAGCGCAGCGGCATAGAGCGCGATGGAGGCCAGACTGGACCCCAACATCACGCGCTTCTTGCGATGATGATCGACCAGGCTGCCGAACCAGATCGCGAACAGCGCGGTCAGCACCAGATAGATGCCTGCGACCATGCCCGTTGCGAAAACCGACTTCGTTTCCAGGAATATCCAGAAGGTCAGCGCGAACCACACCGTGAAATTCACGATATTGGCAAGCATGTTGTTCGCAAGGCAGTGAAGAAACGGCTTGGGCATCGGGATTCTTTTTCGCGCTCGGGCTAAGGTCGTAATGGCAAGGCCGCCGGGCCGCTTACCATCGATGCCTGCGCTTATCCCTTAAGAACTTGCGGAAACCTGAAGATATTCCGCCTCTTGCCGTTTCGCCTCGGCCCTACGACCGCAAACCGCGCGTCAATGATGGCAGGATAGGGCCTCGATCACGTCTTCCAGCCGTGCGGGATCGCCGATCGCCAGAACATGCCCGTCAGACCCGGCGTGGAGCGGATCGCCGTTCCAGTCGCACATGACCCCGCCCGCCCCTTCGACAACCGGGACCAGCGCCGCGAAATCGTGCAGCTTCAGCCCGGCTTCGCACACGATATCGAGCTGACCCGTGGCGAGCGCGGCATAGTTGTAGCAATCCCCGCCCATGACCATGCGGCGGTGATCGGTCTTCGCCGCCAGACCCATGAAATGTTCGCCCTGGTGATCGTCGAAATAGTGCGGACCGGTGGTGCCGATCGTGGCCGATGACAAATCCTTGCAGGCACGGGTATGCACTTCTGTGCCGTTGAGCGTGGTCGGCTGCCCCGCCACGCCCAGCCAGCGTTCACCGGTGATCGCCTGATCGATCACGCCCAGCACCGGGAAACCATCCACCAGCAACGCGATCAGCGTGCCGAAAATCGGCCGCCCGGCAAGAAATGCCGCGGTGCCATCGATCGGATCGAGCACCCATTGCCGGTTGGAAATACCATCCCTGATGCCGAATTCTTCGCCCACCACACCGTCCTGCGGCATTTCGGCGGTGAGAATGCGGCGCATCGCTTCTTCGGCTTCGCGATCGGCCAGCGTTACCGGCGAGGCATCGTCCTTCTGTTCGATCGCCACCGCACTGCGGAAATAGGGGCGGATCGCTTCGCGTGCAGCGTCGGCCAGCCGATGGGCCAGCGCGATTTCAGCATCGAGTTTCACCGCCCGATACCCTCAGTCGAACAGACTGGAAACGGAGCTTTCATCGGCAATACGGCGAATCGCCTCACCGATCAGCGGGGCGATCGAAAGAATCCGGATACGGTCCGAATCCTTCGTCGCATCGGTGCCGAGAATGGTGTCGGTGATGACCAGTTCCTTGAGCGCCGAGGTATTGACCTTCTGCACGGCCGCGCCCGACAGCACGCCATGCGTGATATAGGCCACCACGCTTTTCGCGCCGGCATCGAGCAGTGCCTGCGCGGCATTGCACAGCGTACCACCCGAATCGACGATATCGTCGATCAGGATGCAGTGGCGCCCCTGCACGTCGCCGATGATGTTCATCACTTCGGACTGGCCCGGCTTGTCCCGCCGCTTGTCGACAATGGCGAGCGGCGCATTGTCGAGACGCTTGGCCAGCGCGCGGGCGCGCACCACGCCGCCCACGTCGGGCGACACGACCATCAGTTCCTGATCGCCATAACGCGCCTGGATGTCGGCCGCCATGGCAGGCGCAGCATATAGGTTGTCCGTCGGGATATCGAAGAAGCCCTGAATCTGCCCCGCGTGCAGATCGACCGAAAGCACGCGGTCCGCACCGGCCTGCGTGATCAGGTTCGCCACCAGCTTGGCCGAAATCGGCGTACGCGGGCCAGGTTTACGGTCCTGCCGGGCATAGCCGAAATAGGGCACCACGGCCGTGATCCGCTTGGCCGAAGCGCGCTTCAGCGCATCGATGCAGATCAGCAATTCCATGAGGTTGTCGTTGCAGGGGAAGCTGGTCGACTGCACCACGAAGACATCTTCGCCGCGCACGTTTTCATGGATTTCCACGAACACTTCTTCGTCTGCAAACCGCCGGACCGCGGCATCGGTCAACGGCATTTCAAGATAGCCGGCGATAGCCCGGGCCAGAGGCAGGTTGGAGTTGCCGGCCATGATCTTCATTGCAGGATGCCCCTTTTCGTCAGGTCAGCGAGTCGATCTCGCGAAAAATATTGCCCCGGCTCTAGTCAAGCCGGGGCCGATTGCAACCGCCGCGGATAAACGGCGGAGGATATGCGATCGGGGCGGGTGATTCACCGCGCCCCGGGTCATCAGACCGCGCGGTGTTCGCCGCGTACCCAGCGCACCGTGCCGGAGCTGGCGCGCATGACGACGCTTTCCGTCGTCATCTTGCCGCCGGGAAGACGCTTCACCCCGTCGAGCAGCGAACCATCGGTCACGCCGGTGGCGGCAAAGATGCAATCGCCCTTGGCCAGATCGCCCAGCTTGTAGATGCGGTTGAGATCTTCAATGCCCCACTTGCGGGCCCGGGCTTTCTCATCCTCGTTGCGGAAGACGAGACGGCCGTTGAATTGCCCCCCCACGCAGCGCAGCGCCGCAGCGGCCAACACGCCTTCGGGTGCGCCGCCCTGGCCCATGTACATGTCGATCGTGGTTTCCGGATTGGTCACCGCGATCACCCCGGCCACATCGCCGTCGGGGATCAGCTGGATGCCGCAACCGAGCGCGCGCAGTTCGGCGATCAGATCGGCATGGCGCGGACGGTCGAGAACGCAGACGATAATTTCGTTCGGCGCCACGCCCTTGGCAGCAGCTACGGCCTTGACGTTTTCCGACGGGCTCTTGGCAAGATCGATAATCCCTTCGGGATAGCCCGGACCCACCGCCAGCTTGTCCATGTAGACGTCCGGCGCGTTGAGCAGGCACCCTTCTTCGGCAGCCGCCAGTACGGCAAGGGCGTTCGGACCAGCCTTGGCCGTGATCGTCGTGCCTTCGAGCGGATCGAGCGCGATGTCGATCTTGGGGCCCTGCCCCGGCGCACCGCCGACCTTTTCACCGATGTAGAGCATCGGCGCCTCATCGCGTTCGCCTTCGCCGATCACCACCGTGCCATCCATGTAGAGACCGTCGAAAGCCTTGCGCATGGCTTCCACGGCGGCGGCATCGGCGGCCTTTTCATCACCGCGTCCGATCAGCTTCGATGCGGAAATGGCGGCAGCTTCGGTCACGCGGACCATTTCGAGAACCAGCACGCGGTCGAGAACACTGCTGGCGGGTGTTGCGGTCTTGTCAGACATCTGGGTCCTATCCGGGATAACTTGTGCGAAAGGGGATTAGGCGCTGGCCCGCGAAACGGCAATCGCTGCCATGCGGATGCATGGCAGCCTGCCGCCCGGCGGATCAGCCACCAAGCAATTGCATGACGAGCGGCGGTGCCGTCAGGCTGGGCGATCCGTCGAGCAGATCCAGCGCCTTCACCACGGCGCTTTCCGGGCCTTCATGCGTGACGATGGCGACCAGAACCTCTCCTTCTTCGGTCTGCCGCCCTTTCTGGAGCAGGCTTTCGATGGAGACCCCGGCATCGCGCATCGCGGCGGTGATTTCGGCCAGAACACCGGGCCGGTCGTTCACCGCGAAACGGATGTAACGGCGCCCCATACGGTGGCCCGACGTGGCAGGTTCAAGCTTTTCCAGCTCGTCCACCGGAACGGAGAACGCCGCACCGATTTCGCCGCGGGCGATATCGATAAGATCCGCCACGACGGCGCTGGCGGTCGGGCCATCGCCGGCACCGGCGCCCTGGAACAGCAAACGGCCTGAGAAATTGCCTTCGGTAACAACCGCGTTGGTCGGCCCGTCAACATGCGCCAGCGGATGGCCATAAGGCACGAGGCAGGGCTGCACGCGTTGGAACAGCCGCGTCTGGCCGCCTCCCCCCTGATCGGTTTCAGCAAGGCCGATCAGGCGGATGACATAACCCAGCGATTCCGCCTGGGCGATATCGGCCGCCCGCAATGCGGAAATGCCGGTGGTATCGACATTGGCGAAATCGAGTTCCGCACCGAACGCAATCGACGCCAGAATCGACAGCTTGTGCGCCGCGTCGATCCCTTCGATGTCGAACGTGGGATCGGATTCGGCATAACCGAGCCGTTGGGCATCGCCCAGCACATCACCGAAATCCCGCCCGGTATCCTCCATGGTGGAGAGGATGTAATTGCAGGTGCCGTTGAGAATACCGTAAATGCGTTCGATGGCATTGGCGGCCGCGCCTTCGCGCAGCCCCTTGATCACCGGGATGCCGCCAGCGACAGCCGCTTCGAATTTCAACGCCACGCCCGCCGTTTCGGCTTCCTTCGCCAGCGACAGGCCATGATGCGCGATCATCGCCTTGTTGGCGGTAACCAGTGCCTTGCCATCGCGAATCGCGTTGCGCGCCAGAGTCAGCGCCGGGCCATCTGAGCCGCCGACCAGTTCCACCACGACATCGACATCGCCGCGCGCGGCCATGGCGGTCATGTCGTCTTCCCATGCGAAACGGGACAGATCGACGCCGCGATCCTTCGTCCGGTCGCGCGCACTGACAGCGACAATCGCGATCTCCCGCCCGGCACGGCGGGTAATCAGTTCGCGGTTCGCATCGAGCAGACGAATCACACCGGCACCTACGGTACCGAGCCCGGCCAGGGCGATTCGCAACGGTTCGGCCATTCAAGCCCCCTTCGTGGCAAAAGATCATGCGCCGTCCGCCCCCATTACGGGGGACGCGACGCAAAGAAGGTGCGCCCTAGGATATGCGGAGGCCAAAGGCCAGAGGCCGATTGGCGGGTTTCCGCAAGCCGGGTGTCGGCTGAGCCGATTCCCGGGATCGATTATGCGGGCGGCGCGTTCCCCTTGCGTGCGCGCGGACAGGCACCAAGCTCCTGCTTGATCAGCGCATAATCGCGCGTTGCGCGGCTGCGGTCGGCCGCGTTGCTCGCGAGATTGGCACCCGGCGGCAAGCGCTCGGGCAGGCCACAGGCGAGACGGTACCACGCCAGCGTGTCAGCCGCTGGCGGACGACCCGCCTGATCGACCAGTTCCGACCATGACACGCTCCACACCGGGGCGGCTTCCGGCCTGCGCACGACAGAGACCAGCACGGGCCCGCTGCCGCTTTCCAGAAAGAGTTGGGTTTCCGATTCCCCCACCAGATTACCGCTCACCGACAGCACATCGCGCACCCCCGTTATCCGCGGTGGCCCGCCCGCATCCGCCAGTTCGCCGAGCAGCGGCGTAAGACGCGCAACGGTGGCAGGATCGGCAGGAATCTGCGCATCCGGCGCAACAAGTTGTACATCTTCGGGGCGGGTACCACGCACCGCGCGGGCAAAAATCAGGAACCGCTGCCCCTGTATCCTGGGGACCTTCCCGCCAGCGCCAACCGGAACATCGACGAGATACTGCACCGTCTTGGTGACAGGCGCCTGCCCTGCCAGCGCGCCTTCCGGTTTCGCCACCACGAACAGCCGCACAGAACCTGGCGCAAGCCCCGGCGCACGGGCGGGCTCGACAACGGCCTGGCGGCTTACCTTGACCTGCAGGACAAGCTGCGCGGGATCGGCCAGATCGGCCAGATCGGCATAAGTCAGCGCCGGAACGGATGCATTTGCGGGCTGGGCCAAAGCCGATGGCGCAAGGCCGGCAGCAAGCGTTAAACCGGCGAAGAACACCAGTGTCCGCCGGTTCGTGCCTTTCGCGATTCTCATGATGTGACCTACTCCTTTTGCGAAATTGACGCCCCGGATAACACCGTCCATTGTCAGCCACCCGCAATTCAACGGCAAGCACTTGAATCGGCGATTAACCGATAAAGCGTTTGCGCAGGCCCGACTTCGCAGTTAAAGAGCCCGGAAAAAGTGGGGTAGAATACAAAGTTCACCCCATGCCGCCTTGAGGGAAAAAGATCAGGGCAACGGGAGGCCATCCGGCCTAACTGGCAGGGTAAAAAACTGGATTTTTGCGCCAGACGGTGAGGCCACCCCCCGTCGCTGGCGTGGCCCGGGGTTACCCCCGGGGGAGCTGAATGGAGTGATGCAACTGAATGGCTTACGCTGACCAATCGACGAGCAGTAATCGCGTTATTGCGCTGGTTGTGGTTGCCCTGCTCCACGTCCTTCTTGGTTACGGCCTGGTTACAGGTCTTGCCTTCGAAGCAGTCAAGAAGGTCGCGCAGCGCGTGACGACAATCGATATCGAGGAGGAGAAGCCCAAAGAAGAGCTTCCTCCGCCTCCACCACCCAAGGATGCGCCGCCGCCACCTATCGTAGCGCCGCCGCCGCCGATCAACATCTCGCCGGCACCGCCCGCGATCCAGACGGCACCGACGGCTCCGCCGCCGCCGCCGCTTGTGGTCCCGACGGCTGCACCACCGCCGCCGCCGCCGCCCGCTCCGACGCATACGCCGAAGCCGCCGCAGCCGCGCAATGCTCCGGGCAGTTGGGCAACCCCCGACGATTACCCGACCAAGGCCATGCGTGAAGACCGCGCCGGCACCACCAGGTTCTCCGTCACCGTTGACGCCGAAGGCAAGGTTTCAAGCTGTCAGGTTACCGGATCGAGTGGTCATTCCGACCTCGACGATGCGACCTGTAAGCTCGTTACCCGCCGTGCCCGTTTCAAACCGGCCACTGACGGCGAAGGTCAGCCTACGAGCGGCAGCTACAGCAACGCCGTTCGCTGGCAGATTCCTAAGTGATTTGAACACTGGCTGCTGTACGGATTTGCCGACAGGGCCGTTGATCTAACCCCGATTTATATCTTCTTGAGAGGACAACCCGCATGCTTATCGAAATTCTCGCTGCTGCAGCCGAAGCGGCTCCGCAGAACAAGTTCGGCTTCAAGGAAGCTCTGGAACAGGGCGGTGTCGTTGCCTACGCAACCGTCATCATCCTTGGCATCATGTCTTTCGGTTCCTTCTACATCCTGTTCACCAAGCTGTTCGAACAGCAGAAGATCCTGAAGCAGGGCCGTGAAGTTCGCCAGTCGTTCTGGCGCGCCAACTCGCTGCGCGACGGTGCTGCCAAGCTGGGCAAGAACACTGCCTATCGTCAGATTGTCGACGACGCTCTGGACGCCGAAGAACAGCACGCCAAGATGACCGACACGCTCGAAGCGCACGACTGGATGCACGGTTCGCTCGCACGTTCGGAAAACGCCATCAACGCCCGCCTCGCTGGCGGCCTGCCGTTCCTCGCTACCGTGGGTGCAACCGCACCGTTCATCGGTCTGTTCGGTACGGTGGTCGGTATTTACCGCGCCCTGATCAACATCGGTCTTGCCGGTTCGGCATCGATCGACAAGGTTGCCGGCCCGGTCGGTGAAGCTCTGATCATGACCGCGCTGGGTCTGCTCGTGGCCGTTCCCGCCGTGCTTGCCTACAACTGGCTGCAGGCGCGCAACAAGCGCATCTCGGGTGAAGTCAACGGCTTCGCGACTGCAGTGCTTGCCAACCTGTCGTCGGGTGGCGCTGTGAAGCCTGCTCTGGCTGCTGCTCCGGCTGCGAAGCCTGCCGCAGCGGCTGCGAAGCCGGCTGCTGCTGCCGCTCCGAAGGCCTGAGGTCAGCATACGATCGGATCGGGGAGAGACCGGCATGCGGGCCTCTCCCCGCCGAAGATTTAAGTTTTAGGATAGGATTACGACCATGGCCATTGCGATGGGCAGCGGCGGCGATGAAACCCCGATGTCGGAAATCAACACCACGCCACTCGTGGACGTGATGCTGGTTCTTCTGATCATCTTTCTCATCGCCGTCCCGGTAGCAATCCAGACCATCGAGAAACTGCGTATCCCCATCCTTGTCTCCCAGGAATCTGAAGACAAGGTTGAAAACCTGCTGCTGACGGTTTCAACAACCGATAATGCAGGGCGCAGTGCCGGTGATCCGGGCTACACAGGTGCAGACCGCGGCGGCCAATGCCGCGTCTACTTCAACAACACCACGCCGGTCAGTTCGGAAGAACTCTATGACCAGGCATTCAAGCGTCTCGATGCGATTGTGCAGCGTGAAGGCGGGATCGAAGCCATTATGGCCAATCCCGAAACCATCCCGCAGGTGCACATCCGTGGCGACGTGAATGCTCCGTGGCGCTGCGTTGCCGGTGCGATCTACAACGTGCAGGCGGCGGGCTACCCGACCGTCGGCTTTATCTCCAACCCGGTCGACCCCAACGGTTGACGACCGGGTCCGGGACTATTCAGGAGTAAAACCCTATGGCAATGTCAGGCGGCAAGGACGATGGTTCGCCGATGATGGAAATGAACACGACGCCGTTGATCGACGTCATGCTCGTTCTCCTCATCATGTTCATCATCACCATCCCGGTTGCAACGCACGCAGTGAATATTGATCTGCCCTCGCCGCAACCGACACCCCCGCAGACCATCGTTGAACCCGTGAAGAACAAGGTCGTTCTCACCACGGACAACCAGGTTCTGTGGAATGGCAATCCGATCAACAACGGCCAGCTTGTCACGCTTCTTCAGGAAAGCATGAAGCTGCCGACCGAACCTGAACTGCAGTTCGAACCCGAAGCCAATGCAAGCTACGACTTGTCGGCACGCGTTCTGAACATCATCAAGGGTTCGGGTGTGACCAAGTTCGGCTTTGTCGGCAACGAACGTTACGCATCCTTTGCCAAGGAACCTGGGGCCTGATCAGGCCACAGTCCACACGGCAAGATGAAACGACTTAAGGGGCGGAGCGATCCGCCCCTTTTTCGTTGTAGGGGCCGCCTCCGTTGTCCGGCTCCCCTGTCCTGCCTCGCTTTTTCCGACATCGTCCCGCGACAGGCCCCAACAGACCTTGCGCCGCGCCCATATCAATCCTCAAGCGGCGGATCGGCGCGCATCGCAGCTGCGGCCAGCCCTTCGGCCTCCAGCAGGAGATCGTCATCCACCGCACCTTGCGGCACGGCCTCGCGCCCGATCATAACCATGACAGGGACGGCCAGCGGGCTGACCCGATCCAACATGACATGGACCAGTTCGCGGCCCGCCCGTTCGAGCACCCCGGCCAGACGGGCCACATCGGTCAAGCGGCTGCGGGCATCGGCCCAGGCGGCTTCAATCAGCACATGCCCAGGTTCATGTTTGCGCAGCACATCGTAGATCAGGTCCGTCGAGAACGTGACCTGTCGCCCGCTCTTGCGCTGGCCCGGATGCTGCCGTTCCACCAGTCCGCCAATCACAGCCACTTCGCGAAAAGCACGGCGCAAAAGATACGAATCCTGCACCCAGGCGACAAATTCATCGGTAAGAATGTCCGGTGACAGGAGCTGCAGCGGATTGTCGACCGGCTTCAGGCCCCAGACGGCCAGACTGTAATCATTGGCAACGAAACCACCCGGCATCAGCCCGCGATCTTCCATCCGCCGCGTGATCAGCATCCCGAGCGACTGGTTCGCGTTCCATCCTTCGAAGGTATAGTAGACCGTGTAGTGCAACCCGTTGTGCGGGAAGCTTTCCACCAGCAGCTTGCCCGGCCCGGGCATGGCGCTGCGCCAGTCCTGCATTTCCAGCCATTCCCGCACATCATCGGGGAACCGGCCCCACCCGGCGCGGTCGGACAACATGGCCTGCACCCGCGCGGCCAGATGCGTTGTCAGGGGCATGCGCTGCCCGCCATAGGACGGGATCATCGCGGAAGTTTTCGCGGCCCGGACAATCACATCCATGTCCTTGATCCGCTCCACCTCAAGGCTCAACCCGGCAAAGTAGAACGTATCGCCTGGTGACAGCGTGGCGGCAAAGCGTTCTTCCACCTTGCCCAGCGCGCGGCCATTACCAAAACGGACCTGCAGCATTTCCGAATCGACGATGATCCCCGCGTTCAGGCGATGCCGCACGGCATGTTCGGGATGGGTCAGCCGCCACACCCCTGCGCGATCGCGCACGATCCTGCGAAAACGGTCATAGGCTTCCAGCGCGTAGCCACCCGTGGCCACAAAATGCAGCACGCGCTGCCAGATTTGCGCATCGATCCAGCGATAGGCGGTGGCGGTGCGCACTTCGGCCAGCAGCGCAGCCTCCTGAAACGGGCCGGAACAGGCGCAGGCCATGATATGCTGCGCCAGCACATCGAGCGTGCCGGGCCGGAATGCCTCGCCATCGCGCTGCCCTGCGTGCACGGCATCGCATGCGGCCATCGCTTCGAGAAACTCGAACCGGTTGCCCGGCACCAGCAAGGCCCTGCTGGGCTGGTCCAGCCGGTGATTGGAACGGCCGATCCGCTGCAACAGGCGCGACGATCCCTTGGGCGCGCCCATCTGGATCACGCAGTCGATATCGCCCCAGTCGACCCCGAGATCGAGGCTGGAGGTACACACCAGCCCCCGCAGTTCACCCCGCGCCATGGCCCCTTCGACCTTGCGTCGCGCCTCTGTCGCCAGCGATCCATGGTGGATGCCAATAGGAAGATTGCCGTCGTTCACCGCCCACAGCATCTGGAACACATATTCTGCCAGAAACCGGGTGTTGGTGAAGATCAGCGTGGTCCGGTTCCGGCGGATTTCGTCCATGATCCGTGGAATCGCCCAGCGCCCTGCATGGCCGCCCCACGGCACGCGCTCTTCCTGCGGGACAAGAATGGCGAGATCCGGTTCCACCCCCTTTTCCCCCTCTACCAGCAGGACAGAACGGGTGTCGTCAGTGGGAGCCAACCATGCGCGGAAGCCTTCCGGATCGGACAGCGTGGCCGAAAGCGCCACCCGCTGCGCCGCAGGGGCTATGCCGTGAATCCGGGCCAGCGCCAGCGCCAGAAGATCACCCCGCTTGCCAGTGGCGAAAGCATGCACTTCATCCACCACAACGCGGCGCAGCGTGGCGAACAGTTCCCGGCTTTCCGGATAGCTGAGCAAGAGCGACAGGCTTTCCGGTGTGGTCAGCAGCACGTGCGGCGGGCGGCTGCGCTGGCGCTTCTTCCGGTCGGCAGGGGTATCGCCGCTGCGCGTCTCGACCCGGATCGGCAAGCCGATCTCCTCGATCGGGGCGAGCAGATTGCGCCGCACATCGTGCGCCAACGCCTTCAGCGGCGAAACATAGAGCGTATGCAGCCCTTCGGGCGGCGCCTTACCCCCAAGCAGCGAAGGGCAGAAATCCGCCAGCGTGGGCAGGAACCCCGCCAATGTCTTGCCCGATCCGGTATCCGCCGCCAGCAGGGCATGGTGGCCCGCCCGCGCGGCATCGTACATGCGCTGTTGATGATCGCGCACATGCCAGCCGCGCCCGGCGAACCAGCCCGCAATCTCAAGGGGCAGCGCAGAGTTCATCCCTGCCGGATCACCGGGTCAGGTTGACACAGTTGACACAGTCCTGGGCACCGACTTCCCATCCCCGATCCGGCGTGGAAAAAACGCCGCCGGGGCGTGCCGGGACAAGGGGGGAGCACCATCCGCATGAGAACGAATGGACCACAAAATGGCGTGGTAGGAAAGCCGGACAGCAGGTGGGCGGGTTCCCTGCCAGCGTGGATCAGCCCGAGATATCAACCGGGGTCGGATCGCAATAGTTTGCCGGGAAATCCTTCTTGCCCACAAGCTTGAGAACCCGGACCAGTTCATCCTTGCTGAGATCGCAGGTGGTCCGTGCGGGCGGCAGATCGGCCGTGGCCGATTTCGCCGCCTCGACCATGGCAGGCATCTGCTCCAGCATGACCGGCATCATTTTCTGCATGGTCTGCATGATTTCCGGATCGAGAAAGATCATCATCGACTGTTCGGCGTAAAGCTTTCCCGTGGGAGTCGCGAAAAAGGCGTTCATCTCATCCAGTTGCTGCGCATTGAAACGCCCGGCATAGGCCCGCTGCAAGGCTTGGCGGACATCGGGTTCGATCCGCGTCATCAGGGCCCCCACCTGATCCATCATCGCCCGCATGCCACCTTCTGCGCGCTGGCGATAGGCCGGGTCATAAATCGCCAGAACCTCTGCCATTTTTGCCTTGTCGATCTTCTGCACATCTTCCACCGGCATATCGACAAGCCCGGCGATCTCGTATGGCGATACGATACCCATGGTATCGATCACCTGCCCGAGAACGGCATCGAGCGAAGCCTTCATCAGCTTCTCGTACGTGCCTTGCGGAAAGATCGCATCGACCGTGCGTTGTGCAGCCGCCAGACGTGCCGGATCGGTGACCTGTGCAACCGCTACCGGCGCGATCCCGGTTGCCGATGGGCCGGAATCATTCGCCGAAGCCGCCAGAGGCATCAAGGCCAGCGCCCCGCCAGCAAGGAGGGTTGAGAGTGCGCGCATGGTTGGTCTCCAGAATCGCCCCGGCTCGTTCCAGGATTGTCGTTTTTCTTCAATGGATCAGCCACGCCGTGCATTCAAGGCTTGCCGTAACGGGCGCGTATCGGCAGGTGCAGCGCATATACCGCAAAATGAAGTGGCATGTTCGCAAACCTCAATCTCGATCACGCAGTGGGCATAGCGATCGGTTTCGCACTGGGGCTTCTGGTCGGAATCCAGCGCGGCTGGGCCTTGCGCGACAACGCCGCAGGCACACGCTTTGCAGGCATTCGCACATACGCGCTGATGGGGCTGGCCGGGGCCATTGCGGGCATGCTGTACCAATCCGCACAAGGCCCGGCGACCGTGCTGCTGGCCGCCGCCGCGCTGCTGATGCTGATCGGTTACGCCCGCACAATCGACCGGAAAGTCAGCGGCACCGGCACACTGGTCGGCCTGCTGACGCTCGCCTGCGGGTTTCTGGCGGGCAGCGGCGAACATATGCTGGGCATCGGCGCCGCCGTGGCGATGGTGCTGTTGCTGGCGCTGCGCAACCCGTTGCATGGTTGGGTCAGCCGTCTGAGCGAGAAGGAAGTGCTATCCATCGCCCGGTTTGCGGTGATTGCGCTGGTGATCCTGCCGCTGCTGCCGGACAAGGGCTATGGCCCCTACAATGCCTGGAACCCCCGCCAGCTGTGGATGGTGGTGGTGATGGTTTCCGGGTTTTCCTTCGCCGGTTACTTCGCGACCAAGGCGCTGGGCACGACCCGTGGTCTGCTGGCGACGGCTGCGGCCGGATCGATGGTCTCCTCCACTGCCGTCACCGCCGATATGGCCGGGCGCATGCGCGAGGGTTCAGGCGATCCGACGTTTCTTTCCGCGGCCATCGCCATGGCATCGCTGGTCATGTTCCTGCGGGTGAACCTGCTGGTGGGCGTGCTGGCCCCCTTTGCGCTTGCCCCTTTCGCCATGCTGACCGCCCCGGCCGCCGTGCTCAGCGTGCTATTCGCCCTGTGGTTCCTGCGCCGCGCGAACTGGGGCAGGCAAGCAGGCGGCGCGGACGATCTCGCCCTAAGAAACCCTTTCGATATCGGCCCGGCACTGCTGCTGACTGTGCTGGTGATGGTGCTGACTGTGGCCGCGCACTGGGTTCTGGCGCGGTTCGGCGATCAGGGTCTGGCCACAGTGCTGGCGATCTCGGGCACGGTGGACGTCGATTCCGCGATCATCACCATGGGCAGCCTGCCGCAGGGTACACTCGCCGCGCAGGCTGCGGCCTTGGTGCTGGCGGTGCCGGTCACGCTGAACACCCTGTTCAAGGGTGGGGTTGCCCTCAGCATTGCGGGCTGGCCCAAAGGGCGCCGTGCCGCCCTGCCATTGGCCGCTGTGGCGGTGACGGTCATCGCCACGGCGCTGCTGAGCGGGTGGGACTGGCCCGGCTGAGCGGCCCGCGATCAGTGCCCGACCGAGGGGCCCCGTTCCAGCCCTGAGAGGTGCAGCTGTTCGTCGATCTGCGCGATCAGGCGTTCCAGCCCTTCGGCACTCTCGCTTTCCGCCCGGGCAACCAGCACGTCCTGCGTATTGGACGCGCGCAGCAACCACCAGCCATCCCGCGTCGTCACCCGCACCCCATCGGTGGCATCGACTTGCGCGGGGCTGTTCGCCAACCGCGCCCTGACTTCCTCCACCACGGCGAACTTGCGCGTTTCATCCACCTGAAACCGTAGTTCGGGGGTATTGATCATCGCCGGCATGGCCCCACGCAGTTCGGTGACCGACTTGCCCAGCCGGGCCGATGCCGCGATCAGCCGGATCCCGGCATACAACGCATCGTCAAAACCGTAGTACTGATGCGCAAAGAAGATATGCCCGCTCATCTCCCCGGCCAGCGGCGCACCGGTTTCCTTCATCTTCGATTTGATCAGGCTATGCCCGGTCTTCCACATCACCGGCGTGCCGCCGCAGGCCGCGATATGATCGAACAGCGCGCGGCTGGCCTTGACGTCGGCAATCACTGTGGCGCCGGGCACGATCCGCAACAGATCTTCAGCGAAGATCGACAGCAGCTGATCGCCCCAGATCACCCGCCCTTCGCCATCGACCGCGCCGATACGATCGCCATCGCCATCGAACGCAATGCCGAAATCGAGGTTCTTTTCCGCCACCAGCGCCTTGAGATCGGCCAGATTGGCCTCAACCGTGGGGTCGGGGTGGTGATTGGGGAAATTGCCATCCACTTCGGTAAACAGCAGATGATGTTCGCCGGGCAAACGGGCCGCCAACGCTTCCAGCGCCGGGCCAGCCGCCCCATTGCCCGCGTCCCAGCCGATACGCAGCGCGGCAAGCTGGTCCTGCGCGATACCCTGCAGGCCATCGAGCATCCGGTCGATATAGGCATCCTGCACCGCGCGCGTTTCCACCGTGCCCGTGCCGTCCTGCCAGTCCCCTGCGGCCGAAAGGCGGCCGAGTTCGACGATATCCTGACCGAAAAACGGGCGGCCCTGGAAAACCATCTTGAAGCCGTTGTAATTGGCGGGATTATGGCTGCCGGTAATCTGGATGCCGCCGTCAACATCGGCTGCGGATGCTTCGGCGTAATAGAGCATCGGGGTCGGCCCCATGCCGATGCGCACAACATCGCATCCGCTGGCCGTCAGCCCTTCGACAAGCGCATGTTCGAGCAAGGGCGAACTGACCCGGCCGTCATAGCCGACCGCCACCTTGCGCCCGCCAGCCCGGCGCAACAGCGTGGCGAAGCTGCGGCCGATCGCCCGGGCATCATCGGGCCCCAGGGTTTCGCCGATAATCCCGCGAATATCGTATTCCCGCAGGATCGTGGGGTGGAACTCGTGCTTCATGGCCGCTCCCATCAGGGTGTCTTGATCCGGGCAAGCAGCAGGTCACGCGCGGCATTCGCATCGTGCACCTGTTCGGACGTGCCGCCCTTGTCCGGATGCACCCGCGTAATCAAACGGCGGTGTGCATCGATAATATCCATGCGCGTGGCGTATTTCCCGACCCCGAGCAAGGCCCGCGCACGTCGTTCCGCCGCACCTTCGCCCGTACCGATCCCGATCATCTGCCACGGCCAGTGCCCCAGCAGAAAACGCGAGGCGAGGCTGACGACGAGCAGGATCGCAAGCAGCTTCGCCATATCCGGTCTCAGCCGACCGCGCTGCGTTTCGCAGGCTGGGCCAATCTTTCCGGCATGGGCAGGTTGAGCGCGCCGACCAGCGAACGCAATTCCTGCCGCGCCACAAGGTGGCTGGTGCCAAGTTCACCCAGATGGCCCTTGTCGAGCAGGGTCAACCCCGAAGGGAACAGTTCGCGATAGATCACGCGTTCGGACAGGCCATGCAGAGTACGGAAACCGACCCGTTTGGACAGTTCGCCCAGCGCCTGTTCGATGCGGACCATGTTGCGCGCCTCGACGTGGCCGGTGCGGTTGCGCACCACCACCCAGTCCATTTCGCGCCGTTGATCCCGTAGCGTGGCCATGGCGCGCTTCTTGCGCGTTTCCCAGATCAGTTCCGCATAGAAGCTCAACCGCTTGACCTTGAAGGTTTCGGCATCGACCTGCCCGATCAGGTCGAAATCGACGAAACTGTCGTTCATCGGCGTGACCAGCGTATCGGCCGTGGTCGCCACATGCCGGGCAAACTGATCGTCGCGCCCGGGCGTGTCGAACACGAGGAAATCGCAACCCTGCCCGATTTCTTCCGCCATGCGATCGAGATCGTCGGTATTGTCGCCCTCGTAGACCGCGAAACGCGCACCCGGCAGTTCGATTTCCCGGCGTTTTTCCGTTTCCTCGCGATTTTCGAAGTAGCGATGGAACGTGCGCTGGCGCGGATCGAGATCGATCGCGGCGACTTTCGCCCCCTGATAGGCAAGCGCCACGGCAATATGGACCGCAGTGGTCGATTTGCCTGTGCCGCCTTTCTCATTGGCGAAAACGATACGATAAGGGGCGGACGTGCTCACGGCGGCAGGGTTCCTGTTGCGTTGCGAACGGTTCAGCGCCACGGCACACGTGACGCATACTACTCATATATGCCCATATCGGAGGCCTGCCCCCATGCAAACCGTCAACACCCTTGGAACCCTGCGCGAAGCTGTGGAGATTTTGCGCCAAAGCGGTCCCGTTGCCCTCGTTCCGACGATGGGGGCACTGCACGAAGGGCACCTGACATTGGTGCGTGAGGCGCAGAAACGTGCGGCTCACGTAGTGGTTTCGATCTTCGTGAACCCCCGGCAGTTCGGGCCGAACGAAGATCTCGATGCTTATCCCCGGCAAATGGCGCAAGACACCCGCCTGCTGGAGGCCGAAGGCACCGCATTGCTCTGGGCACCTGATGTGGCGGAGATGTATCCGGAAGGATTTGCCACCAATGTTTCGGTCAGCGGGGTGAGCGAAGGGCTGTGCGGCGCATCGCGCCCGGGCCATTTCGATGGGGTGGCCACGGTGGTCGGAAAACTGTTCAATCAGGTGCGCCCCGATCTGGCCCTGTTCGGGGAGAAGGACTGGCAACAGCTCGCCGTCATTCGCCGCATGGCCCGCGATCTCGATCTGACTTTCCCGCATGTCGATGCGATTATCGGCGTCCCCACCGTGCGCGAGGCCGATGGTCTGGCGAAATCAAGCCGCAACCAGTACCTTTCGCCCGAAGATCGCCAGGCCGCCGCCGCTTTGCCCGCTGCGATGCACAGGGCGATTGCCGCGCTGGTCGGCGGCGAGGCGGCAGGCACCGCACTGGCCGCCTTGCAATCCGATCTGCGCGCAGCAGGCTTTCACACGGTGGACTATGCCGAACTGGTCGATGCCGCCAGCCTCCAGCCGCTTGCCGCGCCCGGCACCGCACCCGCGCGGCTGGTGGTGGCCGCGCGGATCGGCACGACCCGACTGATCGACAACATGCCAGTGGGTTGATTTGCTTGCCGCCTGCCAGAGCGCAGAGTAAGGAGCGGCGGGGTCCATTTTCTTCCGGTGACGTGGCGAAAATATCGCGCATCGGACCAGGCAGACAGGGAGTTCTCAAATGAAAAAACTGATCGGCGCGGCGATGGCTCTGGCCGTTGCAGCCACGGCAATGCCCGCGCTCGCGAAGGACCAGTCCTCGGCGCGCAAAAAGCAGGCTCAAGGCACGGCGGAAATTCCGCGGTGCGGCCGCAATCTGGGCACAGTCGCCATTGTCGAACCCGACAATCAGTGGTGGCGTGAATTCAGCCTCGGCAGCCCCGAAGCGATTCTCAAGATTTTCGTGCAGCGTTCCGGCTGCTTCACGCTGGTTAATCGCGGCCGCGCCATGACCACCAACCGCGCGATGGAGCGTGAACTGGCCGATCAGGGCGAGCTGCAGCGCGGTTCGAACCTCGGCAAGGGTCAGGTCAAGGCCGCAGATTACCTGCTGCAGCCCGATATCGTTTCGACCAACAAGAATTCCGGCGGTGGCGGCGTTGGCGGCTTCCTCGGCAACTTCGTCGGTGGGCCGATCGGCGCGATTGCTGGCGGGATCAACATCAAGAAGGGTGAAGCCAATGTCACCCTGTCGCTGGTGAATACCCGCACCACTGTGGAAGAAGCCCTGACCGAAGGCTATGCCCGCAAGTCCGACCTGAGCTTCGGCGGTGGCGCTGGCGGCCTGTTCGGCGGCGGCGTGTTCGGTGCTGCTGGCGGCGGCGGCTACCAGAACACCCAGATCGGGCAGATCATCGTTCTGGCCTATCTCGATTCCTACACGCAGCTGGTCAGCCAGCTCGGCGGCCTGCCGACCAACGCATCGGACGCGGCACCGCAGGCCGGCAAGTAACCGGGGCCATCAGGCCAAATTGATCGAAGGAGGCGGGACCGAAAGGTTCCGCCTTTTTCGTACCGCCCACCCCCAGCTTACAACGACCAAGCGGCTCGGGTCGCCGCGCGTCTAACGGAAACCCCGATCGCGGCCGTTCGCCATCGGGCAAGGCCGCGTTCAACGGCCCCGCCCCGATGCCTGTTCAGTCGTCCCCGGAACCACCAAAGGCACCGCCCCCGAATGCGCCGTCAGCGGGATTCTCGCGCGGGCGGAATTGTGCGCGGGCCGCATTGCGTTCGGCCTTGGTCAACTTTCCATCCTTATTGGCATCCTGCATGTCGAAACGGCGCAATTGCGCAGCCAGATATTCGTCCTTGCTGATCTTGCCGTCACCATCGGCGTCGGCGCGCCGCAAACCGCCCCCCGGGCCGCGCGTACCGCGTCCGGCTTCCTGTTCCGCCGCCGTCAGACTGCCATCGCTATCGGTATCGAGCGCGGCAAATCGCGCCTCGGCACTCTTCGCTTCTTCCGCGCAATCCACTGTCGCATCACCCCACGGATCGGCGCGCTGCGCCTGGGCGGCACTACACAGCCCCACGGCAACAACGGCGGCGGCAATCGTCATCTTGTTCATCGCATGACATCCTGTTCGGCAGGCATCCGGAAATCGGGTGCCCGGCGGGGGCGAATCGCCCCCATCTGCACAGGATATGGCGGCCGGTCCGCCACGCAATTTCGGAATGGTCGCAAATTGTCGCAGCGGACCGCGCGGGGGTTCAGTGCCCCGCGAAAGTGATCAGGCAATCGGTTGTGATGCCTTCTTTGGCAAGCATCGTCGCACCATCGAGATCGGGCAGACCGATCACGAACTGGGCATGGTCCACTGTGGCCCCCGCCTCGCGCAGAAGCAGCGCCGCCGCCCGTGCCGTTCCGCCGGTGGCCAGCAAATCGTCCAGCAGGAGGAAGCGGCTGCCCTGCCCCACAAGATGCGGATCAATCTCAAGCCGGTCGGTGCCATATTCGAGCGCATAATCGATGCCGATCGTGGGCACCGGCAGCTTCCCGCGTTTACGCACGGGGAGAAAGCCAAGGCCCAGCCGGGCGGCCACGGCCGCGCCAAAGATGAAGCCGCGCGCCTCGATCCCGGCAATCGCCTCCACATCCAGCGCGGCGGCGCGTTGCGTAAGCAAATCGACCGTCGCCGCCAGCCCTTCACCATCGGCGATCAGCGTGGTGATATCGCGGAACAGAATGCCAGGCCGGGGGAAATCCGGCACCGTGCGCACCAGCGCCTTGAGCGCATCAGGGGTCATCGAAGGCTCCTGCAAAAGCAAACGCCCCCGCATCCGGTGGATGCGGGGGCGTGCATGATTACCGTAAAGGCTGCGGGCCGTATATCAGGCCTTCTTGCCCTTCTTCCCGGCCCATACCTGCTGCTTGGCAAGGTAGGCCAGCACTGTGGCGAAGAGCAGGAAGCCAAGAACCGGCCAGCCCGTCTGCTTGCGCTTGTCGAGCTTGGGTTCAGCCGTCCAGGTCAGGAATGCCGAAACGTCCTTCGCCATCTGGTCAACGGTGGCTTTCGTACCGTCGCCATACGTTACCTGATCGGTTCCGGTCAGCGGCGGCGCCATCGCCAGATTCAGGTTGGCGAAGTACGGGTTGTAGTGCAGCCCTGCCCCGGTTTTGGAATCGGGGAACTTCTTGATCAGTTCGGCCGGCTGCTTCTGGTAACCCGTCAGCAGCGAATAGACATAGGCAGCACCGTCGTGGCGGGCCTTGGTCATCAGCGAAAGATCAGGCGGAACCGCGTTGTTGTTGGCAGCACGGGCGGCGATATCGTTCGGGTAGGGCTTGGGGAAATAATCCGTAGCCATACCCGCACGCGTGGTGGCTTCACCCGTGTTGGGGTCCACACCCGGAACCTGGAAGCCTGCGGCGATCGCCTTGATCTCGGCTTCGTTATAGCCGAGCGCAGCCAGATCGCGGAATGCGACGAGACGCAGCGAGTGACAGGCCGAGCACACTTCCTTGTAGACCTGGAAGCCACGCTGAAGCTGCTGCTTGTCGAACTTGCCGAAGGCCCCGTCGCTCGCCAGCGCGAGGTGCTTGGGATGTTTGTGGAACTCATGCTCGGCGGTTTCCGGCTTGAGCTGCCCTTCGCTGATCACCGTATAGGCGCCCGTGGCGAAGGCCCACAGAACTGCGACCGTGAAGAACAGGCCGACGAGGATACCGATAATGCGAGTCATATCAGATACTTTCTCTCAGGTCCGTTCTCAGTGTGCAGGCTTGATCGCGGCCGCATCGTCCGAACCCAGCACGGCTTCGGTGATCGAATAGGGCAGCGGTTCCGGCTTCTCGATCGAGGAGATGATCGGCAGAATAACCAGGAAGTGCAGGAAGTAGTACGCCGTCGCGATCTGGCTAAGCATGACGTAGGGTTCTTCGGCAGCGGCGCCGCCGCAGTAGAACAGGACAGCCATGGTCGGTATCAGACCGAACCAGAAGAACTTCCGGAACAGCGGGCGGTAGTTGCCCGAACGGACAGGCGACTTGTCGAGCCACGGCAGGAAGAACCACACGAGGATCGAGCCGAACATCGCCAGCACGCCCATCAGCTTCGCCGGAATGATGAAGAAGTCGGCAGTGAAGGCGCGCAGGATCGCGTAGAACGGCCAGAAGTACCATTCAGGAACGATGTGTGCGGGCGTGCTCATCGGGTTGGCCGGGATGTAGTTGTCCGGGTGGCCCAGCGCGTTCGGCAGGAAGAACAGCATCGCGCAATAGATGATCAGGAAGACGCCCAGCCCGAAGCCGTCCTTCGCCGTGTAATACGGGTGGAACGGGATCGTGTCGCTTTCGCTCTTCACTTCAACGCCCGTCGGGTTCGACGAACCCGGGATGTGCAGCGCCCAGATGTGCAGGATCACAACCGCCGCAATCACGAACGGCAGCAGGAAGTGCAGCGAGAAGAAACGGTTCAGTGCGGCATTGTCGGGGGCGAAGCCGCCGAGCAACCAGATCTGAATCGGTTCGCCGACCAGCGGGATCGCGCCGAACAGACCGGTGATCACCTTGGCGCCCCAGAAGCTCATCTGACCCCAGGGAAGCACATAGCCCATGAAGGCCGTGGCCATCATCAGCAGGAAGATCACGACGCCCAGCAGCCACACCATTTCGCGCGGCGCCTTGTACGAACCGTAATAGAATCCGCGGAAGATATGGAGATAGATCACCACGAAGAACGCACTGGCGCCGTTGGCGTGCGCATAACGCAGCATCCAGCCCCAGTTCACATCGCGCATGATATGTTCGGTGGAATCGAACGCCACCAGTGCATTCGGCGCATAATGCATCGCCAGAATGATCCCGGTGACGATCTGCAGCACGAGACAGAAGCCCGCGAGAACACCGAAGTTCCAGAAATAGTTGAGATTGCGCGGCACCGGATAGCCGGAGCCAATCGCATTGTAGACGAAGCGCGGAAGCGGAAGCCGGTCATCCACCCACTGCATGACGGGGTGCGACGGCTTGTATTCGTTTGCCCAGGGAAAGCTCATGGTCGTCCTCTTTCGCCTCAGCCGATCTTCACGACAGTGTCGGAGTTGAATACATATTCCGGAACTTCCAGGTTCTTTGGAGCCGGACCTTTGCGGATGCGTGCAGCGGTATCGTAGTGCGAACCGTGACAGGGGCAGAAGTAGCCACCGAATTCACCACGCACTTCGCCTTCGCCGGCGCCGAGCGGCACACAGCCGAGATGGGTGCAAACGCCCATGGTGATCAGCCAGTTTTCATGGCCTTCCTTGGTGCGTTCCGCCAAAGTCTGCGGATCGCGCAGCGACGACACCGAAACGGCGTTGGCTTCTGCGATTTCCTTGGCGGTCAGATTGCGAACGAACACGGGCTGCTTGCGGAAGACCGCCTTGATTGCCTGCCCGGGCTGGATCGCGCTGATGTCGATTTCCGTGGAGCTTTCGGCCAGCACGTCCGCCGAAGGCGACATCTGGCTGATCAGCGGCACCAAAGTGGCGACACCGCCAACTCCGGCCGCCGCAACAGCAGCGATATTGATAAAATCACGCCGACGGACGCCATCTTCGCCAGCCGGGGCGTCGACGGTTTGTATATCCGCGGTGCCAGTATTTTCAGCCATCAGCCCTGCCTTGCCAATGGACACACCCTGCGTGAAACAGGGCACATCCCTTTAAAATTCCTGCCGGATGTGCGTTAAGGAACCCCCCTAGCCGCACAGTCGGCGCACGCATTGCCAGCGCGCTGCCTATGCCGGTTTGGCGGGGCTGATATACGTGAAGGCGCCGCTTGCCAACAGGCTTTTAGGCCTGATGGCTGCGAAATCAGCCTGCGAGAGCAATTAACGAGAACTGACGACCGTAATTCGCGGCCCCCTCGTGGGTGGCCCGACGGTAGGAATAGAAGCGTTGCGGATCGCTGTAAGTGTCCAGCCCGAGCGGATCGATCGTGCCCACGCCTGCGCGCCGCAATTGCCGTTCGACATAGTGTTCCAGCGCGAACTGATAGTGCCCCGCCTTGCCCGGAATAAAGAACTGCGCATCTTCTGGCGCAAAGTTCGCGCGAAAATCTTCCCCCACTTCATAACTGGGCTGGCCGATACATGGGCCAATCGCCGCAACGATCCGATCGCGCCGGGCCCCGAGCTGTTCCATCGCCGCCACGGTTGATTCGATCACGCCGCCATGCGCGCCTTTCCATCCGGCATGGGCCGCGCCGATCACCCCCGCATCGCGATCCGCGAACAGCACCGGGGCACAATCCGCGGTGACGATGCCAAGGATCAACCCAGGGCGATTGGTGACCAGAGCATCGGCATGGGGCCGTTCGCCCTGTTCGTCCCACGGATCGGTCACAATCACGCAGTCGGGCGAATGGACCTGATAGACCGTCACCAACCGCCCGCCCGGCAGCACCGCGTCGGCGGCAAGGCGGCGATTTTCGGCAACGGCATCGCCATCATCCCCGGCACCGCGCCCGACATTGAGCCCGGCCACCAGACCGGTGGAGACACCGCCTTCGCGCGTCAGAAACCCGTGCGCCACACCGTCGAGCAACGCGGAACGGATCGGCCTAACCAAGTGAGCGCCCCACTTGTTCCGCCGTATCGCGCGACAGGTTGGGCGCCGCAGCGACCCGTTCGAGTTCTGCCCGCATCAGGGCGGAACGCCCCGGCTCGATCCGCCGCCAGCGCCCCAGCGGCGGCACGAACCGCGCCGCTGTCTGTGCGTTGATCGGATCAAGCGCGAGAATGAGATCGGCAATCATGCGATAGCCTTCGCCACTGGCGGCATGAAACGCCTGCGGGTTCACCGCGAACGCCATGTAGAGCGAACGCACGCGATTCGGATTGTTCATGGTGAAATCGGGGTGCTGCGCCAGGTGTTTCACATGCTCCAGCGCCTGCGGGTGCAGCGACCCGGCCTGCAGCGAGAACCACTTGTCCGTGACCAGCGCATTGCCTTCATAGCGGGTTTTGAAATCGGCGAGGAACGTCTCGCGGGCGGGCGTGTCCAGCCCGGCCAGCACCATCAGCGCCCCTTGCCGGTCGGTCATGTTATCGGCGGCACTGTACTGTGCCGCCGCCAGTTCGGCCGCGACCGCCGGGGCACCGGCCGCCAGCAGCACCAGCGCCTGCGTCTTCAGCTTGCGCGCGCCGCGGGCCACGGCCTCCAGACCATAAGGCACAGCCGATGCCCGCGCGTGCAAGGCGACCAGCCGGTCCTCAAGCCGCTGCCCGAGCCAGGCCTTCAACCCTTCGCGGGCGGCGTGAATCGCGCCCGGATCGGCTACCAGCAGCTGTTCCGCAAGATAGGCTTCACCCGGCAGCATCAGCAGTTCGCCGCGCATCAGATCGTCCAGCGCGGGATCATCGAGTATGGCGGCCATCGCCGCGCCGATCGCGTCCCGGCCATCGCCATCGCCAGCCTTCCCGCCATCGGCGGTAAGGTACTGCACGGTCAGGCTTTGCATCGCCTCGTACCGCGCCAACGGATCATCGTCGTGCGCGGCAAGGAACACCAGTTCATCTTGCGGCACCGCCCGCTCGATCGCGACCGGCGCGGAAAAGCCCCGGTTGAGCGACAGCACCGGCGGCTTGGCAAAGCCCGGGAAACGGAACGAATCGCCCGCCTTGTCGAACACCACCAGCTGTTCGCCGCCATGGTCCCCGCTATCGCGGTCAAACAGCGCCAGCCGGAGCGGAATGGGCATCGGCTGCTTGTCCGGCTGCCCCGGCGTGGCCGGAACCGTCTGGCTGAGATGCAGGATCGCCGCATCCCCGTCATGTTCCAGCCGCGCCTCAACCCGCGGCGTCCCCGCCTGACTGTACCACAGGCGAAACCGCGACAGGTCCAGCCCTGTGCCGTCCTCCATGGCGGTGACGAAATCTTCGCAGGTGGCGGCTTCGCCATCGTGCCGGTCGAAGTAGAGATCGCTGCCTTTGCGGAAATTCTCCGGCCCGGCCATGGTCCGCATCATGCGGATCACCTCGGCCCCCTTGTTATAGACGGTCGCCGTGTAGAAATTGGAGATTTCGCGATAGGAATCGGGGCGGATCGGGTGCGCCAGCGGCCCCGAATCCTCGGGGAACTGGGCCGCGCGCAAAACCCGCACGTCCTCGATCCGTTTCACGCTTTCCGAACCCATGGCCTGGCTGAACAGCTGATCGCGCAGCACGGTAAAGCCTTCCTTCAGCGAAAGCTGGAACCAGTCGCGGCAGGTCACGCGGTTGCCTGACCAGTTGTGGAAGTATTCGTGCCCGATCACCCCTTCGACCGCATCGTAATCCGCATCGGTTGCCGTTTCGGGATCGGCCAGAACGTAACGGGTGTTGAAGATGTTGAGGCCCTTGTTCTCCATCGCGCCCATGTTGAAATCGGAAACCGCAACGATGTTGAACAGGTCGAGATCGTATTCCCGGCCGAACGCTTCCTCGTCCCACTGCATGCTTTTCTTGAGCGAGCGCATGGCATGATCGGTGCGATCGAGATCGCCATCGCGCACCCAGATTGCCAGATCGACCTTGCGGCCGCTCATCGTCGTGAAACTGTCACGCCGTGCCACCAGATCGCCGGCAACCAGCGCGAAAAGATAGGACGGCTTGGGCCAGGGATCGTGCCATTCGGCCCAGTGCGTCCCATCGCCGTTATCACCCGATGCCGTGCAGTTGCCATTGGACAGCAACACGGGGAAACGGCCCTTTTCCCCCGTCAGCCGCACACGATAGGTGCTGAGCACATCGGGACGATCGGGGAAGAAGGTAATCCGGCGGAACCCTTCCGCTTCGCATTGTGTGCACAGCATCCCGCCGGAGGCGTAGAGCCCCATCAGCTGGCTGTTGGCGCTGGGCGTGATTTGCGTTTCGACAGAAACCTCGTGCGCATCGCCGGGCAACGCTACAATCAGATCGGCGCCATCCATGTGCCAGTCATTGGTGATCACCCCGTCGACCATGACCGAACGGGCCGCCAGCCCATCGCCATTCAGACGAATCGCATGATCCCCGTCGCCCGCCGGATTGCGGCGCACGGACAGGCGCGAACGGACCTGCGTGGCATCGGGGTCCAGCGCGAAATCGAGCCCGACCTCGTCCACCAGCCATGCCGGAGGACGATAATCCGCGCGGCGGATTTCCTGCGGCTGCGCGAGAACGGGGGCTGCTACGGCAGGCTGGGCATTGCCGGAAAGGGCGGACGGGTCGCGTGCGATATCCATAACCTAGCACTTAGGTGCTTTCGTCCGTCCGTCCAGTGGGTAGAAGGCAAATATGGCTGATTTCTTTCTTTTCGGGCTCGGTTACAGCGCCCGCGTTCTTGCGGACCGGCTCCTTGCCGATGGCTGGGCCGTGCAGGCGACAGGCAGCGCGGGCACGATTGCCTTCGCCGATGACGATGCCGTGCGCGCCGCGCTTGCCAGGACCAGCCACGTCCTCTCGTCCGTCCCGCCAGAGCCGGATGGTGCCGACCCGGTGCTGACCCGTTATGGCGATGCCCTGTCCGGGAAATGGCTGGGCTACCTGTCATCCACCGGCGTCTATGGGGATGCCGGGGGCGCATGGGTCGACGAAAGCAGCCCTGTGGGCGTCGGCCGCCGCAGGGCGCGCGCCGCCGCCGATTCGGCATGGCTGGGGGTCGGAGCCCATGTGTTCCGCCTGCCCGGCATCTATGGACCGGGTCGCAGCGCGCTGGATCGCGTGCGGCAGGGCACGGCTCATCGTATTGCTCTGCCGGGGCAGGTGTTCAGCCGGATTCATGTCGAAGATATCGCCGAAGGCGTGCTGCACGCGCTCACCACACCGGGCGGGGCGTTCAATCTGGCCGACGATCTGCCCGCCAGCCAGAACCGCGTCATCGCGGAAGCGGCCCGTCTGCTGAACAGGGCGCCACCACCGCTGGTCTCTCTGGAGGAAGCAGGCCTCTCCCCCGCAGCGCGCGCGTTCTATGCGGAAAACAGGCGGGTTGCGAACGGCAAGGCGAAACGCCTGCTTGGCTGGCGCCCACGCTATCCTACATATCACGCTGGACTGCAGGCCATTCTCGCAGCCGAAGCCACAAAGAGGAACCTATGAGCGAATCCATCGAGATCCTCCGCCAGATCGATGCCACCGGCGGCGAATATCAGGCCATTGTGCCCGGCAGCCCGCATATCGGCCACATGACATGGCGGCAGGTCGGCACCGGCGGGAAGGATGTCCGCCTCGTCAATCACACGCTGGTCCCACCGGAAATCGGCGGACGCGGCATTGCGGCGCAACTGGTGCAGGCGTTGATCGACGATGCCCGCGCGCAGGATTTCCGGATCATTCCGCAATGCAGCTATGTCGTGGCACAGTTCCGCCGCCATCCCGATTGGGCAGACGTTCTGGCCAGCTAAACCCGGGTTCACGCCCGCCACTTGCCATGATTGGGGAAAGGGCTGGTGCTGCTGGGGAGGATTGAACTCCCGACGCTACAACACACATCATTGGAAAACTTAGACTTTTTTAGATCGGCTTGGGAGGCTGTAATGCCCCATTGTAACAACCGCGACAAGCCCTGAATCCTGTGTATTCGATCGTTGTTTCGACCCGCAGGCCGGCTCATAGCCCAACTGACCGAGCGCACCGACATCAACCATAAGGTATCTGACGATAACGAGACCCCCGCAGAGTGCAGGGGTCTCGCCTTTCTCTACTTCCGCTCGGGATGCTTTATGCGCTCCCGCTCGGTCGTCGCAGGGTGCCGCTGAGCATATCGTTCAGTTACAAAGCGCCCCGTCTGCGAACTGCGATGGGACGTTTGTGTCGGCACTTTCTTACCGGACATGGCGTGTCCTTTTCTGAAAGTGACCTGTCTCATATCAGCGAACGAAAAGGGGTGCCCCCACCCACCATGCGCAATGGCGAGTGGAGGCCGTGATTGGCTAGTCGTCCACGATCACGGGAAACGCGCGAATACCGCGCTCACGAGCATAAACTCGTTTTCCTTTGATCGTGATCCATGCACGCCAGATCACTCGCTTACCCGGAGGTGCGCTGATCTTCGACATGTCATACCTCATTCATGAGGGTGGCCCGACAATCTTTGCGTCCGATCTGAACCGTGCTACGCACGGCTTGCACACAGGTCAGGATCGCGCACCCGTAACAGGGGCCACATTCTGTTCCGGGATGGGGAGGTTCACTTTCATGTGGACTTCCCCGTTTCCCTGAGTCCTCAGCATAGCTTCAGAATCGGCAGCATGTTGGAGGCCCGGGCTTACGGGAGCAAGGTGTATGGACCTGTGGATATTGTGGATAGCGCGAGTTGAGTTTCATGACGATTACGATCAGATGAGGCGACTCGCAGGAATCCCTTATGTTGCGAGCGCGGCAACCCCGGTCGTTATAATCGGGGGAAAGTAGAGTTTTCCACAGCCCCCTGATTCGTATACCCTGCATTTGGCACCGTCCACTTGCGTCGATGGCTATGATGCCAACCGAATCTGTATCGAATCGGATGATTCTCAGATTTTGACGTCAGACTCGCCATTCCATGTATCAATCGCACTCGACGATGTTTGGCTGAAGTCCTCGTGTGAGACGGTAGTCCTTACTGAATCCGCATAGCTCGCCCCCATACCCCCAATCCAACGCTCGCAGGAAAAAGAGCCGCTGGCCATTTCCTGTACGATCTTTGGCCGTCATCTTGCTGACCATCGCGACGCGCCGTCCCGTATCGTTACCGGTCGTTTACGGTACACCTCCGGAGGGTGTATCAAAAAATAGGTTGACGGGAGTTTCGGTGCACTTCTAGAATCGATGCACGGTTCCGATACAGGGGGATGCACTATGACCCGCACATTTGCCTACTGCCGCGTCAGCACGCTAGACCAGACCACAGACAATCAAGTGAGGGAGATCGAGGCCGCAGGCTTTGCCGTGGAGCCCAAGAGGATCGTCACAGAGACCGTCTCCGGGTCTTTGCCCGCTATGGAGCGGAAAGGCTTTACCAAGCTCCTAGACCGGCTTGAGGCAGGCGACGTGCTCATCGTCACTAAGTTGGACAGGCTGGGCCGTAACGCGATGGACGTTAGGGCTACGGTCGAGAAGCTGGCAGCCGAGGGCATCCGCGTTCATTGCCTTGCCTTGGGCGGTGCGGACCTCACCAGCCCAGCCGGTAAGATGACCATGAACGTTATTGCTGCAGTGGCAGAGTTCGAGCGGGACCTCCTGATCGAACGGACGCAGGCTGGCCTCAGCCGAGCCAAGGCGGATGGTAAGCGGCTGGGCAGGCCGATGGCGCTCACCGAACAGCAGCAGTCCGAGATAGCCGAGAAGCGCAAGGCTGGGATGAGCCTACGAACTCTGGCCAAGGAATACGGCACCAGCTTGGCATCAATCCAAAGGGCAGAGGCAAGGGCCGCCTAGAATGCCCTGAGAAGCCCTGTGAGAATCTTATGGGATAGATGGGCCCTTGGGTAGCGGAGAGCTCACATTGACTCTGAGAGGGACCCTGAGGAGTCCTAGCGTCCATAGCGCAAGTGGAGTGCGGCAATGGATATAGCGGGCGCACTCTACGACCTTAGGTTGTCATGGGCTCACGTGCAGGACGCGGCTGGGTTCTACCTAAGGGTTTCCATATGGCTCTATGGGCGCTTAGGAAGGCCACCGGGTAGGTCATATGCGCTTACCCTATCTGTCTCTTTTTCCACGGAGATAGGTACGGATGAAACCCACGATAATTAGCCATCAGGTCATTTTGGGACCGTACAGAGAGATACCCGTATCTGTCTCAAAAACCATGGCTACCATGGGGTACCCCTGTTCCAAACAGGATACCTCCTTAGAGGGTAACCAAGAGATATATCTAGGAATAGAAATCCCGGATGACCTACAAGGCAAACGACCCTGAGTGAGATACCCATATCTGTCTTAAAAACCATGGGTTATCCATGGGGTACCCCCTGATGAAAACAGGATAACTCCGTTAGAGAATACCATAGGGATATACCTAAAGATCATATCCCGGATGATACCCTAGGGGAAATACCTCTAGAGAGGCCCTAAGGGACCACCAGGGCAAATCCCAGACCATATCGACGGGTAGAGATGAAGCTCATTATCGTCAGAACTGATAACGAGGTAGCTTCTCTATGGCATCCCTCAGAGTGGCGAGAGGGACTGATCCGTACTTCCCTCCTTCATGTCGAGGTGCATGTCCCTGTATCTTGTCGGCAATGTGCTCGGGGATACCTGCCGCGCGTGACTGGGTTTTGAACCTGTGCCGCCACCCATGGTTCGGTTGCGGGGTAATGATACCAAGACTCCGGACCCACTTAGCAAGATCACTCGCCCGAATCTTGGAGGCAGGGTTGATTTCGTTGCCCGCTCCCTGCCGATAAAAGAGAGGTGTAGCGTCTCCAGCCTTGGCAAGTTGGGTAATGCCCTGCTCGACAAGATGAGAGTGCAGAGGGACCTTCCGAGCCTCATTGGTCTTTACACCACCGTCAGCCTCGGGGCTGATGAGTACGTACCAGATGCCCCCTTCTTTTTGAATGTCCATGGCCCGGAGCTGCGTCATCTCCCCGACGCGCGCACCCGTGTAGGCACATAGCCATGGCACCCAGCGCCTCGCTAGAGCATGATGTTTGGTCAGCTTCGGGGGTTGAGGTTGAAGTGCAGCCCGCAAGATGGTGGCGGCCTCACCATCGGAGTGGTCGCGCTCACGTGGCTTTACCGGCTTGGGCGCTCTGACCGTCAATCCTGCGGCAGGATTAGCGGGAAGTTCGCCGTCATCATGCGCGATTGCGAAGGCTGCGCGAATGGCTGGCAGGTATCCATCCACGATGGTCTTCCTGCTCAGCCCTTCAGCCACCAACCTGGCGATCCACGCGTTCATGTCAGCCCGTGTCACATGACGTGCATCATCATGGCCAAGATGCTCGATCAGTTTCTCCACCGCCCTACGCCATTTACGGACAGTTTTCGGTTTCGCCGCACCTGAGACAGCATAGCGATCGAACAGCACACCCAACTCAATCCTAGAACTTGTGGAAGTCTCGTTGATCGGGGCTATACCGAGCCTCTGATTGCCCGCATTCAAGACAGACACAGCCTGTCTTAGGGCCGCGAGCTCCGCATCTTGTTCTCTCAAGAGATCGATTGCAGCCGCCTCTTCCGGTGCCAACATGGCAGTGCTGGTGTGTCTCCGAATCCGCCATAGCGTCCGAAGGTCGCTGCGCGCTTCCCGTCGCTTTCTACTTTCCTCTTCAAGAAACCCCCGAGCGGCTTCCTCCTCGAGTTCTCGCTGGGGTCTCAGCGATACCTCCGGTGCTTCAGTGGAGGTTCGAGCTAACTCATGCCGAGCGGCATCGATCAGATCATCCGTTTCGACCTCATGAGGCCGCAGTTGCCGTTTGGCCGATTCGCGATCCTTGACGCCTAAGCTAAACTTCCACTCGGTTCGAGGCTTACCCGAGGAGGTCTTGAAGAACCCTAAGAGGTCTTTGGGAACAGCGCGGCGAAAGTAGTAGGTCGAACCGACCTGATCGAGATAGGAACACATGGGTGGTCTCCGTTACAAATGTAACAGCCGACTGTCAAAAACCCCAAGTTTTCCGAGAGTTTCCAGCATTTCTGCGGGAAAGGCTGGTGCTGCTGGGGAGGATTGAACTCCCGACCTCACCCTTACCAAGGGTGCGCTCTACCACTGAGCTACAGCAGCGTTACCAACCTGCGCGATCTGCCTGTCGAGCAAGCAGCACCGCGAGAGGCGCGCGCTATTGCTGCGAGCCGCGAACTTGTCAAGCGGTGCTGGACACCTGCTTGCCAAAACATCGATTGCGCGGCACTGCAATGGACCATGAACGACAAGCCTGCCGCCCTTTCCCGCGAGGAACGCCTTGCTGCCAAGCTGCGCGAAAATCTGCGTCGCAGAAAGGCACAGGCACGCGAAATCAACGCAATCGAGGATGGATCAAATGAAGGATCCGACAAGGGCGGCACGCACGCTCTTTCCAAAGAGCCGCGGAAAAGCTAGGGGCCTGCGCTTCTAAAAAGTCTCGCAGAGGAGCCTCGATCCCGTGCCCAGCCTTATCCTCGTCCGCCACGGCCAGAGCCAGTGGAACCTGGAAAACCGTTTCACCGGCTGGTGGGATGTCGACCTGACCGAAAAGGGCGAAGCGGAAGCACGTGCCGCCGGGCAATTGCTGGCGGAAAAAGGCCTGCTGCCGACAGTCGCCTTCACCTCGTTGCAGACCCGGGCGATTCGCACGCTGCATCTCGCGCTCGAAAATTGCGGACGGGTGTGGATTCCCGAAACCAAGGACTGGCGCCTGAACGAACGCCACTATGGCGGGTTGACCGGGCTGGACAAGGCCGAAACCGCAGCCAAGCATGGCGCCGATCAGGTGAAGATCTGGCGCCGCAGCTTCGACACGCCGCCGCCGCCGCTGGCCGATGACAGCGAATTCGCGCTGGCCCACGATCCGCGTTACGCAGGCATCGATGTTCCCGCGGCCGAAAGCCTGAAAGACACGATCGCGCGCGTTCTGCCCTATTACGAAAACGCTATCCTGCCCGCGCTGAAAGCCGGGGAAACGGTGATCGTTTCGGCGCACGGCAACAGCCTGCGCGCTTTGGTGAAGCATCTGTCGCAGATTTCCGACACGGATATTCTCGAACTGGAAATCCCCACCGGCCAGCCGATCGTCTATGATTTCGACGCGGCCTTCCAGCCGGGCGAACGACACTATCTGAAGGATCGCTGAGCCGATGACCGCACCTGTCGCCATCGTCATGGGGAGCCAGTCTGACTGGCCGACCATGAAATACGCCGCCACCGTGCTGGACGACCTGGGCGTTGCCCATGACGCGCGGATCGTTTCGGCCCATCGCACACCCGAACGCATGTACGATTTCGCGCAGAACGCAGCCGATGAAGGCTTCAAGGTCATTATCGCGGGCGCGGGCGGCGCCGCCCATCTGCCCGGGATGATCTCGGCGCTGACGCATCTGCCCGTGCTGGGCGTGCCTGTGCAATCCAAGGCATTGTCGGGGCTGGATAGCCTGCTGTCGATTGTCCAGATGCCAGCCGGGGTCCCCACCGGGACACTGGCTATCGGCGAAGCCGGGGCAACCAATGCCGGCCTGTTCGCGGCCTCCATTCTGGCGACCAACGACGCCGCGCTGACCGAACGGCTGAAAGCGTGGCGCGCGGCGCGGCGCGATGCCGTGGCGGAAAAGCCGAGCGACGTCTGAGTGGGTCTGAGCGGGGTACAATGATCGAACCGGGCGCAACGATCGGCATATTGGGCGGCGGACAACTGGGCCGCATGATGGCTATGGCCGCGGCACAACTGGGCTATCGCTGCCATATCTATGCGCCCGAAGCCGACAGTGTCGCCGCCGAAGTCAGCGCGGAATTCACCTGCGCGGACTGGCACGATGCCGATGCGCTGGCGCGCTTCGTGCAGGCTTGCGCCGTCGTCACGCTGGAATTCGAGAATATCCCGGTCGCCCCGTTGCTGGCGATCCCTGCGGACAAGCTTGCCCCCGGCGTCCGGGCGCTGGAAGTGGCGCAGGACCGGCTGAAGGAAAAGACCTTCATCGAAGCGCTCGGCGGGCGGCCCGCGCTGTTCGCGGCAGTGGATTCGCGAGAGGATCTGGACGACGCGATCACCCGGATCGGTGCGCCCGGCATTCTCAAGACCGCGCGTGACGGATATGATGGCAAGGGCCAATGGCGCGTCACCAGCGCCCACGATGCCGATGGCATCGCCCTGCCCGGCCAACCGCTGGTCTATGAAGGCTTCGTCCACTTCGAAGGCGAATTCTCAGTCATTCTCGCACGCGGGCGCAACGGCGAAGTGCGGTTCTGGGACAGTGCCCAGAACGTGCACGAAAACGGCATTCTGGCGCTGTCCTCCGTGCCTGCCAGCGCGCGAATTCTCGAAGACGTCGCTGCGGCCCGCAAACTGGCTACCGATGTGGCCGATGCGCTGGACTATGTCGGGGTGCTGACACTGGAATTCTTCGCCACGCCGGAAGGCCCGGTGTTCAACGAAATGGCGCCGCGCGTGCACAATTCGGGCCACTGGACCATCGAAGGCGCGCTGACCAGCCAGTTCGAAAACCACATCCGCGCGATCTGCGGATTGCCGCTGGGCGATACGGCGCTGACCGCACCGCGCGTGGAAATGCGCAACCTGATCGGCGAGGAGGCGCTGCACGGCGCGGCTATTCTGGCCGATCCCGCCAATCACCTGCATCTCTACGGCAAGGCCGAAGCGCGCGCGGGCCGCAAGATGGGCCATGTCACGCGCCTGATGCGGGACTGAGCCTGATGGCCCGCGATCTGTTCCTGATTTATGCCCGTGCGGATAATGGCACGATTGGGCGCGACAATGCCCTGCCCTGGCGCATCCCGGCCGATCTCAGGCATTTCAAGGCGATGACGCTGGGCAAGCCGATGATCATGGGGCGCAAGACCTTCGAAAGCTTTGGCAAGCCTCTGCCCGGCCGCCGCCATATCGTGCTGACACGCGACCGCACATGGCATGCCGAAGGCGCGGAAGTGGCGGCCACAGTGGACGAGGCGCTGGGCCTGGCCGGCGCGGGCGAAATTGCCGTTGTCGGCGGGGCGGAAATCTATGCGCTGTTCCTGCCGCTGGCAGATCGTGTGGAACTGACCGAAGTCCATGCCCAAATCGCAGGCGATACCGTGATGCCCCCGCTGGACGATGCATGGCAGGAAAGTGCGCGCGAAGATCATCCTGCCGAAAATGGCAGCCCAGCCTTTTCTTTCGTAACGCTGCGCCGGGCCGTAAAGGCCGTGTCATAATGATTCGCCTCAATTCCCGTTCTCCGGTCCCGGATCACCTGCGCGGCGCGATTCTCGCGCTGGGCAATTTCGACGGATTCCATCGCGGTCATCAGGCCGTGGTGGGCGAAGCGATCCGGCGCGCACGGGAACAGGGCCGCCCGGCGATTGTCGCCACTTTCGATCCGCATCCGGTGCGCTTTTTCGATCCCGAGGCGGAACCGTTCCGTCTGACCACGCTGGACCAACGGGAAGAATTTTTTGCCGCGGCGGGGGCCGATGCCATGCTGGTGATCGGGTTCGATACCGATATCGCCAACATGTCCGCGCAATCGTGGGTCGTGGACGGGTTGCACCAGCACCTGGGCGCGGCCGGTGTCGTCACGGGTGAAGATTTCACATTCGGCAAGGCCCGTAGCGGCAACCCCCAGGTCCTGCGCGAACTGGGCGCGCCACTGGGGCTTGAAGCAGTCACTGTGGGGCCGGTGCACGATGACACGGGCCCGATCTCGTCCAGCCGCATCCGCGAGGCGTTGAAAGCGGGGGAAACCGAAACCGCCACCGCGCTGCTGACCCGGCCTTTCGCGATTCGCGGCGTGGTCCAGCATGGCGACAAGGTGGGCCGCACGATCGGCTTCCCCACCGCCAATCTGCCACTGGATACCTATCTGCGCCCGCGATTCGGCGTCTATGCGGTGACCGGCCGCATCATCGGTGAAGACCGCTTGCTGCAAGGCGCCGCCAATATCGGCATTCGCCCGCAATTCGATCCGCCGAAAGAACTGCTGGAACCCTATTTCTTCGATTTTTCGGAGGATCTCTATGGGCGCGAAATCGAAGTGGCCTTCCACCATTTCCTGCGGCCCGAAGCGAAATTCGCATCGCTGGACGCGTTGATCGAGCAGATGCGCAAGGATTGCGACAGGGCCCGCGCCCTGCTCTCCCCGCAAGGGTAATTGTCGCTCTTGCGCATGGCTGCGCGACGAGAGGTGTTTTCACGGGGCAGTTGTCCCGCTAAGGCGCTGCCCCATGAGCGAAGAGCGCGATTATCGAGACACTGTCTTCCTGCCGAAGACCGATTTCCCCATGAAGGCCGGCCTGCCCCAGAAGGAGCCGGGTATTCTGGCACGCTGGGAAGAAGAAGGGCTGTATCAACGCCTGCGCGAAGCGCGCAAGGGCCGCGACCAGTTCATCCTGCATGACGGCCCGCCATACGCCAATGGCGACATGCATATCGGCCACGCGCTGAATCATATCCTGAAAGATATGGTCGTGCGCACCCAAACCCTGCTGGGCAAGGATGCGCCTTATGTTCCCGGCTGGGACTGCCACGGCCTGCCGATCGAATGGAAGGTCGAGGAACAGTACCGCAAGAAGAAGAAAAACAAGGACGAGGTTCCGGCCCGCGAATTCCGCGCCGAATGCCGCGCCTATGCCCAGCACTGGGTCGATACCCAGCGTGAACAGCTCAAGCGCCTCGGCGTCTGCGGCAACTGGGACAAGCCCTACCTCACCATGGATTTCGAGGCAGAGGCGACGATCGTTGGCGAACTGCTGAAATTCGCGGAAACCGGCCAGCTCTATCGCGGGGCCAAACCGGTGATGTGGAGCCCGGTGGAAAAGACCGCGCTGGCCGAAGCCGAAGTCGAATACGAGGATATCACGTCGACCCAGATCGACGTGGCGTTCGAAATCATCGAATCGCCGAACGTGCCGGAACTGACCGGTGCCTATGCCGTGATCTGGACGACCACACCCTGGACGATCCCGGTCAACCAGGCGCTCGCCTATGGGCCGGACGTGGAATACCACCACTATCGCGCGCCTGACGGGCGGCGCTTCCTCGTGGCCGTCGATCTGCTGGAACCGTTCTTCGAGCGGACGGGCCTTGGCCCCCTTGCCGAAGATATCGAAGGCGATGTCGTGCTAAGCGAATATGCGCTGGGCACCTATCGCGGTTCCGAACTGGCCGGCACGGTGGCCCGCCACCCGATGCACCATCTGGGTGGCTTCTTTGCCGAACCGCGCCCCCTGCTGGCTGGTGCATTCGTCACCACCGACAGCGGCACCGGTCTGGTCCATATGGCGCCCGATCATGGCGAAGACGACTTCGAGCTGTGCAAGGCCCATGGCATCGGCCCCAAGTTCGTGGTCGAAGCCGATGGCCGTTACCGCGAAGACTGGCTGTGGCTGCCGCGCACGGACGAACGCTCCGCCTCGGTCATCCACCCCAAGTTCAATGCCCCCGATGGCCCCGTCTGCGAAGACTTGCGCGCGGCGGGCGGGCTGCTGGCGGCCACGGCCGATTACCTGCATTCCTATCCGCATAGCTGGCGATCCAAGGCCAAGGTGATCTTCCGCTGCACCCCGCAGTGGTTCGTGCCGATGGATCGCGTGCTGACGCATATCTCGCCCAAATCGCGTGGCGAACGCAGTTGGGAAAACGAAGGCGGCGCAATCAATCCCGCCGAAGAAGGGCTGTGCGATGCGCCAACCCTGCGCGAACTGGCAATGCAGGCGATCGCCGATACCCGGTTCGTGCCGGATAAAGGCCGCAACCGCATCGGCAGCATGGTGGAAAGCCGTCCGGACTGGGTGCTGTCCCGCCAGCGCGCCTGGGGCGTGCCGATCACGCTGTTCGTCGATCGCAAGACCGGGGAATACCTCGTCGATCCCGAAGTCAACGCGCGCATCGTCAACGCCATCCGCGCGGGCGGTGTGGATGCCTGGGATGAAGACCACGCGCAGGATTTGCTCGGCCCGGACTATCGGCTGGACGATTACGAACGCGTTGCCGATATTCTCGACGTGTGGTTCGATTCCGGTTCGACTCATGCCTTCGTGCTGGAAAGCGGCCGCTGGCCCGAACTGACCCGGCCGGAAGGCTACATCGGCCCGCATGCCGATCTCTATCTGGAAGGCAGCGATCAGCATCGCGGCTGGTTCCAGTCCTCGCTGCTGGAAAGCTGCGGCACCCGCGGCCGCGCGCCTTACAAGGCCGTGCTCACCCATGGCTTCACCATGGATTCGAAGGGCATGAAAATGTCCAAGAGCCTCGGCAACACGATCAGCCCGCTGGACGTGATGCGCGATTATGGCGCGGATATCATCCGGCTCTGGGCGCTGTCGGTCGATTATACCGAAGATCACCGCATCGGCCCGGAAATCCTGAAAGGCGTGGCCGATCAGTACCGCAAGCTGCGCAACACCTTCCGTTACATGCTGGGCGCGCTGGCCGATTTCGACGAAGCGGAACGGGTCGATACGCAGGCCATGCCCGAACTGGAACGCTACATGCTGGCCCTGCTGGGGCAGCTCGATGCGACTCTGCGTCAGGCGGTCGACGATTACGACTTCAACACGTATGTCCGCGCGCTTTCGGATTTCTGCAACGAAGACCTGTCGGCCTTCTATTTCGATATCCGCAAGGACTGCCTCTATTGCGACGCACCCGCCGATCCGCGCCGCCGCGCCTATCGCACGGTGCTGGATGTGCTGTTCCACGCGCTGATCCGCTATGCCGCGCCTGTGCTCGTTTATACGGGCGAGGAAGTGTGGGGCACGCGCTATCCCACTGGCGGCAGCGTGCATCTGCTGGAATGGCCCGAACTGCCCACGGCCGAAGCCGATCTCGACAAGTGGGCGCAACTGCGCGACCTGCGTGAAAAGGTGAACGAGGCGATCGAGCCGTTGCGCCGCGAAAAGGTGATCGGGTCCGGGCTGGCCGCGCAAGTCACCGTGCCCGCATCGGCCGTGCCAGCCGGTACGGCGAATGCGGCATTGACCGAGCTGTTCATCACCTCGACAGTGACATGCAGCGAAGAAGACGTGATGGAAGTCTTCCCCACCGCGCACCACAAATGCGGGCGCTGCTGGCGTCATCTGCCCGACGTGGCGGAAGACGGCGCGCTGTGCACCCGCTGTGACGATGCGTTGGCGATAACGGAAAACGCCGGATGAGCTGGCTGACACGCAATCGAATCATCGGCCTGTTGATGGCCGCCGCGCTTTTCGCGGTGGATCAGTACATCAAATGGCTGATGGTCGGCCCGCTGCAACTGCGCGAACGCGGGGTGATCGATCTGCTGCCGTTTTTCGATCTGCGCTGGACACAGAATTTCGGCGTGTCGCTGGGCATGCTGACGGCGGATTCGGTGGAAATGCGCTGGATTCTGGTGGCGATGACCGGGCTGATCGCGCTGGCCGTATTCATCTGGATGCTGCGCGAGAAAGCGATGTGGGACATTGCCGCACTGGCATTCGTGCTGGGCGGTGCGCTGGGCAATATCCGCGACCGGTTCCTGCTGGGCTATGTCATCGATTACGCCGATCTGCACATTGGCGACTTCCGCCCGTTCCTGATTTTCAACGTTGCCGACGCCGCGATCACGATTGGCGTCGTAATTATCCTTGCCCGATCCTTTTTCCTGCGCGACAAGCGCGAGCAAACGGATACTGACGACACCACAGACGACAGGGGCAACAGCCCTGCGGAGACCTGACACAATGCGCAAGATCCACGCCTTCATCCTCCTCGCTGCCGGTTCGGTGGCGCTGTCGGCTTGCGGCGGCGGCGGTGTCTTCAACCGCGACCGACCGGATGAAATGGCCGTTCAACGGCAAGCCCCGCTGATCGTACCGCCCGATTTCCAGATGGCCCCGCCGCAGCCGGGCGCCCCTCGCCCGATCGAAGGCAGCGCCAGCCAGAAGGCGCTCGAAGCCCTGTTCGGTGGCCCGGCCCCCCGCAGCGATCTCGAAACCAGCGCGCTCGACAAGGCGGGCGGCGCCGCACCGGGGATTCGTTCTACCGTGGGCGACGAAAATACCAACGCGGTTGCCAAAGGCACCGTGACCCGTGATCTCCTCGCCGCGCCGCAGGGCGATGGCCAGGCCGCACGCGCGGTTATCCCGGGCTGAGGCGATCAGCCTCACTCAGGTCACCCCTGACAGGAAAAAGCCCGCCAATGGCGGGCTTTTTTGTCGCTGCGGTTGTTATAGCCGCGCGCGCAGCGGCATCCTCACCCCTCGTCCGGAGTATCCTCCGGCTGTTCGAGACGTTCGACCAGCAATTTGTCGATCCGGCGTTCGTCCATGTCCACCACTTCGAAGCGCCAGCCGCCTTCTTCGAAGACTTCGCCTTCCTGCGGCAGTTTCTTGAGCACGGAAAGCACGAAGCCGGCCGCCGTGGCATATTCCCGATCTTCGGGCAGAACCACGCCGAGCAATTCGGCCATCTGGTCAGCAGGCATGGCACCGGCAACCAGCAACGAGCCATCGGCGCGTTTCACGACCATCGGTTCATCGCCTTCGTCCTGATGGCCGACAAACTGACCGACAATCGCCGTCAGCAGATCGTTGGGTGTCACAATGCCTTCGAGATGGCCGTATTCGTCATGCACCAGCGCCATGGCGACATCGGCCTGCTGCAACATGCGCAAGGCATCCATCGCGTCAAGCTGGTCGGGAATCACCACGGCCTTGCGCGCCAGTTCGCCCAGCACCACGGGCAAACCGGCCAATTGCCGCGCCAGAATATCACGAATCTTGACCACACCGACAATCCGGTCGGGCGAACCATCCGCCACCGGGATGAGCGAATGGGGCGTTTCATCCAGCAGTTCCCGGATCGCGTCGAGATCGGCGGTCGTTTCAATCCAGTCCAGTTCAGTGCGCGGCGTCATCAGTTCGCGGACCGGGCGATTGGCCAGTTTCATCACGCCCGCCATGATCGCGCGTTCATCCTCCTCGATCGCGCCGGAACGCGTCGCCTCGGCGAAAATCATTTGCAGTTCTTCGGCGGTCACACCGGTTTCGCCAGCATGGCGAATACCCAGCAGGCGCAACAGCGTGGAGGACGAACGGTCCAGCAACCAGACAAAGGGCGCGGCCGCACGGGCCAGCCATTCCATCGGCAGCGCCATGATCAACGCGATCCGTTCCGCCCCGCGCAACGCGATCTGCTTGGGCACCAGTTCGCCCACGACAAGACTGAAATAGGTGGTCAGCACGATCACGACCGCAAAACCGACCTCGTCCGCCACTTCCAGGGGCATGCCCAGCGCCGCAAGCCGTTCTCCCACAGGGCCGCCGAGACTGGCACCCGAATAAGCACCGGCGATGATACCCACCAGGGTAATGCCGATTTGCACGGTGGAGAGAAACTTGCCCGGGTCCGCTTCGAGCGCCAACGCGGCCTTGGCCGCCTTGCTGCCTTTCTCGGCTTCCACCTGAAGGCGCGCAGGACGCGCGGAAACGATGGCAAGTTCGGACATCGCGAAGATGCCGTTGATAAAGATAAGCCCCGCAATGACGAGGACATCGGTCCATGGAAACGGTGTCACGCCCGAAGCGCTAGCAGAAAGCAACGTAAAGGCGAAGGGGTTAGGTGCGGAGAGCCCGCCTCTCGGGAACGCATGGCGCAACACCGCGTTGTGGGTGAGGCCGGTCAATTCCTTGTTCATCTTATGACGCTGAAATATGACCGACGGGTGCGCGCTGTCACAGGGGCAGGCGTCGCCTGTGCCAAAAATAGAGGATTGGAGCATCCCCATGAAGAAATCCCGCCTGATTGTTTCGAGCCTTGCCGCCCTTTCCCTCGTCACTGTGAGCGCCTGTGTCACCGATCCCAATACCGGTGAACGCAAGGTTTCGCGTACCGCAATCGGCGGTGTCGGCGGCGCTGGCCTGGGTTACCTGTTGGGCAGCATTATCGGTGGCAGGACCGCCCGCATTGTCGGCGCTGGCATTGGCGGTGTCGCGGGTGGCGTCGTCGGTTACAAGATGGATCAGCAGATCAAGGAACTGAAGGAACAGACCGCCGGATCGGGCGTCGATGTGACGGAAACCGACAACGGCAACGCGATTCTCGTCAATCTGCCCGATGGCGTAACCTTCGCGGTCGACAGCACCACGATCAACCCCACGTTCCAGGCCACGCTGAATCAGGTCGCAGAAAGCCTCAAGACCTATCCTGACAGCCTGATCGACGTATACGGCCACACCGATTCGACCGGTTCCGACGCCTACAATCAGACCCTTTCCGAACGGCGCGCCCAATCGGTCGCGAACTATCTCTCGATGCGCGGCGTTTCATCGGCCCGTATCCGTTCGCAGGGATTTGGCGAACAATATCCGGTCGCGACGAACGACACCGCCGAAGGGCGCGCGTTGAACCGCCGCGTGGAAATCAAGATCACGCCGATCAGCAAGGAAGATGTCGATGCGGCCCGCCGCGGCAACTAGGCCTACCTGATCTAGGCCTACCTGATCCTGTTTCGCAAGAAACCGAAGGGGCTGACCGCAGGGTCGGCCCCTTTTTCATGCGCCCTGGGTTTTGGGCCGGTATTGGAACGGGTTTTGTAACTCAGCGATCCGGGTAGGCGAGTTGCGCGGCGCGATCGGCCAGCCGGTTCACCGCCGCCTCATGGATTGCCGGGGCGCTGACCATCAGGCCAAACGCGCGCGGATCGCGCTTGTTGAACACCAGCGCTTCGCCAAAGGCATCGCTGACGGTCGCCCCCGCTTCCCGCGCGATTAGGCTGGCGGCGGCGATATCCCATTCGTACCCCCAGCGCAGCGTCGCCACCAGATCGGCTTCGTCCGCCGCCACCATGGCAATGCGCAAGGCAATCGAATTGGGTTTTTCCACCATAACCAGATCGCGGTCTTCGCGTGGGAGCGAATCAGCGGGCACCCTGGCCCCATGGAAGGTGGTACGGCGACTCGCCTCCAGACGGGTTCCGTTGCGCCACGCGCCCTGCCCCGCAGTCGCGCTCCATTCTTCGTTACGCGCGGGGGCGTGGAGCAGGCCAATCAGCGGGCGCCCATCGCTGACCAGCGCCACCGAAACCCCCCAGCCGCTTCTTCCCCGCAAAAAATCGCGTGTCCCGTCAATCGGATCGACCAACCAGCACAATCCGCAACCCAGCCGGTCGGGATGATCGGCGGTCTCTTCGGACAACCAGCCCGCCGCAGGCAACAAGGCGCCCAGCTCTTCCTTGAGAAACGCATCAACCGCCAAATCTGCGGCACTTACGGGGTTATCCGGGCTCTTTTCCCAGCGTTCGACCTCATGACCCGCGCCTGGCCAGCTGGCCATTGCGATGGCGCCGGCACGGCGCACAATATCTTCAAGGCGGGTGTAATCGATCATGTGTCAGTGTATTTTGCTGCTTTGCGCTGCGTTGCGGCACTTTTCAAGCGCCTCGCGATGTGCAAAGGCGCGCCGCAAACCAATTCAGCAACCCGAATCCAAGCGGAAAGCGACCGACATGAACCTTCACGAATACCAGGCCAAGGAACTGCTCGCGAAATACGGCATCGGCATCCCTGCCGGCCATGCAGCTCTCACCGTCGAAGAAGCCATTGCAGGCGCCAAACAGCTGCCCGGGCCGCTGTACATCGTGAAAGCGCAGATTCACGCCGGTGGCCGCGGCAAGGGCAAGTTCAAGGAACTCGGCCCCGACGCCAAGGGCGGCGTGCGCCTTTCGCGTTCGCTGGAAGAAGTGGAAGCGAATGCCAAGGAAATGCTCGGCAACACGCTCGTCACCATCCAGACCGGCGAAGCGGGCAAGCAGGTCAATCGCCTCTACGTGACCGACGGCGTCGATATCGCCAAGGAATACTATCTCTCGATGCTGGTTGACCGCGCCACTGGCCGCGTCGCCATGATCGTGTCGACCGAAGGCGGCATGGACATCGAAGAAGTCGCCCATGCGACCCCGGAAAAGATCACCACGATCACGATCGATCCGGCAGAAGGCTTCCAGCCGCACCACGGCCGCGCTGTTGCGTTCGCGCTCAAGCTTGAAGGCGACCTCAACAAGCAGGCCCAGAAGCTCGCTGGCCAGCTCTACACCGCGTTCAACGATCTCGATTGCGAAATGCTGGAAATCAACCCGCTGGTGGAAACCGAAGACGGCAAGCTGCTGGTTCTCGACACCAAGATGAGCATCGATGGCAACGCCCTGTTCCGCCACGCTGACGTGGCTGCACTGCGCGATGAAACCGAAGAAGATCCGGCAGAAGTCGAAGCTTCGAAGTACGACCTCGCCTACATCAAGCTCGACGGCAACATCGGCTGCATGGTGAACGGCGCCGGTCTCGCCATGGCGACCATGGACATCATCAAGCTGAACGGTGCGTTCCCGGCCAACTTCCTTGACGTTGGTGGCGGCGCTACCAAGGAAAAGGTCACCGAAGCGTTCAAGATCATTCTGTCCGATCCCGCAGTGGAAGGCATTCTGGTCAACATCTTCGGCGGCATCATGAAGTGCGACGTTATCGCTGACGGTATCGTCGCCGCTGCCAAGGAAGTGAACCTCTCGGTGCCGCTGGTCGTCCGCCTCGAAGGCACCAACGTGCAGCAGGGCAAGGACATCCTCAACAACTCGGGCCTGCCGATCGTTTCCGCCAACGACCTGGGCGATGCCGCCCAGAAGATCGTTGCCGAAGTGAAGAAGGCTGCCTGAGCGCAGCCTTCACCCAATCCCTGGGAAACGGACCTGAGTGCCCTTCGCGGCCCGCACCTGAACTGTGCGAAATGCGAGGGGCACGGGGGTTGACCGGAGGGCGCTCTGGTCGCAAGTCCCTAATGCAGGTTCGTATTCACAAGGCCGGCCTTTCGCTTACCGGGACAGGACGCCCGCCGGCCCACGCTAGAAGGACAAGAACCCATGAAGATTCTCGTGCCCGTGAAGCGGGTGATTGACTACAACGTGAAGCCGCGCGTCAAAGCCGACGGTACGGGTGTCGATCTCGCCAACGTCAAGATGAGCATGAACCCGTTTGACGAAATCGCTGTCGAAGAAGCGATCCGCCTGAAGGAAAAGGGCGTCGCCACCGAAGTCATCGCGGTTTCGGTCGGCCCGGCAAAGGCACAGGAAACGCTGCGTACCGCGCTCGCCATGGGCGCCGATCGCGCGATTCTGGTCCAGACCGACGATGAAGTCGAACCGCTGGCCGTTGCCAAGATTCTCAAGGCCATCGCGGACGAGGAACAGCCGGGGCTGGTTATCCTCGGCAAGCAGGCGATCGATGACGATTCCAACCAGACCGGCCAGATGCTCGCCGCGCTGCTCGGCCGCCCGCAGGGGACGTTCGCTTCGGAAGTCACCGTCGAAGGCGATTCGGTCATCGTGAAGCGCGAAGTCGATGGCGGTCTGGAAACGGTGAAGCTGGCTCTGCCCGCGATCGTCACCACCGACCTTCGTCTGAACGAGCCGCGCTATGCCTCGCTGCCGAACATCATGAAGGCGAAGTCCAAGCCGCTGGCGACCAAGGCACCGGCCGATTACGGCGTCGACACCGCACCGCGTGTCAAGACGTTGAAGGTCAGCGAACCGCCCGTGCGTGTGGCTGGCGTCAAGGTCGCCGATGTCGATGCGCTCGTCGCCAAGATCAAGGAGCTGGGGATCTCCTGATCCTCGCCTGACCACGGAATTCAAGGATAGCTCTTATGAAAACGCTTGTTTGGGTCGAACACGACAACGCTTCGGTCAAGGACGCCACGCTGGCTGTTGTGACCGCCGCTTCGCAGCTTGGCGAAGTGCACCTCCTCGTCGCCGGTGAAGGCTGTGCGGCTGTTGCCGATCAGGCTGCCAAGATTGCTGGCGTTGCCAAGGTCCACCTGGCCGACAACGCGGCCTATGGCCACGCTCTGGCAGAAAACGTCGCGCCGCTGATCGTCGATCTGATGGGCAGCCACGACGCGTTCCTCGCCCCGGCCACCTCCAACGGCAAGAACATCGCACCGCGCGTCGCAGCCCTGCTCGACGTGATGCAGATTTCGGACATTCTCTCGGTCGAAGGCGAAAAGACCTTCACCCGTCCGATCTACGCCGGCAACGCGATTGCCACGGTTGAAGCCAGCGATGCAAAGCTCGTCATCACGGTACGCGGCACCGCGTTCGCCAAGGCTGCTGCTGAAGGCGGTTCGGCTGCGGTTGAAGCCGTTGCTGGCCCGGCCGATGCCGGTCTGTCGAGCTACGTCGGTTCGGAAATCGCCAAGTCGGAACGTCCGGAACTGACCAGCGCCAAGATCATCGTTTCGGGTGGTCGCGCACTGAAGGATGCGGATACCTTCCAGCAGGTCATCTTCCCGCTGGCGGACAAGCTGGGCGCCGCTGTCGGCGCATCGCGCGCGGCGGTGGACGCGGGCTACGTCCCCAATGACTATCAGGTCGGACAGACCGGCAAGATCGTCGCTCCGGAAGTTTACATCGCAGTCGGCATTTCCGGCGCGATCCAGCACCTTGCAGGGATGAAGGATTCCAAGACCATCATCGCCATCAACAAGGACGAGGATGCACCGATCTTCCAGGTGGCCGATCTCGGCCTCGTGGCGGACCTGTTCAATGCCGTGCCGGAACTGACCAGCAAACTCTGACAACAGGCGCAAACGCACACAGAAACGCCCCCGCAGCTTCGGCTTCGGGGGCGTTTTCGTATCGGCGATACGTTTCTTGGGCTTGTCACCTCACCGCTTGTGCCTGACAATCACGCCACGCGGTGGAGATTGCCGATGACACGCCGGTTGCTCGCTTCTGTTGCTTTGCCATTTGCCCTGCTCGTTGTGACCTTGGGAGTTCCGCTCTCGCCCGCCACCGCGCAGGAACAAGGGACACTGATCACATCCGATCCGGTGGCCGATACCCCGCCGGGCATGCAAGCGTGGCGCATATCTTATTGGACCCGCGACGATACCCAGCGCCTGATCCCGGTGACCGGCATGGTCATCGCCCCAAGGGAGGCTGCCCCCCGTGCGAAGCGCCCTGTCATCGCCTGGGCGCATGGAACCTCAGGTGTCATGCCCCGCTGTGCCGTTTCGACCAATCCTCTCATCTTTTCCGTTACCCCGGCGCTGCCCGAGATGATCGCCGCCGGTTATGTGGTGGTCGCACCAGACTATCCCGGGCTCGGCAGCACCGGGCCGCACGGTTATCTGGCCGGGGAAGAAACCGCCCGTTCCGTGCTGGACGCGGTGCGCGCGGCGCAGCAAATTCCTGGTGCCCACGCGGGCAGCCGTTTTGCCGTATGGGGTGAATCCCAAGGCGGCCATGCCGCGCTGTGGACCGCCCGGGAAGCGCGCACCTATGCCCGCGATCTCACACTGGTCGGCACTGCCGCCGCGGCCCCGCCAACCGCTATCGCGGAGAATTTCCGCCGGGCGAGCGAACCCAATGTCAAAGCCATGCTAACCGCTTACGTCGCCTACAGCTGGTCGCAAAAATATGGCGCGCCTCTCAACACCCTGTTTGGAAAGGTCAATCGCGGGATCGCCACACGACTCGCGCAGAACAATTGTATCGAGTTGGGCATGACACCCAAGTTGGGGACGGTGGTGGGCATCCTGTCCGTGCGCGGCTCCATAAAGGGCAAGGACATCGGCCGGATCGAACCCTGGGCTTCGCTGGCGCAGAAGAACAGCATTGATCCCGCCCTCGTTCCTTCCCCGGTACTGATCGCACAAAGTGTGAAGGACCCTGTCATTGCACCGGCGGTAACCCGAAATTTCGCTGCCGGACTTTGCAAACACCGCAAGGCTGTCCGCTATGTCGCGCTACCCGGCGGCGATCATGCGCACAGCGCCCGGGACAGCGCCTCTGTGACATTGGCCTGGATCGCCGATCGTTTTGCCGGCCTTCGCGCGCCCGATGATTGCCCGCGCCTCTGATGGGGATCTCGCCGGTTTGGCAAGCGCAATAACCCCATGCATCGACGCGAACTGTTGCCATTCGCGCTGCCGCCCGCACGCGCATGGTATCGCCACATGCACATCCGTCCCGCCCGTGCCTATGGCGATGGTCTCGTCATGTACGGGCAACGCACATCCTGCGTAAGCCGGGGCCAAGTGCAAACGGCCCGCAGCACCAGCAGCGTCACAGCACGCTGTCGACAAAATGGATCGCAAGGCCGACCAGCCCGCCAACCATCGTACCATTGATACGAATGAATTGCAGATCGCGGCCCACGGCGGTTTCGATCCGCGCGGTCACCGTGCGGGCATCCCAGCGGCGCACCGTTTCCGACACCAGTTGCACGATCTGCCCGCCATATCGCGTGGCAACGCCAACCAGCGTGCGCCGCGCGAAACGGTTGATCAGCTGTTGCAGGCGCGCGTCATTTTCCAGCGCCTGACCCAGTTCCACCAGCATCGCGCCAAATTGCCCTGACAACGCCTGTTCCGGATCGTCCACCGCGCGCAACAGGGCCGCGCGGGCGCGTTCCCACAGGCCATCCAGCCAGTACCCCACGGAAGGATCGGCAAGCAGTTCCAGCTTCATCGCCTCGACCTTTTCGCGCAGGGCGGGATCGTGCTGCAGCGCGTCGGCCAATTCCTGCAACCCTTCTTCCACTTTGCGCCGCAAGGGATGGTGCGGCTGCACGGCCATTTCAGCCAGGAGCTTGTACATGCCATCCAGCACGGCATTGGCGATTTTGGAATCGAGGCCAGTCAGTTGCAGCAGGCGGTTGGCGCGCTGCGAAATCATCGTGCGAACCAGTTCCTCATTGGCTTCCAGGGTCCGGCCAAGCCAGCTTATCGCGCGGTCCATCACCGGCAGATGGCGCCCATCCGCAATCGCCGCGCCGATCATCTGGCCCATTAACGGGGCCACCTCGATCTTGTGAAGCTGGCCCCGCAGCCCTTCCTTGACCATGCCGCCCAGCCGTTTCTGATCGAGCGAACGCAGAAGATCACCGAACAGGCCCGCCGCGCCATTGCGCAGACGCTGTTCGCCGGTGCGTTTTTCCGTCAGGAACCGGCCAGCGGCAGCGGCCAGATTCATGTTTCTGATCCGGCGGGCGACCACTTGCGGCGTCAGGAAATTCTCCCGCAGGAACACGGCCATGGTGTCTGCGATCCGGTCCTTGTTTTCCGGAATGATCGCGGTGTGCGGGATCGGCAGGCCCAAAGGCCGCCGGAACAATGCGGTGACCGCAAACCAGTCTGCCAGCCCGCCGACCATCGCCGCTTCGCTGAAGGCCAGCAGATAGCCCCAGGCGGGGTGCAGTGCCGCGTTATGGCGCGCCAGCAGGAACAGCCCCGCCATGAGGATCAGCAGCCCCGTCGCAGTCATCCGCATCCGGCGCAGGCGTTGCTCTGCCGTGCGCGGAAATGTTCCTGAAGGGTCGCTGTCTGCCACCACTATTCCGCGGGGGCCGACGCGCCGGGATGATGTTCCCTGTCGTCACCGGGACGATAGGTGAGGAAGCGATTGCGCAGCCAGGGGCCAACACGCTTTTCAAAGCTGTCAGCCAGACTGAACCCGGCCGGCACGATAACCAGTGTCAGCACAGTGGACAGCAGCAGCCCGCCGATCACGGTTGTGCCCATCGGCGCACGCACCGAACCATCGCCCGACAGCGCGATGGCCGTCGGCACCATGCCCGCCGTCATCGCGACGGTGGTCATGACAATCGGCTGGGCGCGTTTGTGCCCGGCATCGATAATCGCCTCCAGCTTGGGCACGCCGCGTTCCATCTCCTCAATCGCGAAATCGATCAGCAGGATGGAGTTTTTCGCCACGATCCCCAGCAGCATAAGAATGCCGATATAGACCGCCATCGACATCGGCTGGCCGATCAGCACGATCGCCAGCAACCCGCCGAGTGGGGCAAGCAGAAGCGAGGTCATATTGACCAGTGGCGAAACGATGCGCTTGTACAACAGGACCAGCACGCCAAAGACCAGCAGGATTCCGCTGACCACAGCCGTGCCGAAATTCACCACCAGTTCCTGTTCCATCTTGGCATCGCCCACCGCTTCGGTGCTGATGCCATTGGGCAGATCCTTCATGATCGGCAGATTGGCGATCTGCTGATCAACCGGCCCCTTCACCGCGCCCGGCGCAAGATCGGCGCCAATGAATACGCGGCGTGCCTGATTGTAACGCTGAATCTGGGTCGGACCCGCACCGAAACGGATCGTGGCCAGCCGTTTCAGCGGCACCGATTCGCCGGTAACAGTCGGCACCGGGAGATTTTCGATTGTCGAGAGATCACGGCGTGACGATTTGGGCATGATCACCCGGATCGGCACCTGCCTGTCCGACAACGAGAATTTGGCCGCATCGCGATCGATCTCGCCCAGCGTGGCAATCCGTATGGCCTCGCTCAACGAACCGGTGGTAACCCCCAGTTGCGCGGCAAGATCGAAATGCGGTTCGATAATCAGTTCGGGCCGCTGCAGATCGGCCGCAATCCGCGGCGCGACAGCATCGGGGATAGTGCGCATCTGATCCACCAGCTTCTGCGCCGTATCGTGCAACAGTTCGGGATCGGAACCGGTCAGCATGACCGTGATATCGCGCCCGGAACCGGCCCCCATCGATTGCGTGGCGAAGGCCACCCGCGCATCGGGTACCTGCTGCAGTTGCGGGGCCAGTCGCCGTTCGAATTCAATACTGGTGCTGTCGCGATCTTCCCGCAGCGAAATGTAAATATTCGCGGCGCCTTCACGGATGACGGCGACCGCCAGTTTCACTTCCTGCTGCGCCTTGAGCATGGCCACGACTTCATCGGCGACCGCCGTCGTCTGTTCCAGCGTGGTGCCCGGCACCATCTCGATATTCACCTGGCTGGAATCGTTGTTCGAATTGGGCATGAACTGCGTGGGCAACGAGGTCAGCAGCGTGATCGTAAGCATCAGCGCACCGATGCCAATACCCAGCATCCAGATCCGGTGATCCCGCAGGTAAGCCTTGAACCGCACCCACAGACTGCGCGAATGGCCCATGCGCGCACGATAGGCATCGGCGCCCGTCTTATCCAGCGACCAGCGCAGAACCTTCATATAAAGGTCCATCATCCGGCCTTCGCCGTGGCTGCCCACACCTTTGGCCTCAAGGAAATAGGCCGCGAACATCGGCGTGATCATACGCGCCACTGCAAGGCTGATCAGCACGGCGACCACGACTGTCAGACCGAAGTTCTTGAAGAACTGCCCCGATACGCCCGGCATCAGGCCGACAGGCAGGAACACCGCGACAATCGAGAACGTGGTCGCCACCACGGCAAGACCGATTTCATCCGCCGCATCGATCGATGCCTGATAGGCGGTTTTGCCCATGCGCATATGGCGCACGATATTCTCGATCTCCACAATCGCGTCATCGACCAGCACCCCGGCCACAAGGCTCAATGCCAGCAGCGAGAAGGTGTTCAGCGTGAACCCCATCAGGTCCATGAACCAGAAGGTCGGGATCGCGGACAAGGGGATCGCAACCGCGGCGATAATGGTCGCCCGCCAGTCCCGCAGGAAGAAGAAGACCACGATCACCGCCAGAATCGCTCCTTCCACCATGGCTTCCATGGAGGCGGCATACTGCCCCTTGGTATAATCGATCGTGGTGAACAGGGGCGTGATGCGAATACCGGGATTCTCGGCCTCGATCTGTTTGATCTTCTCGATGGCGCCATCATAGACCGTGACGTCCGATGCGCCTTTGGCACGCTTGATCCCGAAGGTGACAACCTGCCGCCCGTTCAGCTTGGCGAGCGAGACCTGTTCGGAATAACCATCATAGACATTGGCCACGTCGCTGAGCTTGATCGTGCGGCCATTGCCCAGGCTGATGCGCGTATCGGCCAGCGCTCGCGCATCGGCGGCATTGCCCAGCACGCGCACCGACTGGCGCGCGCCCGCGATTTCCGCCTGACCGCCCGATGCGTCAACGTTGACCTGGCGCAGCGCGCTGTTGATCTGGCCCGCCGTCACCCCCAGCGATTGCATGCGCGCCGGATCGACAACCACCCGGATTTCACGATCCACGCCGCCGCCACGTTCGACTTCGGCCATGCCTTCGACCGACAGCAGGCGGCGCGAGATGGTGTCGTCAACGAACCAGCTGAGTTCCTCCATCGTCATATCGTCGGCGCTGACCGCCATATAGGCCAGCGGCCCGCCACCCGCCGTATCGACCTTGGTGACTTGCGGTTCGAGAATGCCGTCGGGCAAATCGCCGCGGATCTGGTCAACCGCGTTCTTGACCTCGCTGACCGCGACATTGACGTCGGTGCCGATCGAAAAATACACCACTGTCAACGAAGAGCCTTCGCTCGCCGTGGATTCGATATAGTCCACACCGCTGATAGAGCGGACGGAGGATTCCACCTTCTCAGTGATCTGGGTGACGATTTCGGTCGGTGCCGCGCCCGGCTGCGCCACTGTGACAATCACCGCCGGAAAGTCGATATCCGGCGAATCGTTCACATCCATGCGCATGAACGAGACGAGGCCTGCCAGCAGCAGCCCCACGAAAACGATGCAGGGTACGATCGGGTTCCGGATCGACCATGCAGAGATATTGCGCAAGCCCATCGTCAGATGCTCATTTTGCCGGTTGCCTGATCAACGATGGCTTGATCTTCTCGCCCAGCGAGAGGAACGCACCGGCGCGATAGACGATCTTTTCACGGCCAGTCAGACCTTCGACCACGGCAATGCCCTGCTTGGTCACGATCCCAGTCCTGACCGCGCGGCGTTGCACCCGGTCCTCCTTGTCGACCACCATGACGAAACTGCCCTTGTCATCGTTCTGGATCGCCGATTCCGGCAGCAGGGGGGCGACGATCACACCGCTCTGGATCGTGGCCGAGGCAAACCCGCCCGGGCGCAGCGCCGGCGAATAGGACAGCGCGATCCGGGCCGTGCCCTGACGGTTCTGTGCATCGATCACCGGGGAAACCTGCCAGATCTGGCCGGTGAAGCTTTCGGCCGATCCCACCGGGGTCACCGTAGCCGATCGCCCGACTGTCATTTTTGCGAGATCTTCCTCGCTCAGCTTCGCCAGCAGTTCGAGTTCACCGCCCTTGGCAATGCTGAACAGCACCGTGGGGCCACCGGTGACGACTTGTCCCGGCTCCGCGCCACGCGTCAGCAGAAGCCCGGCTTCGGGCGCAACGATGTTGAGCCTGGCGGCACGGGCCTGCAATTCCCCATGCTGGGCCCGGGCGACGTTGACGCGCGCCACGGCGGCATCGCGAGTTGCAGTCAACCGGTCGACATCCGCCTTGGAAATGAATCCGCGCGCCACCAGCTTGAGCGCGCGATCGAGATTGGACTGGGCCAGCTGGGCATCGGCGCGCGCGACGGCGATCTGCGCCGATGCGCTTGCGATCTGCTGGTTCTGAACCGAGCGATCCATAACCGCGAGCACCTGCCCACGATTGACCCATTGACCCGGTTCAACCGGAACGGACACGATCCGCCCGCCTTCCCCTTCCACACCAACGGGCAGTTCCCGCCGTGCAGCAAGGGTGCCGGTGGCTTCGATAATGCCGTTAATCGAGGTGGTGCCAGGCACCACAACCGATACGACAGGCAGGGTCGACGCCTCGTCAGACGTGCCGGTCCCACGGCCACCGTGCAGAAGCAGTGCGGCAATCAGCAAGACGACAAGTACCAGGGCCGCGATGAAGATCAGACGACGGCGGGACGAGCCCGTATCGTCTTCGGGCACTGAGGCCCCCGCCGCGAGACGGACATCTTCAGCGGTTTCGGGTGTGACGGAAGATTCGTAGTTCATGGTTTCTGCCGTTGCCCAGCCCATCGGTTACCCGCGACGCCATCGCCGCCAGTGCGGCACCTGTTCCGCGCGTGCCGCCATAAACCCCATGACCAACGCTGGCAATTGCGAGTCGGCTGTAAACGCCCGCGAAACGCAGAACGGGGCGGTTCCGCCAGCAGCGGACCGCCCCGTTCTTGAGTAACGGTCGACGACGCGCTTAGCGCACGCGCCCCCGCTGTACCAAATTGGCGATCGCAAGGAGTATAACCGCGCCCACGAGCGCAATTACCAGACCCTGGATGGAAAATTCCTTCACGCTCCCCTGAATACCGAAAAGAGGGCCCGCAAGGGCATTACCGATCAGGGAACCGACACAACCGACAACAATGTTCCAGATGATGCCCATGGATGCATCCCGGTTCATCACCAAACTGGCAAGCCAACCAGCCACGCCACCGACAATCAACGCAATAATCCAGCCCATATTCAGTCCTCCTCCTGTTCTCCGGCAAGGTGCCGGTTGATTTACGCTTTACTTGGATTTTCGTTCCATTGCATCTTAATAAGCGGCAGTCAGGATTTGGATACGCCCCCCGGATTGGACATCTTCTTTTCGCATTGCACAAAAAAAGGGCCGGCATAACCGGCCCTCCAAACGATCATGATGCAATAGCTCAATATTTGAGCTGGCGTTCATATAGATCGCGATAATGCTGAATCCGCGTGACCCGCAGTCCTTGCATACCTGAACGGTCTACAGCCCGCTGCCAGGACGCAAACTCCTCCAGCGTCAGGCCATAGCGCTCCAGCACTTCGTCAATTGTCAGCAGCCCGCCATTAACGGCAGCGACCACTTCCGCCTTGCGGCGAACCACCCAACGGCGTGTGTCAGCCGGAGGCAGGCTATCAAGCGTCAGCGGCTCCCCGAGAGGGCCGATAACCTGCGCCGGTCGAATTTTCTGATTTTCGATCATTCTGTTCCTCGATCGCCGGTCCTAGCAATGTCCCCGTGTTCAAACCCCTTGCGCGCATTCGGTTTTCGATTGCATAAATCATCAAGGTTAACAGGTCGTTTACTTTTTAAACCAGGCTCCATACCGGCCCCCGTATGGCCCCAATCCCCATCGTCACGAAACATCCCGGCGCTGCGCAGCGAACGCGCGGCAGCGAACCGTGCGACCAGATCGCGCCACGACAGGGGATGCAAGGCATCCGACATTGGGGCCGCCGCGAAGCGGGTGGCCCTATGCCATTGATCTGTTTTGACATCGTCGAACATGACACGGGTATAACCCCACCATTGTCAAAATTGCGTAAATCAGCACGATAATTATCCTGTCACCGCTGAAGGCAGGCTTTGCCGTCGGCCTAACAGACGTGTATGGGCGCCGGATGACGCGCCCCAGCGACCTTGATCTGGATTTCGACCCGGCCATTCTGTTCGATCTGCCCCGGGCTGCGGCGCAATGCCGGATCGTCGTTGCGATGTCCGGCGGCGTCGACAGTTCGGTGGTGGCCGCACTGGCGGCCGCGAGCGGCGCGGAAGTGATCGGGATCACGCTGCAACTCTACGATTACGGTGCCGCGACAGGCCGCAAGGGCGCCTGTTGCGCGGGCGACGATATCCGCGATGCCCGCGCGGTGGCCGATCGGCTGGGCATCGCGCATTACGTCTTCGATCACGAATCCTCGTTCCGCGAAGAAGTGGTCGAGCGCTTCGCTGACGATTATCTCGCCGGACGCACGCCGATTCCCTGCATCCGCTGCAACATGGGGCCGAAGTTTACCGACCTTCTCGCCATGGCGCGGGATCTCGGGGCGGATTGCCTCGCCACCGGCCACTATGTCCGTCGCGTTGTCGGCCCCGCCGGGCCGGAACTGCATCGCGCGCTCGATCCGGCCCGCGATCAAAGCTACTTTCTCTACGGAACGACCGAGGCGCAGCTTGATTTCCTGCGTTTCCCGCTGGGCGGCTTGCCCAAACCGCAGGTACGCGCCATCGCGGAACAGTTTGGCCTGCGTGTCGCGGCAAAGCCGGACAGTCAGGACATCTGTTTCGTTCCCGATGGCGATTACGCAAAAATCGTGCGCAGCGTCCGCCCCGAAGGCGTTGCCGCCGGCGCCATTGTTCATGCCGAATCGGGCGCGGTTCTGGGCCAGCATGCCGGTGTGATTCACTATACGGTCGGACAGCGCCGCGGGCTGGAGATCGGCGGACAGCCCGAACCGCTCTACGTCGTGGCGCTCGATGCGCAAAAGGCTGAGGTTCTGGTCGGGCCCAAAAGGCTGCTGGCCGTCGGTGCCGCGCGCGTGATCGAAACCAACCGGATCGGCCCCTTGCCCGCCGCGGAAAGCGGCATCCCACTGACGGCCAAAGTCCGTTCGCTGGCACGGCCGGTGCCGGTCACGCTTGACGGTGCACTGGGCGATGGCGAGACGGTGACGCTCCGCTTTGCCGAGCCGGAATACGGTGTCGCGCCCGGTCAGGCCGCCGTGCTCTATGCCGGGGATCGCGTGATCGGCGGCGGCTGGATCGACGGAACCGAATCAGCCTGACCGATCGACCGCCCACCCGGTCAATCGTCCCATTTGTCCAGTACGCAGCCCCAACCATCGCGGTAACGCGCGGTCGCGCTGGCGAGCAGCGGCACACGCGCTGTCACGCTTTTCGCTTCGGGATTGTCGCTCAGGAAGACGAGACTCATGCCGTCTTCCATATCGCCTTTGCAGCTGCCCATATCGCGGCCGCCGATATAACGGCAGGAACAGGCCACATGCGCGCCATAGGCCGCGCCCGTGCGGGAATAGCCCAGCAACGGCGTGCTGTAGAAATAGAACAGGGCCGCCACCGCAACCGCGAGGACCAGCGCCAGCTGCACCCAGCGCCCGCGCAACAGGCCATAGGCATACCCCCCGCCTTTGCGTGTGAAAGGGGATTTGTTGCTGGAGGATTTCTTTGCGGTTGCCATCGTTCCCTGCTTGGGCGAGTGAAGCGCGGCATGCCGCGCCGCCTCCCCCTTATCGCCTCCCTTGCCCTGCTGCCAGCCCTGGCAGCGTGTGGCAGTGACGGCACGTCTGCGCCACCGCCCCCGCCCAGCGAAACGGCCATGGCGGCGGTTTCGAAAGACCCCGGCGCGCCTCGCGAACAACTGGCCCGGGCCACCGATGCCCTGTTCACTGCCGAAGAAATCGGCGAAACGCGCGCCCTGATCGTGATGTATCGCGGCGAAATCGTCGCCGAACGTTACGCCGATGGATTCGATGCCAAGACCCGCTTTCTTGGCTGGTCGCTGAGCAAGTCGGTCACGGCTGTCGCGATCGGCATTCTGGTGGCGGAAGGGAAACTTCGGCTCGACGAATCGCCCCCTGTCCGCCACTGGCAGCGCCCCGGCGATGCCCGCGGCGAAATTACCCTGCGGCAATTGCTGCAGATGCGCTCGGGCCTGCGCCATACCGAAAGCGCCGAACCGGCTTACGATGCGACAACGGTGCAATTGCTGTTCCTTGCGGGTCGCGATGACATGGCGGCCGAGGCGGAAGCGCAGCCGCTGGAAGCGGAACCCGGGCGGCAGTTCAAATATTCCACCGCCAGCAGCATCATTCTTTCCGATGTCATGGCGCGCGTACTGTCACCGCGCAAAGATGCCGCCAGCCGTCAGGCCGAAGTCAGCCATTTCATGCACGATCGCCTGTTTGGCCCGGTCGGGTTGTCATCGATGACGGCGGAATACGATGCGGCTGGCACCATGATCGGTGGGGCGATGATCCATGCCACCGCGCGGGATTGGGCTCGTTTCGGCGAATTTCTGCGCCATGGCGGTGCGGTGAAAGGCGCACAGGTGGTGCCGCGCGGCTGGGTTGCGTTCATGCGCCGCCCATCCCCCCGCGCACCCGATTACGGCGCAGGCCTGTGGCTGAACCGCAATTCGGGCGGGGATCGGCGGGTGTTGTTTCCCGGGCAAGCGCCGGGCAGCCTGTTCGCAATGGCCGGCCACATGGGCCAGTATGTGCTGGTGTCCCCCGAACAGAAGCTGACCGTTGTGCGCCTGGGCAAAACACCCGAAGCCGACACCCGCAAGCTGGTGGATACTTTGGCGAAGATCGTCGCGCTCTATCCGGCGGTGAACTGACGCTTCCCCGCCGTTCTAGTGACCCGAATCTGAAGTTCGCAACATTGCGAGGCAGGCGCTGAGCGAACTTCAGATTCATCAACCACACTAGCGCGGCAGGACATTCGCTGCGGCCAGACCCTGATCCCTGTGCCCGACCGGATCGGGGTGAATCAGCACCTCCACATCGGGAAATGCGGATTTGAGCGCCGTTTCGATCGCGTCCATCACCCGATGCGCCTCAACAATGGTCAGGGTGCCATCGAGCCACACATGGAACTGCGCGAAATCGCGATCGCCCGCCGTACGGGTGCGCAGATCATGCACCCCCCGCAATTCGGGCAGACGGGGGATGGCGGCGAGGAAGCTCTCCCGTTTGTCTTCCGGCCATTCCTTGTCCATCAGCTGGTCTATCGCCGCCTGCGAAGCCTTCCACGCCCCCCAGCCAAGCCACAATGCGATCAGGAACCCGAAGACCGGGTCCGCTCCGGCGATCCCGCCATACTGATCCAGCACCAGCGCCGCGATAACCGCAAGGTTGAGCAGCAGATCGGATTGATAATGCACATGATCGGTCGCAATCGCGAGGCTGCCTGTGCGGCGCAGCACATGGCGCTGCCACGCCAGCAGCACCAGTGTCGCGGCAATCGCCGCCACCGACACACCGATCCCTTCGGATGCCGCCTCCACACGGGATCCGGCAAGAAACTGTTCGACCGCGGTCAGGCCGAGTGACAGCGCCGAGATCGAGATCAGCACCACCTGAAACATGGCTGCCAGCGCTTCCGCCTTGCCATGGCCGAAGCGATGCCCCTTGTCCTCTGGCTGGGCGGCGACCCACACGCCCAGCAAGGTCGCAATGCTGGCGATCAGGTCCAGCGCGGTATCCGCCAGACTGCCGAGCATGGCGGTCGAGCCTGTCGACCACGCCGCCCAGCTCTTCAGCCCGACGAGAAACACGGCCACGGTTATGCTGGCCATAGCCGCAGAACGATTGAGCATGTTGGATTGCATCATAGCGTCCCGCTCCGGCCTTAGGGATAGAGCAGCGTGCTGCTCCACCCCGCGCCGTCGCGGGTGAAGCGCCGCCGTTCGTGCAGGCGATGATCGCGGTCCTGCCAGAATTCGATCCGTTCCGGCGACAGGCGAAAACCTTTCCAGTGCGGCGGACGCACCACATCGCCATCGGCAAAGCGCGCCTTCACCTCTTCATAGCGCGCCAGAAACGTCTCGCGCGAATCGAGCGGAGCCGACTGGTCCGATGCCACCGCGCCCAGTTGCGAATCGCGATGGCGGCTGGCGAAATAGGCATCGACGGCTGCCGCATCGACTTCAGTCAGCGGCCCTTCGATGCGAATCTGCCGGCGCAGCGATTTCCAGTGAAACAGCAGCGCGGCATGCGGATTGGCGGCGATTTCCTGCCCCTTGCGGCTATGCGCATTGGTGTAGAACACGAAACCTTCCGGGCCATACCCTTTGAGCAGCACCATGCGCACCGAAGGCAAACCCTCCGGCGTGGCCGTCGCCAGGGCCATAGCGTTGGAATCGTTCAGCTCCGTCCCGCGCGCCTCGTCATACCATGCGGCGAAAATTGCCAGCGGATCGCCATGCGGAATTGCATCCTGTTCAGCTTTCAAGGGACTTTCCTGCACAAAGAGGTTGAAGATAGCGCGACAGATCCCGTTGACAGTGACGGGGGGTGACAGGGGTGACACAGTTCTGAACCGGTGGATTGGCATCCTGCGGGCGGTATCGCAAGGACCGGAAGCCGCATCGGGCAAAGCGTGTCGCAAAAGCATGCATCAGGCGGAACTACGCCTGTACCATAAAGTAGGAAAGCCTGTGCTTGCGCCGCGGCGGACAGGCACCTAGCTATGGGCCATGGCAGATCCCTATACCACTCTTGGCGTTGCGCGCGGTGCGAGCGAAAAGGACATCAAGTCCGCCTATCGCAAGTTGGCGAAGGAGCTTCACCCGGATCGCAACAAGGACAATCCCAAAGCTGCGGAACGCTTCTCGGAAGTGACCCGCGCCTACGACTTGCTGTCCGACAAGGACAAGCGCGCCCAGTTTGACCGGGGCGAGATTGACGCCGATGGCAACCCGGCCATGCCCTTTGGCGGCGGGTTTGGCGGGGGCGGCCCCGGCGGAGGCATGGGCGGCGGCTTTCGCGGCTTCGGCGGGGGCGACGGGATCGACCTTGACGATATTCTGGGCGGCATGTTCGGTGGTGGCCGTCAGGGCGGTGGTTTTGGCCGGAACCGCCCCCCGCCGCGCGGCGGTAATGTACAATACCGCCTGAAGGTGTCCTTCACCGATGCCGCCGCCGGCAAGGAACAGCGCATCACGCTGGGCGATGGCAAGACGATTGACCTGAAGCTGCCCGGCGGGGTGGAAGACGGCACGCAAATGCGCCTCAAGGGCAAGGGCGAACCCGGCCCCGGCGGCGCCGGTGACGCCATTGTGATCATCGAGGTCGGCACGCACCCCTTCTTCAAACGCGATGGTCAGGATGTCCGACTGGACCTGCCGATCACGCTGGAGGAGGCGGTTAACGGGGCCAAAGTCAAAGTGCCGACAGTGGATGGTGCGGTCATGCTGACCATCGCGCCCGGCAGCAGTTCGGGCAAAGTCCTGCGGCTGAAAGGCAAGGGCTTTACACGCACCAACGGCACCCGGGGTGACCAGCTGGTCACGCTGGAGATCGATTTGCCCCAGGGCGATGACGATCTCGTCAAACGGCTGGAGGGCTGGCACGATACCCGTAATCCAAGGGCCCGTCTGGGTGTCTGATGGCAGGGGATAATCCCCCCGATCCCATGCCCGCAGGGGATAGCGTGCGCCTGCCGCCCGTGCCCGATCATTCGCCCGAGGCGCGGCGCCGCGCCGCCCTGCTCTCCCCCGCGAAAGGCAGAAAGGGGCCGCGCCGGTTTATCGGCGTGCGCGCCTACAATGTCATCCAGCGCATGTTTGCCGGGATCTGGGCGGACGGGTTCATCCATGCGGGCAATCTGGCCTATATGGGCATGTTCGCGATCTTCCCGTTCCTGATCCTCGGGGCCGCATCGCTGTCGCTGCTTTCCATAACCGATCTCAGCGCCGGGTCGATCACATCGGTTTTCGAAGGCCTGCCCGTGCGCGTGCGTGACGTCATCATTCCCGTGGCCGAAAGCGCCATTGCCGCGCGCACCGGCCCCTTGCTGTGGATTGGCGGGCTGGTCGGGCTGTGGTCGACATCCAGCCTGGTCGAAACGATCAGGGACATGTTGCGCCGGGCCTACGGCACGCGCCCGACACTCAGTTTCTGGCGCTATCGCGTGCTTTCGTTCGGGATCACCTTGCTGGCGGTGCTGCTGCTGATGGCCTCGTTGCTGGCGCAGATCATTATTGGCGCGGCGGGCGAGATGATCGGGGCGTGGTTCCCGCAATTGGAAAGCCTGCTGTCGCACCTTTCGCTGTCGCGCATCGTGCCTGCGGTGCTGTTCTATTGTGCGGTGCTGCTGCTGTTCGTGACGCTGACACCGGCGGCCTATCGCACCCGCCGCTACCCGAAATGGCCCGGCGCCCTTGCGGTAACCGTATGGACGGTGGGCGTGTCCGCGTTGCTGCCGCCCATGCTGCGCACGGTCTTCACCTATGATCTGACATACGGAAGTCTTGCCGGGGCGATGATCACGCTTTTCTTTTTCTGGCTTGTGGGGCTAGGGATGGAAGCAGGTGTCGAGCTCAACGCTGCGCTCGCACGAACGCCTGAGGAGGAGGAAGCAGACGCATGACCGGTTTGATGGCAGGGAAACGCGGCTTGATCATGGGCCTGGCGAACGACAAGTCGCTGGCTTGGGGAATCGCGCAGAAACTGCGCGAACATGGCGCGGAACTCGCTTTTTCCTATCAGGGCGAAGCGCTGGAAAAACGCGTGCGGCCACTGGCGGAAAGCCTTGGCAGCGATTTCCTGATCGATTGTGACGTGTCCAGCATGGACGCGCTGGATGACGCTTTCGCGCAGCTCAAGGCGCGGTGGGACACGCTGGATTTCGTCGTGCACGCGATCGGTTTTTCCGACAAGAACGAGTTGCGCGGCAAATATGTCGATACCAGCCTCGACAATTTTCTGATGACCATGAACATTTCGGCCTATTCGCTGGTCGCGGTGACGAAACGCGCCGCCGAAATGATGCCCAATGGCGGCTCTATCCTCACCCTCACCTATTACGGCGCGGAAAAGGTCGTGCCGCATTACAATGTCATGGGTGTGGCAAAGGCCGCGCTGGAAGCCAGCGTGAAGTATCTGGCGAACGACCTTGGCCCCGTAAATATCCGTGTGAACGGCATTTCGGCAGGCCCGATCAAGACACTGGCCGCCAGTGGCATTGGCGATTTCCGCTACATCCTGAAGTGGAACGAACTCAATTCCCCGCTGCGCCGCAATGTCACGATCGAGGATGTCGGCGGCGCCGGGCTCTATATGCTGTCCGACCTGTCTTCAGGCGTGACCGGCGAAACCCATCACGTCGACGCGGGCTACCATCTCGTTGGTATGAAACAGGAAGACGCGCCGGATATCGCACTCGCCTGAGTTTCCCTTCCGTTCATGTTCATGATACGTTCCTGATCTCGATTCGTCAGGAGAACAGTCATGACCACAAGCGGTGCCAAAGCCGGTGCCCGCACAGGCGGCTGCCACTGCGGTGCGGTGCGCTATGAAGTGACCGGCCACGCCGCCCATCACGCCATCTGCCATTGTGACGATTGTCGCGCCTCCTCGGGCGCGCCAATGGTCGCATGGTATGCCGTGGGGGAAGACCAGTTCCGCCTCACCGCAGGCGAACCCACGGTGTTCGAAGGGGCCACGGGCGCCGAACGCGCGTTCTGTCCGCGATGCGGCACCGGCCTGTTCTATCGCAATGCGCAGATCCTGCCCGGCATCGTCGATATCCAGTCCGCGACTTTCGACGATCCGGCGGAACAACCGCCGACGATCCAGATCCAGTGCGCCGAACGGCTGCCATGGGTGACGCAGATGGCTGCGATGCCGGAATTCGCACGCTATCCGGAAGAATAGCGTGCCCGCAAAATAGCACGCGCCGCGTTCAGCCTGCCTTGCGCAAGTTGTCCGGCACGCTGGCGGACGGCGTCGGCTGATCGGGCCAGATCCCGCGTGTATCGTAGACGGCCTTGTCTTCGCGTTCGGCCAACGGCACCGATTTGAAGACGTCATGATCGACCAGCACGATCAGCACGTCGCAGGTTTCCAGTGCCGTATCGACGTCAATCAGATGGGCGCCGGTGTCAGTGAATTCGATCGGCAGTTGCGCGGCATAGGGTTCGACCACATGCACGCGATCGCCGAACCGGCGCGCCAGCGTGGCTGCCACAAGCCGGGCCGGGCTTTCGCGAAAATCGTCGATATTGGCTTTGAAGGCCAGCCCCAGGCAGGCGATTTTCGCATCCGGATGGCTTTCCACCAATGCGGCCGCGCGTGCGATCACATGATGAATTTTGCCGTCGTTCACCCCGCGCGCGGTGCGGATCAGGGGCGTTTCATCGGGTGCGCCATGCACGATGAACCACGGATCGACCGCAATGCAATGGCCGCCAACGCCGGGGCCGGGCTGGAGAATGTTCACCCGGGGATGGCGATTGGCCAGCCGGATCACTTCCCACACATCCAGACCCATCGCATCGGCAACGACCGAGAGTTCGTTGGCGAAGGCGATATTGACGTCGCGATAGGCGTTTTCGACCAGCTTGGTCATTTCCGCGCTGCGCGCATCGGTGGTCACACAAGTGCCGCGCACGAACCGTTTGTAGAAAGCCAGCGCCTTGCGGGCGCAGCGCGGGGTAATCCCGCCGATCGACCGGTCGTTGTTGGTCAATTCCTCGAGAATGCGGCCGGGCAATACCCGTTCGGGGCAATAGGCAATCGCAACATCAGGCGTCCCTTCGCACAGGCCCGGCATTTTCAGATCGGGCCGCTGCCGCGCAATCAGATCGCGCATCTGCTCTGTCGTCCCCACGGGCGAGGTCGATTCGAGAATAATCGTATCGCCGGACTTGAGCACAGCGGCGACGTTTTCCGCAGCGGACAGCACATAGGAAGTATCGGGGGTGTGCTTCCCATCCTTCGCGAACGGGGTCGGCACGGCGATCACGAACACATCGGCAGGCGCAATGGCCGTCGCCGCGCGCAGCAGGCCGCGCTGCACCACCCCATGCACCAGACCATCCAGATCGACTTCCTCGATATGGATTTCACCGCGATTGATCGTGTCGACAACGTTCTGCGACACATCGAGGCCAAGCACCTTCATCCCCGCGCGGGCGATTACCGCCGCAGTGGGGAGCCCGATATATCCCAGGCCAACGACACAGACTTCAGGCAATTCGCTTCCGCGCATGGGGCATTCCTGCTGGTTGAAATTCGGCCATGCCGTAAAGGGGTAAACATAGCGGTAACGATCCGCCCGTGTCAGCCCGTGGCGAGCAATTCGACAATGCGGTGCGCGCTGTGGCCGTCGCCAAACGGGTTATGCGCCCGCGCCATAGCCGCATAAGCATCGGAATCATCGAGAAGACGGAAGGTTTCGGCCACGATCCGGTCCGAATCGGTACCGACCAGCCGGGCCGTACCTGCTTCCACGCCTTCGGGGCGTTCGGTCGTCTCGCGCATCACCAGCACGGGCTTGCCCAGTGCGGGGGCTTCTTCCTGCACCCCGCCGCTATCGGTCAGCATCAGTGTGGCAATATCGATCAGACGGGCGAAATGCGGATAATCGAGCGGGGCGATCAGGGCGACATTATCCAGCCCCGCCAATTCCGCCTCCATCACCGACTGCACATGCGGGTTGAGATGCACCGGAAAGATCAGCGCAACATCGTCGCGCGCGGCAATCTGGCGTATCGCCCGCGCGATCCCCTGCATCCCGTCGCCGAAATTCTCGCGCCGGTGGCTGGTCACACCGATAATCCGTTTCCCGGCGAAGCGAGCTTCCAGCTCGGTCAGCCCGGCCGCCAGTTCGGGCTTTTCCCGAATCTGTGCGGTGACCCAATGCAGGGCATCGATCACGGTGTTGCCGGTGACGTGAATCGCCGCCGGATCGGTATTTTCGCGCTTCAGCGCATCGGCCGCCGTTTCGGTGGGCGCACAATGCAGCCGCGCCATCGTGCCGATGATCTTGCGATTGATCTCTTCCGGCCAGGGGTGATGGATATTGCCCGACCGCAGCCCCGCTTCGACATGGGCCACGGGAATCTTGCGGTAATAGGCGGCCAGCGCGCCGCACATGGCCGTCGCCGTATCCCCCTGCACCACCACCCAGTCGGGGCGTTCCGCATCCAGAACCTGCCCGATCCCGGTCAGCAGCCGCGCAGTCAGGGCATCGAGGCTCTGATCGGGCTGCATGACGTTGAGATCGTGATCGGGTGCGACGCCAGCAATGGCCAGCACCTGATCGAGCATGCCGCGATGTTGCCCGGTTACGCAGACACGGCTGACAAACCGCGAATCGCCCCGCAGTGCATGGACCAGCGGAAACATCTTGATCGCTTCCGGCCGGGTGCCGAAAACAGTAAGTATTTTTAGAGCCATGCGCCCTTCCTAGTGTGGTGGATTTGAAATTCGCATCATTAATCGGCTAGGTGCGGCGCGAATTTCAAATCCATAAACCACACTAGAATCGATAAATTCTAGTGACCCTTATGAATCTGAAGTTCGCTCAGCGCCTGCCTCAGAATGCTGCGAACTGCAGATTCGGGTCACTAGCGTCCAATGGTTAAGGGCGCATTGGCGATAACGGGGCCTTATTGAACCGGATCGTCCGGGCTTTCGACAGTGCCAGCGGCGGCTTCTGCGGCCTTGCGTTCCTCATGCTCTTTCTCGAGCTGTTCCACCCGGCCCTGTTCCTCCGCGGCATCGGCATCGACGGTCGACAGCCGTTCTTCCCGCGCCTTGGCGATCAGTTCGCCGAACCGGTCTGCACCGCTTTCCTTGGCTTCGCCGCGCGCGGCGGCCAGCAGCTTCTGCGTACAGCCGAATTCCCCGCCCATCCCGACAGGCGAGCAGGAATTGGTGCCGGTGGCCCCGACCGTTTCATAGGCCAGCACACGTTCGGTCCATGCCTTGTTGGCGGGATCGCCGCTCAACCGCAGATCTTCGGGGATACGATAGCGCTCGTTCTCGGCCTTGCGGGCGCAGACGGTGATTTCCCCCGCCGTCGATTGCGGACATGCATCATCGCCGTAAATGATAAGCTGGTTGACCTTGTAGTCCTGATCCTGCGCTGCGGCAGGCGCCGCCCAGGCGGCCAAGGTCAAAGCGGAAAAACCGACGGCAATCAGGCGTTTCATCATCTCAACTCCATGGCGGAACACGCCGCCCCCTTTTTCCCTGCCCAGAGGCACCAATCCTGCTGAACCGGATATGACCCGGGCGGGTTGCACCGCATCCTGTTCGGATACCATGCTATAGATCAAATGCGTAACTGTCAGATTCTTTCCGAAAGCCGGATGGCAAGGCGGCACCCCGCCCGGATTGCCCCCGACAGCAGCGGGTAAGCCGGGGCCTGTTCCGCACCGGCAGCCAGCGCGGCATCGCGATGTTCACGTTCATCCGCGCGGAATGCCTCGACCAAAGTGGCCAGTTCGGGATCATCACCACCCGACAGTTCATCGAGTTGTGCGGTATAATGACGGTCGATTTCCTCTTCCACCGCCGCCGTACAGGCCATCGCGGCCTTCGGCCCGATCAGCGCGGTGGCAGCGCCCAGCGCAAAGCCCGCAACAGACCAGAACGGCTGCAACAGCGTGGGGCGCACCCCGCGCTGCGCCATAAGTGCATTGAAACGGGCAAGATGATCGTCTTCCTGACGGGCCATCCCTGCGATTTCGCCCGCGTGGGGGCCATTGCTGCCCAGTACCGCCAGTTGCCCAGCATAGATGCGCGTCGCCCCATATTCGCCCGCCTGATCCACGCGAATCATGCATGCGGTATCGGTTTTGTCACTGCGCATCGGGTAATCCCTTATCCTTTGGCCCTTTACGATTTGGCCCGCCTTTCGCCAGCAAAACGAAAATCGCCAGTGCGCCCAGAGTCGAGAAAAGGAAATTCCATCCGGCCAGCGAAATACCGGCCAGTTCCCACTGCACCTGATCGCATTGCACCAGCGGTTTGGCGAAAATCGCCTCCAGCGGGTCGCCGCCGGCGCTGCCCACCGTGCCGCTACAGGCGGTGAGCCCTTCCCACCAGCGATATTCCACACCCGCGTGAAAGGCCCCGATCAGACCGGAGACGAGAATCGCCACTGCGGCCAGTGAAACCCACAACTGACGCGGTGACGCCACGAAGCCGATGGCAGCCAGCGCCACGGCCACGAAATGCGGATACCGCTGCCACCAGCACATTTCGCAAGGATAGAGGCCGAACGCATATTGCCCGACATAAGCCCCGGCGAGCAGGCCCGCAGGCACGATCAGGGCGAGGATATTGGCCTGCCGTACCGATAGAGCCCCTGCCATGGTTCAGTTACGCTTGCCCGCCGGACGCACCGTCACGCTATCCGCGCGGCGCAGTGTTTCCAGCGCGTAATAGAGCTGGAAATCCTCGATACCCTTGGCCTTCAGTTCTTCGGGCGTGGCGGAAAAGCGCGGATCGGCGTTCTTGTCGATCTGCAACTGTTTGTCGTCGAGATCGACTTCGTTGACCAGGTGGCCACGCAAGTCGGATTCGCGGTAACGCAGCTTGGCCCGCTTCGCGCGGTCGGGATCGGAAAGCTGCGGCACCGTGATATCCGGTTCGATGCCGCCTTCCTGCACCGAACGCCCCGAAGGGGTGTAATACCGTGCCGTGGTGATTTTCAGCGCGCTGTCGCGTGTCAACGGCAGCAGCGTCTGCACGCTGCCCTTGCCGAAGCTGGTTTCGCCCATGACCAGCGCACGCCGGTGATCCTGCAGGGCACCTGCGACAATTTCGGAAGCCGAGGCCGAACCCGCATCGATCAGCACGACAATCGGCACACCCTTGACCACATCGCCGCGATAGACCTTCTCCGCATCGTAATAGATGTTTTCGCGCTGCACGCGGCCGCGCTGCGAAACGATCTGCCCACTGTCGAGGAACAGGTCAGACAGCGCCACGGCTTCGTCCAGCGACCCGCCGGGGTTGGAACGCAAGTCGAGCAGAAGGCCCTTCAGCGTACCACCAGCCTGACGACGCAGGTTCTGGATTTCGTTCTTCACGTCCGCACCGACATCGCGCGAGAATTCGTTCACCGTGATCAAACCGATATTCCCGGCCTCGAGCTTTGACGTCACGGGTTCCAGTTCGATCACCCCGCGCGTAACCGTCACATCGAAGGGTTCATCCCGGCCCGCCCGGAAAATCGTCAGCCGGATTTGCGTGCCCGCCGGGCCGCGCATCTTGGCGACGGCTTCGTCCAGTTCGAGCCCGTAGATCAGCTTGCCATCGAGGTGCGTGATGAAATCGCCCGCCTTCACACCGGCCTTTTCGGCGGGGCTGCCACGGAAGGGCGAAATCACTTTCACCGCCTGGTCATCCATCGTAACCGACAGTCCGAGCCCCTGATAATTGCCGTCGATCATCGTTTCGAGGCGCTGCAGATCAGAGCCATCGAGATAGGCGGAATGGGGATCGAGCGCGGCCAGCATCCCGTCAATCGCCCCGCGCACCAGTTTCTCGTCATCCACCGGTTCGACGTAGTTCGCCTTGATCCGTTGATAGACCGCGTAAAGCTTGCCGAATTGCGGCGCGGCGCGGCCATCCACCTGCGCAAGCCCGGCGGTGGCGACGGGCAAAAGCGCGACGGAAGTGACGAGCGCGATCGAACGCATCAGAGGGGCGATTTTCATGAGGATGCTCTCTATCGCGCCAGCGACCTGAACACCAGATGAGGATTGCAAGGGCCGTGCGACAAAACGGCATTTCCTTCCGGCTCAGGCGATTTCCGGCAACACCCCCATCGCCAGCGGGCAAGGCCTTGTTTCAGCCAAGATATTCCATGGGGTTCACCGCTTCGCCCGCGCGCCGCAGTTCCAGCGTAACCGTAGGCCGGGCCGGACCGGCAACGCCCAGCGGCGCCCCGCCGACCAGCCGGTCGCCCACAGCAACCGAAACCCGCGCCAGACCGGTTACCAGCGTGATCCAGCCGCCGGGATGTTCGAGAATGACGATCTGGCCATAGCCCCGGTAAGCTCCGGCAAAGGCGATCCGCCCGCTGGCCGGAGCCACCACCTGTGCCGCCGGGCGCGTGGCAAATGTCACCCCCTCGTTGCGAATCCCGCCGCTGGTGATCGCGCCGAACCCTGCGACGACCCGCCCCGCAACGGGCAACTGGTACCCCGAGGGTGGCCGGACCACTTGCTGCGGTGCCACCGGTTGCGCCCCTGCGATCTGTGATTCCTGCGGCCTTGCGGGCCGGGCGATGGGCCCGTCGAGCGCGGCAAGCTGCCGCCGCAAAGACCCGGCCTTGTCCAGTTGCACGACCAGTGAATCGAGATCGCGGGCCTGTTCTGCCAGGGCCAACGCCCGCTCCGCCTCGCGCGCAGCCGTTCCACTCGCCTCCCGCGAAGCCAGACGCTGGCGTGTTTCCAACGTGGCCAGCGCCTCGCGCCGACGCACGAGTTCCGTTTCATCCGAACGCAATGACGCCAGACCCTGACGCGCCTGTTGCTCCAGCGCCTTGCCCTGGGCAATTTCGCTGCGCAGGGCCGCTGTGCGGCGTTCCACTTGCGGCAGGGTGCTGGCCAGCATAGCCCGCAGATAGACCACTTCGCGGACGGACCCCGGACGCAGCAACGAAAGCGCAACCGGCCTGCGCGAGAAATTCTGCAGCGATGCCGTCAGTTCGACCAGCGGTTTCTGCTTTTGCGCCAGCCGCACGCGCAAGGCCGCCCGTTGGCGTTCCACGAGCGCCAGCCGGGCCTGCCCGGCCGAGATATTGGCCTCCGATTGCTGAATACGCGCGGCCAGCGCCGCCGCTTCGCTGGCGGTCTTCTCCGCCGCACGCGTCGCCCGGGCCGCATCCGCTTCCAGCTTTTCCGCCCGTTTCTGCGCGGCCTCGCGATCCGCCAGCGCCCGGTTCAACGCCATGCGCGTTTCATTCGGATCATCGGAAATCGCATCGCGCTGCGCCGATGCGCCCACGGCCATACCGGCCAGCGCCAGCGCAACAAGCGGACGGACGCGGAAAAACGCTGTCATGACGTCAACCCGCACGGTGATAGGGATGCCCGGCGAGGATCGCGGTCGCCCGGAACAGTTGTTCCATCAGCATGGCACGCACCAGAAGATGGGGCCATGTCGCCTTGCCGAACGAGATCAGCAGGTCCGCCTCCGCCCGCGCGGCATCACCATGGCCATCGTGGGCACCGATGACAAAGCGGGTTTCGCGCACCCCGTCATCGCGCCAGCGGCCCAGCAAGGCAGCGAACTGTTCCGACGTCATATCCTTGCCGCGTTCATCGAGCAGGACCGTGCGCGCCGGGGTGAGCGGCGGGGAAATGGTTCCACCGGTTTCAGGCAGTTCCGTCAGTTTGAAAGGCCAGGAAATACGCTTTTCATAGCGCGCAACCAGTTCGGCTTCTGGCGAACGGCCAATCTTCCCCCGGGCGATCACGTGCAAGCGCATAAGGACTGCTATCTGTCCGAGGCGGAATGGGCAACCGATCGCCGCCAAAAAACCGGAAATCTTCTTCGGGGAACAGCCGCCCTGCGCCGCCAAACCTGTTTTGACGGCGCGAGACATACAAGGGGCCACACGCATCCCGGCAACGGACCGTTGCGGTGCGCGATGGCCGGATCAGGCCTGGCCCACCGCCGTCGCTGCCGCGTCGCCGAAGCCCCACATCCGTTCAAGGTTGTAGAAGCTGCGCACTTCGGGGCGGAACAGGTGCACCACCACATCGGCGGCATCGATCAGCACCCAGTCGGCGGCGGGAAGCCCTTCGACCCGGGGATTGCCGAAACCGCCCTGTTTCAGCCGTTCGGCAAGTTTCTGGGCAATAGCCGCGACCTGACGCGTCGAACGACCCGACGCGATTACCATGTAATCGGCCATGCTCGACTTGCCCTGAAGCGGAATGCAGATGACCTCCTGCGCCTGATCCTCGTCAAGCGAGGTCAGCACGAGGTCGAGCATCGACCCGGGTTCCGGGTCAGTACCGGGGATGGCCATGGCCTCTCCGGCAGTGGTTCCAGCCGAAGCCGGTGTTGTCTGCGCGTGATTCATCGCAGTTATTTGCGCTCCTTGCAGCGGGGTCGACAGGCAGAAATGGCGCGTGACGCGTCATGCGCCGCCCGCCTTGCTGTTGCCGGTATGGATGATGTCGTGCGTCAATTGATCCCTCAGCAGCCCCCCATGATAGCGTGAGGCCCAGTCAGGATCGGCGTGGCGAAGCTGTGTCGCCGAGCGCGGATCAGGATCGAAACGCAATTCTATCAGCGCCGGTGCGCTCCATTTACCCCGTTTACGAAAACTGGCGGCGTCGACACGGTATCTTCGCAACCAGGCCATTGCGGGGCTCGCAATCGCGGCAGCATCATAACCCGGCCGCGCAATCACCGCAATCGGCATGATTTTCGCGATACCGCGCCAATCTTTCCAGCGATGGAATTGGGCGAGGTTATCGGCCCCCATCAACCACACAAACCGCCGTTTCGGCCAGCGCCGGACCAGAGCCCGCAAGGTGTCGACCGTATAGCGCGAGGGCCAGTGCCGTTCGATCGCGCTGACACGGATCGGCGCACGCCGCGCCGCAGCCCGGGCGGAACACACCCGCGCGCCCAAAGGCGCCATGCCCCGATTCGGCTTGAGCGGATTGCCGGGCGACACCAGCCACCACGCCTCGTCCAGCCCCAGTGCGGCCATGGCGAAGAGCGTGATCCGCCGGTGCCCCCCATGCGCAGGGTTGAAGCTGCCGCCGAGCAGCCCCGTGCGCGGGCCATTGCGCCGCTTGTGCGCCACCCTATCGCGCGTCCGGCGTGCCACCGCTTCGCTCAGGGGCGGGTCTGCCCGTTGCCGCGCACTTGCCACTTGTAGGTTGTCAGCCCTTCCAGCGCGACCGGCCCACGGGCATGAATACGCCCTGTGGCAATCCCGATTTCGGCGCCCAGCCCGAATTCCCCGCCATCCGCGAACTGCGACGATGCGTTGACCATGACAATGGCGGAATCGACTTCGCCGAGAAACCGTTCCGCCACCGCATTGTCGGCCGTGACAATCGCGTCGGTATGGCCGGAGCTGTGGCGCGCAATATGATCGAGTGCCGCATCGAGTCCATCGACCACCGCGACCGACAAGACCGCATCGAGATATTCCGTATCCCAATCCTCATCCGTAGCGGGCAGAATCGCGGGATTAAGAGCCTGCGCACGCGAATCGCCACGCAATTCGCACCCTGCGCCCAACAGATCGCCCACGATGTCCTGCGCTGCCGGGAAAGCGGCATCGATCAGCAGGGTTTCCATAGCCCCGCAGATTCCGGTGCGGCGCATCTTGGCATTCAACGCCACGATACGTGCCATCTCGGGATCGGCTGCGGCGTGGACATAGGTGTGGCAGATGCCATCCAGATGGGCGAGCACGGGAACCCGCGCATCGGCCTGCACCCGGGCGACCAGGCTCTTCCCGCCGCGCGGCACGATCATGTCGATCAGCCCGGTGGCACGCAGCATGGCCCCCACAGCAGCCCGATCCTGCGTAGGCATCAGCTGCACGGCATCGGCGGGCACCCCGCCCTCCACCAGCCCCTTGACCAGAGCGTTCAGAATGGCGCGGTTGGAATGGATCGCTTCGCTGCCGCCGCGCAGCAACACCGCATTGCCCGCACGCACGCACAAGGCGGCCGCATCGGCCGTCACGTTCGGGCGGCTTTCATAAATGATCCCGATCAGCCCGATCGGCACCCGCACGCGCGACAATTGCAGCCCGTTGGGGCGTTCGGCGCGATCGATCACATCACCGACCGGATCGGGCAGATCCGCCACCGCATCGACCGCATCGGCAATCCCGGCAAGGCGGCCCGAATCCAGCCGCAGCCGGTCAAGCATGGCGCCGGTCAGGCCGCGCGCCGCGCCGGCTGCCATATCGAGCGCATTGGCGGCCAGAACATCCGGTTCGGCCTCGCGCAGGGCCTGCGCCGCGCGATGCAGGGCATGCGCTTTGGCAGGAGAATCCATGCGCGCCAGCGTCCGCTGGGCTATGCGCCCGGCGCTGGCGAGCCGTTCAATCAGAGCTTCGGGCGATGATTCAGGCGATTCAACGGGTGTATAGCCCGCTTCGGCAATCAAGGTATTTTCGGCAGTCATGGCCGTGCGCATAGCATTCCCCTGCCCGATTGTCAGGAGCGAATCGGTTCGTTCGGGCGCCTAACAATGCCTTGCAAGGCAGATGGTTCCGGCATCCATCCACCAATTTGAACGGTTCATCGCGTGACTCCCTCAACTCATCTGCTTTCCTCCCCACCCACTTTCTGCTGCGACGAACCGCATGCTAGCGAGCCGCCGATTGAGAATACGGGCGAGGGGTCGCTTTTGAATATGGAATCATCTGGCGGTCTTGGCGCACGTCTGGCCGCCTGGTTTCCCGATCGCGAATTTTTCATGCGGTCGCAGGGCCAGGTGCGTTTTGTGCGTGTATCCTCGCGTATGCAGAAGATCGCTGCAGGCCTTGTCGCGGCTGTGCTGCTGCTCTGGGTCGGTTCGATCGGCACCATGGCTATCAGCCAGTTCCTGTCGAGCAACGACCGCGCCAGCCTGCTCGAACGGGAAGCCGTAGTTACCAAGGCGGAAAGCCGCGTCGCCGCGTACCGTGACGATCTCGATACAGTCGCTGACGATCTCAAACGGCGCCAGACCTTTATCGAAGAAATGGTCGACAGCCTGCCCGCCGACGCCAAGGCACACGAAACGGTTTCGGACAGCAGCGGAGAATCGGCCAAAGCCGTTGCGAAGATCAGTGCGGTCATTCCCGAAGCGGGCGCTCTCGCCCGGATCGAAGCGCGCCAGCTCGCCTTCGTCGAAAAGCTGACCCGTTATGCCGACCGCCGTGCAGCCCGCGCCGCCGTGGCCATTCGCAAGCTCGGCCTTGATCCGCGCGCGATAATGGCTGCCTCCGACGAAGCAGGACGGGGCGGTCCTCTGGAACTGCTCACCACCGAACGGGATGGTTCGCTGGACCCCCGCTTTGAACGGCTTGGCCTCAGCCTTGAACGGCTGGAAGCCCTGGAACGCGGATTGGCAGGTATTCCGCAAGTGCTGCCTGCCAGCCTCAGCATGATTTCCTCTGGTTTCGGTTATCGCCGCGATCCCTTCGCTGGGCACGCCGCGCTCCATTCCGGGCTCGATTTTCGCGGCCCGATCGGATCGCCGATTTACGCCGCGGCCACGGGCAAGGTCATTTTCGCCGGCGTGAAAAACGGTTATGGCAATGTCATCGAAATCAGCCATGGTAACGGGCTCGTAACCCTCTACGCCCATATGTCGGCATTCCACGCCCGGCCGGGGCAGGACGTTCAGGCCGGGGATATCATTGGCGCCATTGGCAACACCGGTCGTTCGACCGGACCGCATCTTCATTTCGAAGTGCGGCACAACGGACGCGCGGTAAATCCGCGCCCCTTCCTGGAGGCTGCTCCTAATGTTCTCAAAGAAGTCCGCGCCGGAAGCGCGGATCGCAGGTAATTCCATGGCAAGCGCAAACAGCACTTTCTCCATCATCGGCAATGACGTGACGATCAAGGGCGACATCACCGCCTCTGCCGATCTGCACGTCGATGGCCGGATCGAAGGCGATATCACCTGCGCCAGCCTGGTGCAGGGCGAACACAGTGTGATCGTCGGCACGATCACCAGCGAAACCGCCCGCCTGGCCGGATCGATCAACGGTTCGATCAGCGCCCGCGAACTGACGGTCCTGCGCACCGCGCGGATCAATGGCGACGTGCAGTACGATGCCCTGACCATCGAACAGGGCGCCGAAGTCGAAGGCCGCTTTTCACACCGTGTGGCCAGCAAGACTGCGGCCACGGAGGGTACCACGGGGGACGGCGAACCGCATCTCACACTGGCGAGCTGACACGCTCCTGCCTGCAATCATACGAAACCCCGCCACGCGCGGGGTTTTTTATTGCGAAGAGGCACCCAGCACTTCGGCCACCAGTGCCTTGCGATCGAGCTTGCCGATCGGCGTCTTGGGCAAGCTATCGCGGATTACCACGGATTCGATGCGTTCATGCTTGCCGATGTGGGGCTTGAGCCAGGCCAGAAGATCGTCCCCGGTCACAGGCGGGCCATCGTCCGTCAAGGTCACATAGGCCCGTGGCCGTTCGCCCAGATAATCATCCGGCACCCCGATCACCAGGGCTTCCTTGACCGAAGGGTGCTCCACCAGATGCTTTTCCAGCGTGCTGGGAAAGACCTTGAACCCGCCGACATTGATCATGTCTTTCAGCCGGTCGACAATACGGATGAAACCATCGGTATCGAACGTGGCGATATCGCCCGTGCGAAACCACCGTTCGCCATCGCGTTCGACAAACGCCGTTGCCGCCGCATCGGGCCGGTTCCAGTAGCCCTGCATCACTTGCGGGCCGTTAATGGCCAATTCCCCCGGTTCATTGCCCGGCGGATCGCGCAGCGGGTCTTCCTTGTCGAGCAGGCGCACCCGCGTCAGCGGCAGCACCTGCCCGATAGTGCCTTCACGGTTTTCGCCATGCAGCGGATTGGTGCTGACGACGCCGCTGCTTTCCGTCAGGCCATAGCCTTCCACCACCTTGACGCCCGTTTCCTCCTCGAACCGGCGTTTGAGCGGCAAGGGCAAGGGCGCGCCCCCGGAAATCGTCTCTCGCAAGGAGGAGAAATCGGTGTCCTTCAACTGTGGATGATCGAGCAGCGCCTGATACATGGTCGGCACGGCAAAAAGCGATGTGGGACGGACCCGCCCGATCGTGGCCAGCACCTGCCCGGCTTCGAACCGGGGCAACATGGCGATACAGCCGCCATTCGCGATCGTGCGGTTGAGAATGCAGGTATTGGCGAAAACATGGAACAGCGGCAGCACGCCGAGAACCATATCGCGCCGCCCCTGATCCGGATCGATCGCCCTGATCTGGCGCGCATTCGCAGTGAGATTCTGGTGAGTCAGCATCGCCCCCTTGGGCGTGCCGGTGGTCCCGCCGGTATATTGCAGCAAGGCAATATCGTGCTGTGGATCGATCGGCACCGCCGTGGGGGCTTGGCTGGACAGATAATCCTGCCACGCCGTGACATCGGCCCGCGCCGGGATCGCCGTCAGCTGTTTGCGCGCGAACAGCCGCATGGCCCACCCCTTCAGGCGCGGGAGCATATCGGGCAACCGGGCGACAACCAGGTTTTCCAGCGGTGAATGGTCCAGCACTTCGAGTGCCGTGGGCAGCAGTGCAGAGGAATCCACGGTGACCAGCACCCGCGTACCCGAGTTGGCGACTTGCGCTTCCAGTTCCTCAGCCGAATAGAGCGGCGAGAAATTCACCACCGTGGCCCCGGCCAGCAAGGCGCCGAAGTAGGCTGCGACATAAAGGGGAACGTTCGGCAGATAGAGCCCGATCCGATCCCCACGCCCCAGCCCGCGTTTCTGAAGGCCGGCGGCAAATCCTTCTGCCGCGCGCCATATCTCGTTGTAGGAATAGGTGCGGCCGAGAAAATCGACCAGGGGATGATTGCCCCTCTGCGCTGCGGCCTGCCGCAACATATCCGGCAGGCTCAACGGCGGTAAATCAATGTGCCACGCGCCGTAATGCGCGTAATGCTCCCCGGCCAGAACGGGCCGGGCACCACTGTCCTGATTTCTTTCCACCCCTGCAGATTGGGATGCCACGCGGCGCGCGGCAAGCCCCAATCGGCATCAGAGCGAAAACAAAGTCAGTCTCCGTTGGCTTCCTGCGCACGGCGCGCTTCGAGCCACGCATGCGCTTCGGCTTCCTGCGCGGCTTCGACAGCCGCCTTGGCCGCCGCTTCGCGTTCGGCCTGCAATTCCTCGATCAGGGCCTGCTTGTCCCCGCCGAGTGCCGCAGCATCCTGCGCCGCACCGCCTTCGAGCCCAGCCTTCTTCGCAGCCTTTGCCACCACGGCATCGAGTTCGCGCTGCGAACAGAGGCCCAGTGTCACCGGATCTTTCGGCTGGATGTTCTGGATATTCCAGTGCGAACGATCGCGCACCGCAGCAATCGTATTGCGCGTGGTGCCAATCAGCTTGCCGATCTGCGCATCGGAAATTTCCGGGTGGTTGCGCACCAGCCATGCAATGCCATCCGGCTTGTCCTGCCGTTTTGACACGGGGGTATAGCGCGGCCCCTTGGTGCGGCTGACCGAAACCGGCGCCCGCTGCATACGAAGCCGGTATTCCGGATCGGCCTGCCCCTTTTCAATTTCCGCGTGGTTCAATTCACCCGAATGGATGGGGTCCCGGCCCGTGTACTTGCTGCTCGCAAGATCATCGGCCATGGCCTGAACTTCCAGAATATGCAGACCGCAGAATTCGGCAATCTGCTCGAATGTCAGCGCCGTATTGTCGACCAGCCAGGAAGCGGTCGCATGCGGCATGAGTGGCGTCGGTTGGGACATGGTTCTTCTCCACCCCTGCGGGGCCCTGTTCCGCCTCCACATTATAGCCGGAAGCGGCACTTGAAAGACACGGTAAAAACACAAGGGCCGCCCCTTTCGGAGCGGCCGTTCGCCAGCCTGTCTAGGCGATTGCCCGCCCCGGGGCAAGGAGAATGCGCGTCAGCCCGGCGATCACGCCACCAGGGCTCCTGCTGGATCGCCCACCAGATCGCCCGCCGGGTCAGTCGCCGGAGCACAGGCCAGCGCGTCAAGGAACTGCCGGGCGCTGGCTTCCCATGTGAAGCTGGCGCCATATGTCGCGCACGTGCCGCGATCGCAGGCCAGCGCCCGGGCAATCGCGCGATCGAGCTGCTCGTCGAGAGCGCCGCAGTGCGGTGTCACGATATCCTGCGGCCCCTGCACGGGATAGGCTGCCACGGGCGTTCCACAGGCCAGCGCCTCGATCATCACCAGACCGAAGGTATCGGTCCGGCTGGGAAAGACGAAGACATCCGCCCCCGCATAACACGCCGCCAGATTCTGCCCCGTCTGGGTGCCGAGGAAAATTGCCTCGGGAAAGCGGGCGGCCAGCCGTGCCCGGGCCGGTCCATCGCCGACCACCACTTTCGATCCGGGATGGGGATTGGTGAGAAAGGCCTCGATGTTCTTTTCGACCGATACCCGACCGACATAGAGCTGGATGGGCCGTTCCAGCCGTCCGAACAGATCGGGCGGGACAATGGCGGGCGTGAAGCTGGCCAGATCGACGCCCCGGCTCCACGGCAGGAGCTGCGTCAGCCCCTGCTGCTGCAATTGTCTGCGCACCGTATCGGTCGCCACCATGATTCCGGCCGAAGGGCGATGGAACCAGCGAATATAGGGCCAGAAGGCCGATGCCGGCAGACGCGTGCGGCGCGCGAGATAATCCGGGAACTGCGTGTGATAGGCCGTGGTGAAGGACAGACCGTGGCGCAGGCAATGCCCCCGCGCGGCCAGCCCCAGCGGCCCTTCGGTCGCAATATGGATCGCATCGGGCGCAATCCGGTCAAGCCATGCGCCCACTGCCCCGCGCCCCGGAAAAGCGAGACGGATTTCGGGGTAGCTCGGACAGGGCAGGGAACGGAACCGGTCGGGCGAAATCACGGTCACTTCGTGCCCCCAGCCACGCAGGACACGCGCCAGCGTAGTCAATGTGCGGACAACCCCGTTGACTTGCGGCGTCCAGGCATCGGTCACGATCGCGATCCGCAAGCCGGTCATGCCGCGCGTTCCAGTGTGCGCCCGGCGCGTTCCGCAACCATTTGGGCCGCCTCACGTTCCGCTTCACGCTTCGCCATTTCCTCGGGCCAATGCAGCACTTCCATGTGGCCGTCGGCATGTTCCACCAATGCGGTACAACCTTCCACCCAGTCGCCATCGTTGAAGTACGCGACGCCATCAAGGTTTCGGATTTCGGCCGTATGGATATGGCCGCAAACCACGCCGTCCACCCCGCGTTCCGCAGCAGCCCGGGCCACGACCTCTTCATATTGCGAAATGAATTCGACCGCGTTCTTGACCTTGTGCTTGGCCACTTTGGACAGCGACCAATAGGGCATGCCAAAGCGGCGACGCACGGCGTTGACCCGCCGGTTCAGCCCCATCAACACGTGGTACAGGGCATCGCCAATGACGGCGAGCCACCGATGCGCCAGCATCACCGCATCGAATTCATCGCCATGCAGGACCATCAACCGGCGGCCATCGGCGGTGGTGTGAAAAGCCGCACGGCGAATTTCCACGCCGCCAAATTTCAACCCGGTGAACTGGCGGAACATCTCGTCGTGATTGCCGGGAATATAGACGATCCGCGTGCCGCGCCGGGCCCGTTTGAGAATGCGCCAGACGATATCGTTGTGGCTTTGCGGCCAGTAGAACTTCTTCTTCAGGCGCCAGCCATCGATAATATCGCCCACCAGATAAAGCGTCTCGCTATCGACGGAATCGAGAAAGTCGATGAGCATCTCGGCATTGCAACCGCGCGTGCCCAGATGGACATCCGAAATCCAGATCGTGCGAAATTGCCGCCTGCCGCTGGCATCCGGCTCTGGCCGGGCTGGTGCACGCAGTGGGAACGGCAAGGGCAGAGGCGATCCGCCGTCGTCTTCCCACATATGATCGATGAACGGTTCGATCCCCATGAACGGGCGGATAGCCCGCGATTGTTACACCCCGATCTCAGTTCGATGACGGTTTTGTGAAGCCTGTCGTTTCTCCAACATGCTGCCTGGCTTCGATATTCCCCCGTCAGTCCATGGACACATAGCCGGGTAGCGCCTGCACCCGGTCCAGCCAGGCGCAGATATGGGCGTAGTCGCGCAGGCGGAACCCCCCGGCTTCGGCGATGTGGGTATAGGCGTAGAGCACGATGTCGGCCAAAGTCACCGAAGTGCCCACGAGCCACGCATGATCGGCAAGATGCCGATCCATGACCGTCAGCGCATCATCGCCCGCCATTCTTTTCGGAAGCAGTTGATGACGCTGCAACTCGGTCAGATTGCGCTCTCCGACATAGAGCAGCCAGAACCGCAAGGTCGCGATATTCGGTTCGTGATTGTATTGTTCGAAAAACATCCAGCGCAGCATGTCCGCCCGGTCGAACCGGTCCTGCGGGATCAGCGCGCTGCCTTCTGCGAGATAGAAACACGCCGCGTTGCTTTCGGGGAGATAGCGATCACCGATCTGCAGCACGGGAATGCGTCCGTTCGCATTGATCTGCGAAAGAAATTCCGGCGTTCGCGTCTCCCCCCGGATGATATCGTAGGACACCCGTTCCAGCGCCTGCCCGAGCAGGGCCGCCGTCAGGCGTATCTTGTAGCAATTGCCGCTGCGGGCATCTTCATGAAGGACCAGACTCTCCATCATCTACCTCCAGAACAATTTTGCCGATGTGATCCCCCGCTTCCATCCGGGCATGGGCGGCGGCGGCTTCCCGCAACGGGAAACGCCGGTCCATGACCGGCCGCAGTTCGCCGTCGGCAACCAAATCCCAGACATTACGCTGAATATCATCAGCCAGCAGCGTCTTGAAAGCGTCGGAACGGGGGCGCAGTGTGGAACCGGTCAGCGTGTAACGCCGCGTCATCACTTGGGCGAGGTTGATTTCCGCCTTCACTCCGCCCTGCACCGCGATCGTCACATGGCGGCCGTCTTCCGCCAGACACTTGAGATTGCGCGCGACATAATCGCCGCCCACCATGTCGAGCACGAGATTGACCCCCCGCCCATCGGTTAGCGCCTTCACTTCCTCCACGAAGTCATGGGTCCGGTAGTTGACTGCATGCGCCGCACCAATGCGTCGTGCCGCCGCGCACTTTTCATCGCTACCACACGTAACGATCACATTGATACCAAACAGCTTTCCCAGCATTGACGTCATGGTACCAATACCGCTGGTGCCCCCGTGGACCAACATCGTTTCTCCTTGTGTGGCATAGCCGCGTTCGAACACGTTGTGCCACACGGTGAACAGCGTTTCGGGCAATGCCGCCGCCTGATCCAGCGGCAGGCTTTCGCAAACCGGCAGGCAATGCCCGGCTTTAGCCAGACAATATTCGGCATAGCCGCCGCCCGTCACCAGTGCGCAGACTTCCTGATTGAGCAGTTCTGGCGGAACCTCGCGTCCCACCGCCACCACTGTGCCGGACACTTCGAGCCCGGGAATCGGCGATGCGCCCGGAGGCGGCGGATAAAGCCCTTGCCGCTGCGCCACATCCGGCCGGTTCACCCCGGCAAATGCGACTTTGATCAGCACATCTTCCGGCCCCACCTGAGGCACGGCCATATGCACTGGTCGCAACACATCCGCCCCCCCGGGCGCGTCGAATCCCATCGCCAACATTGTTCGCGGTATTATTCCGGCCACCAAGCCCCCCTGGTTTCCCAACTATTCCTGTGGCTAAGCCGCCACATGGCCCTTGGGTAAACCCCATGTGCATTGACAGCAAGCGTCAGAAGGGAAATGCTGCATTGCAATGGATGAGAACGATCTCCCGAGACGGCGCGGAGACGCTGCCACCCAGCTCTCTCTTGAGAGCCTGGACAGTTATTCGCAGGACGAGCTGGATGACCGCATCCATATGCTCGAGACCGAGATCGCACGCGTAAAAGCCCACCGCGACAAGGCGGCGGCACACAGGCAGGCAGCCGATGCGCTGTTCAGGCCGCGAAATAACGGGTGATGAATACCGCCTCTCCTTTTTTTGGCGATGGCGCACCATATAGGTTTCAACAGTCCCGTCCCGACACCTCTCCCGGTCGAGGGACAGTCATTTCCTCTAGCGAAAGGCCCCTAGATGCCCAGTTTCGCCGCAAATCTGGAAAAGACGCTCCACAACGCGCTCGCCAATGCCGCTGACCGGAGCCATGAATATGCGACGCTCGAACACCTCCTGCTCGCCCTGATCGATGATCCCGATGCCGCCGAAGTGATGACCGCCTGCGGCGTGGATCTCGGCGATCTTGGCGATGTCGTGCGGCAGTATCTCGATCAGGAATACCAGTCTCTCAAAACCGGAGACAGCGCCGACCCACAGCCAACCGCAGGTTTTCAGCGCGTGATCCAGCGCGCGATCCTGCATGTCCAGTCATCCGGCAAGGACACCGTAACCGGCGCCAATGTGCTCGTCGCGCTGTTCTCCGAACGGGACAGCTACGCCGTCTATTTCCTGCAGCAGCAGGATATGAGCCGACTCGATGCGGTCAGCTTCATCAGCCATGGCATCGGCAAGGGCGGTCGTCAGGTCGACAACCGTTCCACCGGCGGGACGGAAGAACCCACGCAGGCGGAAGAGAAAACCGAAAGCAAATCCTCGGGCAAGGATTCGGCGCTCGATCAGTTCACCGTCAATCTCAACGAGAAGGCGCTGGCTGGGAAGGTCGATCCGCTGATCGGGCGTGGTCCGGAAGTGGATCGCACGATCCAGATCCTGTGCCGCCGGTCCAAGAACAACCCGCTTTATGTGGGCGATCCAGGCGTGGGCAAGACCGCGATTGCCGAAGGGCTGGCGCGCAAGATCGTCGAAGGCGATGTGCCGGAAGTCCTGCGCGATGCCGTTATCTATTCGCTCGATATGGGCTCCCTGCTGGCGGGCACCCGTTATCGCGGCGATTTTGAGGAGCGGCTGAAACAGGTCGTGTCCGAACTGGAAAAGATGCCCGACGCAGTGCTGTTCATCGATGAAATCCATACGGTGATCGGGGCCGGGGCAACCAGCGGCGGCGCGATGGATGCATCCAACCTGCTCAAGCCTGCGCTTTCGGGCGGGACGATCCGCTGCATCGGTTCGACCACGTACAAGGAGTTCCGCAATCACTTCGAGAAGGATCGCGCGCTGTTGCGCCGGTTCCAGAAGATCGATGTGAACGAACCCACGATCGAGGACACGATCAAGATCCTGCGCGGATTGCGCACGGCGTTCGAGGAACATCACAAGGTCAAATACACCCCCGATGCGATCAAGACCGCGGTGGAATTGTCCGCCCGCTACATCAACGATCGCAAGCTGCCGGACAAGGCGATCGACGTGATCGACGAAGTCGGCGCGATGCAGATGCTGGTCCCCCCCAGCCGCCGGAAGAAAACCATCACCGCCCGCGAAATCGAGGCCGTGATTGCGACAATGGCGCGCATCCCGCCCAAATCCGTGTCGACCGACGACAAGAAAGCGCTCGAACATCTCGATCGCGATCTCAAGCGGGTGGTTTACGGGCAGGACAAGGCCATCGAACTGCTGGCCAGTGCGATGAAGCTGAGCCGCGCCGGTCTGCGTGATCCGGACAAGCCGATCGGCAGCTTCCTGTTTTCCGGCCCCACGGGTGTCGGCAAGACCGAAGTGGCGCGTCAGCTCGCCTCGATCATGGGCATCGAACTGAAACGCTTCGACATGTCGGAATATATGGAGCGCCACAGTGTGTCCCGTCTGATCGGCGCGCCTCCGGGCTATGTCGGTTACGATCAGGGTGGCCTGCTGACCGATGCCATCGACCAGCATCCGCATTGCGTGCTGCTGCTCGATGAAATCGAGAAGGCACATCCCGATCTGTTCAACATCCTGCTGCAAGTCATGGATAACGGTCGCCTGACCGATCATCATGGCAAGACCGTGGATTTCCGGAATGTCGTTCTCATCATGACGACCAATGCCGGGGCATCCGATATGGCGCGTCAGGGCATCGGCTTCGGGGATGTGTCGAAAGAAGATGCGGGCGACGAAGCGGTGAAGCGGATGTTCAGCCCCGAATTCCGCAACCGTCTGGATGCCATTGTTCCCTTTGCCTATCTCGGCACGGAAACGGTCAGCCGGGTGGTGGACAAGTTCATCCTCCAGCTCGAACTCCAGCTGGCGGAACAGAATGTCCATATCCAGTTCGACGGCGACGCCCGCGAATGGCTGTCGAAGCGCGGTTACGACAAACTCTATGGCGCGCGTCCGATGGGCCGACTGATCCAGGAGAAGGTCAAGCAGCCGCTCGCGGAAGAACTGCTGTTCGGCAAGCTGGCGCACGGCGGCGAGGTCCATGTGAGCATCAAGGACGACAAGCTCGCCTTTGAACTCACACCGGCACCGCCCAAAGTCAGCAAGCCGAAGAAGAAATCGGCATCGAAGAAGCCTTCGGCAAAAACGGACGACGCCCCTGACAGCGGTCAGGATGAGCCTTTCGACAACGAAAAGTAAGCGCACAGTCCCACAAATGCGATCCGGGCGGCTCATCCCAGAGCCGCCCGGATCTTTTTATCCTCATCGGGCGACTGCCGCGATTTGCGGCAGATCAAGGAATTGTCCTGATCGGCTGGCTACAGAAGAATTGTATTATTGCGATTTGGTGAGGATTCTTATGGCCAGTCAGGCACAGACCCCGGCGACCCCCTACGATCTGATCGGTGGCCATCCCACGCTACAGCGCGTTGTGGAGCGGTTCTATGATCTTATGGAGCAGGACCCCGCCTATGCCGAACTGCGGGCACTGCACGCCCCCGAACTGGCACCGATGCGCCATTCACTGACCGGGTTTCTCGCCGCGTGGTCGGGCGGCCCGCGCGACTGGCACACCGAAAACCCCGGCAAGTGCATGATGAGCGCGCATAAAGGCATCGCCATTTCCGCTGCCGTGGCGGAACAATGGGCCGATGCCATGACCCGCGCCATAGCCGATGCCGACCTGCCGCATGCGGATCTCAGCGCAGAAATGACAGAACTTCTCGCCCGTATGGCGCGAAGCATGGCACGTAACTGACAGAACCAGGCTGACAGAACCGGGCTGATGGGGCTGGTTGATCGGGGCGGATAGTCCGCCCGATCAATCGCCGAGTTGGACGAGCTTGTCGCGCGAAGTTGCGCCGCGCAACATTTTTACGTGCGAAGGGGCGATCCCCAGTGCCGCAGCCAGCGTGGCCAGGACCGCGCTATTCGCTTCTCCATCCTTGGGCTTCGCACGCACTTTTATCACGACCCGGCCATCGGCAATATCGATCCCCTCGCTGCGGGCGCCGGGGGTAACCCGCACGGCCAGTCGCCCCTCCCCATCGGCCAGTGCGCGAATAGCCTCCGCCGGTGGAAAGTCAGCCCGGAGGCGCGCCACGGCTAGACTCCGGCTTCGCCACCCGCATCCGCGATCGCAGCCAGATGCGCGCGCCCATTTTCCACATAACGGGCAACACCGGCCTGCATATCCACCAAAGCCTCATCAGGCAGATCCCGCGCATATTTCGCGGGGCGGCCCATCCATAGCTGGCGCGCGCCGATGGTTTTTCCGGGAGAAAGCATGGCACCCGCAGCCAGCATGCCGTCGCTTTCAATCACGCAGCCGTTCATCACTGTGGCGCTCAGGCCCACGAAAGCCCGATCATGCAGCGTGCAGCCGTGCAACATCGCCAGATGCCCAACCAGCACATCATCGCCGATCGTGGTCGGAAAGCCATGCGGTTCGTGCGCTTCCGGCCCATCGCAATGAATGACCGTGCCATCCTGGATATTGCTGCGCGCGCCGATCACGATCCGGTTCACATCGCCCCGCAGCACGCAATTGTACCAGATGCTGGCATCGGGGCCGATTTCCACGTCCCCGATTATACGCACACCGGGTGCGATGAAGGCTGTATCGTGGATGCGCGGCGTTTTGCCATGAAACGGCAGGATGGTTGCACCGGGCCGCTGGGCAAGCTCCGCGCCAAACCGCTGGGTAGTCATGATCGGAACCTCATTTCTGTTCAGGCGGGGACCCTAACACGTCCCATTCGCGCCGGGTGATCGCATAGACAATGATCATACCGCTTTCGGCGTCGAATTCGGAACTGGCAAAATCGAGATCTGTCCGGGGCTGCATACCCAGCCGCCGCATCAGGCCCCAACTGGCCGTATTGCCCTCCACCGTCAGCGCCAGAATGTGGGGTGCGTCCCATTCCTCGAACCCGATACGCAGCGATTCCTCTGCCGCTTCGCGCGCATAGCCAGCACCCCATGCATCCTCGCGCAGGCGCCAGCCGATCTCCATATCCCCGATAGGCCCACCTGCGATGTTGGAACGCTTCAGCCCGCAAAAGCCAAGCCATTCGCCCGCAAGCGCCCCACCATCCTCTCGGCGTTCGACCACCCACAAGGTGAAACCGTGATCGCGCCGATAGGATTCCAGCCGTTCGCGGGCCTTGATCTTGCCCGCTTCGTCCATCACGCCGCCAAGCCAACGCATGACCGCAGGCGTATTGGTATGTTCGAACAAGTGTGCCCAATCCGCCTCGCGCCAATCGCGCAGGACCAGGCGCGGGGTTTCACGCCGGAACTCAACCATGCAACAAACGCGCCGCATGCGGTGCATGGTACGTCAGAATACCCGAACAACCGGCACGCCGGAACGCCAGCAAGGTTTCCAGAACCAGCGCATCGCGATCTCCGGCCCCGGCTGCGACAGCGGCCTCGATCATCGCGTATTCCCCGCTCACCTGATAGGCGAAGACGGGAACTTCGAAGCGTTCCTTCACCCGGCGCACGATATCGAGATAGGGCAGGCCCGGCTTCACCATCACGCTATCAGCCCCTTCCGCAAGGTCGAGCGCGACCTCACGCAGGGCTTCCTCGGCATTCGCCGGGTCCATCTGATAGGTCTTCTTGTCACCTTTCAGCAGCCCGCGCGAACCCACCGCATCGCGAAACGGGCCATAGAATGCCGAAGCATACTTCGCGGCATAGGCCATGATCTGGATATTGGTGTGACCTTCGCTCTCCAGCGCCGCACGGATCGCGCCGACCCGGCCATCCATCATGTCGGACGGCGCAATGATGTCCGCGCCCGCCGCAGCCTGGTTGAGACTTTGCCCGACCAGCACTTCGATCGAGGCATCGTTGAGAACATAACCCGCATCATCCAGCAAACCATCCTGACCATGCGCCGTATAAGGATCGAGCGCGACATCGGTCAGTACCCCGATCTGATCGCCACAGGCATTGCGGATCGCGCGGATCGCGCGGCACATGAGATTATCGGGGTTGAGCGCTTCGGCCCCGTCATCGCTGCGCTTTTCCGGCTGGGTGTTCGGAAACAGGGCAAGGCAGGGAATACCCAGTGCCACAGCTTCCCGGGCGCGGGCAGCGATACCATCGACCGACCAGCGCGACACACCGGGCAGGGACGGTATCGGTTCTTCCACCCCCTGCCCTTCCGTCACGAACAGCGGCCAGATCAATTCTGCCGGTGTCAGGACATTTTCGCGATGAAGGGCGCGGCTCCACGCGGTGGCGCGCGTGCGGCGCAGGCGAAGTGCGGGATAGGATGCTGTCATAGCCGTCATCCCTGCCGGAAAAGCATCCGGGGTTCAATCAGGCGGATTGTCTCAGCCCTGCGGTTTTACGCGGGCCACCCGATCGATCTCACGCGTGGGTTCGTCCAAAGCCGCCGTTCTGGTCGGTGCGAGGCTTTCCAGTGCCGCGCCCGAAGCAACGCTTTTCAGCGATGCCAGCCGGGCCCGGAATGCCGCCAGTTCCTGACCTGACAACTGCGCGCGCGTAACAAACTGGACGCTGGCCGGATTCACCGCCCGCCCGCCGCGATACATTTCATAATGCAAATGCGGCCCGGTGGAGAGCCCGGTCGACCCGACATAGCCAATCACCTGTCCGCGCCGGACCTGCGCACCCGATGACACCGCAAAGCGGCTGAGATGCGCATACCCCGTGCCAAGACCACCGCCATGTTCAAGCCTGATATAGTTGCCGTGACCACCATGCCGCCCGGCATAGGTCACCCGGCCATCGGTGACGGCATAGACCGGTGCGCCATAGCCTGCCTTGAAATCGAGGCCTTTGTGCATGCGCGCAAAACCCAGAATCGGATGACGCCGCATGCCAAACGGCGATCCTATCCGCCCGTTGACCGGCGCCAGTAGCCCGCTGCGCGATTCGCCAACGCCCGATGCCTCGAAGAACTGGCCATTCGCCCCCCAGCGCAGCAGTTGCGCCCTGGGTTTGCCACCGCGTTCAAGCCCCGCATAGAGCAGGTCACCAGCCTGGGCCTCCCCGGTTTCGGCGCGTTTGTAGGCCACGATAATATCGAAGGTATCACCGGCCGCGAGTTCACCGTCAAAACTGCCATTGGTGGCCAATGTGCGCAGATATTGCTGCACCGCATGCGCGGGCACGCCGGCATTGCGGGCGGAACGATAGAGGCTGGGCCCGACAATCCCCCTGACACGCAGGGGCGTGGCATCCACCCTGATCTGCCGGGGCACCAGCACCAGACCGCTATCCCGACGATCAATGGCGACTTCCAGATCGAAACGCGCGCGAAACGAGAGCGATTCGAGCGGCCGTGCCTCATCTGTGCCGGTTCTGCGGCCCAGCACGAGATCAACGCGGGTGCCCGACGCGATATCGCCGGGTGATATCGCCCCGGCTATCATGCCGTTGACCCGCGCGGCTTCACCGGCACCAACCCCGGCACGCTGCAGCATGCGGCTGAAACTGTCACCCGGAGCCAATGTCGCAACCATTTCAACGCGCGGTCGTTCCGGCGCGGCGTGCAACGGGGTGACAGCCTGTGTCGCCCCCATGTGTCGGCCGCTGTCCGCACCTAGCGCGAGCGGCATGATCATCTGGCTGCGGAATTCATCCCGCGCCGCCGGGTCGATTGTCATGGCCGGGGCCGCTTCCAACGGTGCGAAATCGGGCCAGAACGCCAGCGCCACGGCCGTAAGGCCCAGCAATGTCCCAGCCCCGCGAAACCACCGTGCGCTGCCGATATCTTCGGCAAGATCCGGAGCCAGATCGAGCGCCTGCGCCCGTTGCCATGCCGCTTCTTTCCACGCTGCGAAACGTTCCGCATAGGAACAGATCCGGTTGTGGACGAACAGTTCAGGCTCGCCCAGCATCTGCGCATGAGTCAGCGCAGCAGCGCCCACACCTGGGCCGCCCCTGTCACCGGCTTCGTATCCAGAAAAATGTTCGCGCGATTTGAACAAGCGCGCCCTCCGTTGGCAACCTGCGATCTATCCGGCAGGCTGCGTGTCGATCCCGGCAACCCATCTGGCGGAAAACACTGCCACTCCAAAGTTAATAAGCTCCTAAGCAAGATCAGTTGCGCACCCGTCGCGGTGGGATGAAGCAGCGATGGGGATAGGATGGTCCCGCCTGCTTGCAGCCGCAGCCGCACACGGCCACAATCGCGGGGTGACTGGCAAATTTGCGACCCTCTCTGGCGATGCCAATGTGAAAGCCGTGCTTGGGCCGACCAACACGGGCAAGACCCATCTGGCAATCGAACGGCTTTGCGCGCATTCCAGCGGGGCCATTGGCTTCCCGCTGCGGCTGCTTGCCCGCGAGGTCTATGACAAGGTCTGCGCAATCAAGGGACCGAAAGAGGTCGCGCTGATCACCGGAGAGGAACGCATAGAGCCCCCCGGCGCGCGCTGGTTGCTGTGCACGGTCGAAGCCATGCCGCGCGATACCGAGGAACGGGCCTTTGTCGCGCTCGATGAAGTGCAACTCGCCGCAGATCGCGAACGCGGGCATATTTTCACGGACCGGCTGCTCAATGCGCGGGGACGCGAGGAAACCATGCTGCTTGGCTCCTCCACCATGGAGCCGATGATCCGTTCGCTTCTGCCCGAAGCCGGGATCACCACACGCCCGCGCTTTTCCACATTGCGCCACGCGGGTGCCGCCAAACTGTCACGTCTCCCGCCGCGCAGTGCCATCGTCGCCTTCTCCGCCGAACAGGTCTATGCAGTGGCCGAAATGCTGCGGCGGTTCCGCGGTGGTGCGGCAGTGGTCATGGGCGCGCTCAGCCCGCAGACCCGCAATGCCCAGGTCGCCCTGTTCCAGTCGGGCGAAGTCGACTATATCGTCGCGACGGATGCGATCGGCATGGGCCTCAACCTTGACGTCAGCCATGTCGCCTTCGCCGGGCTGTCCAAGTTTGACGGTGTGCGGCAACGGCGTCTTACCCCTGCGGAAATGGCCCAGATCGCAGGCCGGGCCGGGCGCCACCAGAAAGACGGGACATTCGGCACCCTGTCGGGCGGCGGACGCGACGTGGCCTTCACCGATGAAGAAGTCTACGCGATCGAGGAACACCGCTTCGCCCCGATCAGCCACCTGTTCTGGCGCGATGGCGATCCCCGCCATGACAATCTCGATACCCTGATCGCCGATCTGGAAGCCAAACCCGGCGAGCCTGGCCTTGTCCCCGCACCCGAAGCGATCGACCTTGGCGTGTTGAAACGACTGGCCGAAGAACCCGAGATTGCTGCAGGCGTCACCTCTCCGGCGCTGGTTGCGCGCTTCTGGGATGTCTGTTCGCTGCCCGATTTCCGGCAACTCGGCATCGAAAACCACGCACGGTTCGTGGCACGGCTGTGGCAGGATCTGCGCAGCGGTGACCTCGGCAGCGATTATGTGGCCGCACGGATCGCGGAACTCGACAAACCGGATGGAGACATCGATACACTGCAAGGGCGGATCGCGGCGATCCGCAGCTGGGCCTATATCTGCCAGCGCCCGGACTGGGTACTGGCCAAGGAGGAAATGGCTGCACGGGCGCGCGCGGCAGAAGCGCGCCTGTCGGATGCATTGCACGGGCGCTTAACCGAGCGTTTCGTCAATCGTCGGACTGCGGTACTGATGAAAACTATGGGTAAGGATGCAAATTTGTTGCGGGTAGAACTGGCCGAGGACGGCGCGGTATCGGTCGAAGGCGAAGTGATCGGCCATCTCGATGGGTTCCGGTTCGTGGTCGATGCCAGAACCGGTCATGATGATCGAAAACTGCTGCTGGCGGCGGCGGAACGGCACATGCCCGAATTGCTCGCGCAAAAGGCCGGACACCTGATTGCCAGCCAATTCGGCGAACTGACTATCGAACGCGGCGAGATTCTGCGCGGTGAACAAGTGGTCGCGGTTCTGCGGGAAGGCAAGGCCATCGCCGCCCCGCGCATCGAACTGGCCCGCGAACTGGCTGCACTTGCGCCTGTTCAGCGCACGCAACTTGCCGAAGCGCTGGACCTGTGGCTGGCGCGCGAACTGGCCCCCCTTGCCCCCTGACCAAACTGGAAGAAGCCGCGCGCGATCCTGCGGCGGGTTCGGAAGTCCGCGCCCTTTTGCTGTCAGTCATCGCCGGACGCGGCGTTATTGCACGCGAACGCACGGGCCTCGCCCAAGTGCCTCAGGAACGGCGGCGCGAACTGCGCAAACTGGGGGTCACGATCGGCGCGCTGGATATTTTCGTGCCAGCACTGCTCAAGCCCGCACCGCGCAAGTTGTTGCGCGCGATCGGGGCTGACCGCCGATTCCTGCGCGAAGACATGGCCAGCGTCATCCCCGGCGGCCAGAAACTGCCCGCCGGATATCGCCATGCCGGAAAACAGGCCATTCGGGTCGATATGGCCGAAAAACTGTTTCGCGCCGCCCATGAAAGCCGCGGATCGGGCAGGAAACGCTTCATCGTGGATGCCGCGCTCGGTACATCGATGGGCCTCGCCCCGGGCAGCTTCGTGCGGTTGATGCGCGAGGCGGGTTTCCGCAAAATACCTGCGCCAGTGCTGCCGGAAGGGGCCTTTGGCCCGCCACAGCCCGATCTGTGGGAATGGCGTGCCCCACGCAAGGATCAGCCCGCCGCCCGCAAACCCGAAGCAGCGCCACGCGAAGGCAACGCCTTTGCCGCCCTGGCCGATCTTATGCGGTAAGGCGGGCCCCGGTGCGAATCGACAAGTTGTTGTGGTTTCTTCGTTTCGCCAAAACCCGGGGGCTTGCCCAGAAATGGGTGAAAGAAGGGCATATCCGCCGCAACAGCAAGCGGGTCGAACGGACGGATCAGCCCACGGCAATGGGCGATATTTTGACATTGCCCCTGCGCGGTGGAGTCGTTGTCATAGAATTGCTGGCCTTGCCCACACGCCGCGGACCGGCTTCGGAAGCGCGCGAATGCTATCGCGTGCTTGACGGCGCCACCGACTTCGCCATAGCAGGGCAACGAAATGAACTGCCCGAAGGGCCTGAAGGGGATTACCGTCAATGACCTATGTCGTCACCGATGCATGCATCAAGTGCAAGTATATGGACTGCGTAGAAGTCTGTCCGGTCGATTGTTTCTATGAGGGCGAGAACATGCTCGTCATCAACCCCAGCGAATGCATCGATTGCGGCGTCTGCGAACCCGAATGCCCTGCAGAAGCGATTCTGCCCGATACCGAGAACGGTCTCGAACAATGGCTGGAACTGAACGCCAAGTATTCGGCGGAATGGCCGAATCTCACCAGCAAGCGCGATACGCCAGCCGATGCTGACGATTTCAAGGGTGAAGAAGGCAAGTTCGAGAAGTACTTCTCCGCCGAGCCCGGCGAAGGCGACTGATCCCCAAATTACCCCATACATTCCGGTGCGAAAGCACCGGAGCGCTATTGGTCTGCACACTTCCTTGCGGCGATTCTTACGCGAATCGCCCAAGGGGTAGTAATTTTCGCTGAAATTCGCTATATACGCCTTGACTGCCACGGATTTCCCGTCGCGCAGCATGTGACACAAGGCAGGCAAGGACCCCCAGCGAAACGTGAACACACACCCGGCCGTGCTGTCGCCACGGTCGTTTGTGCGCTTCACTGTCCCGCACCGGCCCTTCCGGTAAGAAAGGACGTTACATGGCAGGCAAGGCTCCCGCCTTCGATGTTGGTGACTATGTCGTTTATCCCAAGCATGGCGTAGGCCGTGTTATCGAACTGCAAAGCCAGGAAATAGCCGGCATGCAGCTTGAACTGTATGTGCTTCGTTTCGAAAAAGAGCGGATGACGCTCCGCGTGCCGGTCAACAAAGTTGAAGCGATCGGTATGCGCAAACTTTCCAGCGACAAGACGCTGAAAGAAGCGATGGAAACGCTCAAGGGCAAACCCAAGGTAAAGCGCACCATGTGGTCGCGCCGCGCCCAGGAATACGAAGCGAAGATCAATTCCGGGGATCTGGTTTCGATTGCCGAAGTGACGCGTGATCTGTTCCGTCCGGATGATCAGCCGGAACAGAGCTATTCGGAACGGCAGATTTTCGAAGCGGCATCCAGCCGTCTTGCGCGTGAACTGGCCGCGATGGAAAAAACCGACGAGCCGGCTGCGCTGCAGAAGATTCTGGCTGTGTTGAACGAACACGCCCCCAAATATTACGAGAACGCCGAAACCGCCTGATCCGTCCGGCCAATCGGTTGCAACAGAAGGGCTGCCCTCACCGGGGCGGCCCTTTTCTTATGCGGGCCTCCTTGCATTCTCCCCGATCGCGCCGTCGCGAGTCCTACCCTGCCCGACGCATCGCCGATAAGCCCCTTGGCGCCGTTGGTGGACACCGCAAAAGAAGTGCGCCATTCTTGGCGCGCTATGACTTCGGCTCCATTCGTACCTACTGGCCTGGCGCTGGTTGCCGCACTGACCCTGCCAGGCTGCGTCGTGCGCACGGCTGCGGATATTGTCACCGCGCCGGTAAAGGTCGTGGGCGGGGCGGTCGATGCCGTCACCACCAGCCAGTCCGAGGCCGATGAAAAACGCGGCCGCGCCCTTCGCAAACAGGAAGAACGGCTCGGCAAGCTGGACCGCAGCTATCGTAAGGATAGTCGGCGCTGTCAGAATGGCGATCAGGCCGCATGCACCAGTGCGGACGCAACCTACGCGGAAATGCAGTCCTTGCAGCGGTCGCCCTACGGGAATTGAGGCTGTACGCCCTATTGCTCAGGCAGCGGCGCGGCGCAGACGATCATTGATCGCCGCGCCAATACCTTCATCCGGAATGGCGGCCACCGCCACTCTGGCATGTGGCGCTTCCGCAGCAGCGTACAGGCAAGCATAAAGGCGGGCCGCAGCTTCCGCCAGATTGCCGCCTTCAGACAGGTTACAGTCGCCAGACACGGGCCCGTAACCGATGAGAAATTCATCCGGCTCCGCCGCTGTTGCGCCAAGCCGCACGGGCTTGCCTGGTGCATAATGGCTGGCAAGCTGCCCCGGCGCCTCTATTTTTGACGTCATGGTGGCAATCGGCGGCCCCAGCAGAGCCGACAACTGGGCGCTGGTCACTGGCCCTGGGCGCAGTAATTGCCATTCATCAAAGTCGCGCAGCGCAACTATGGTGGATTCAAGCCCCTGCGCACAGGCACCGCCATCCAGAATATAGCCCGCGCCTTCCCCTAACGATGCCGCAACGTGGGCTGCCGTGGTCGGGCTGACCGCGCCGCTGCGATTGGCAGAGGGCGCTGCCAGCGGCAGACCGCTTTCCCGCAGCACCGCCCGCATGAGCGGATGGGCAGGCATGCGAATCGCAATGGTGGGTAAGCCGGCCGTCACCGCCGCCGCAATGCCGGAATCAGGCCGGAGCGGCAGAACCATCGTCAGCGGGCCGGGCCAGAAATTGCGCGCCAGCAATTCCGCCCGTGCATCAACCACGGCAAGGTGCGCCGCCTGTTCGAGGCTGGCCACATGAACGATCAGCGGATTGAAATCCGGTCGCCCCTTCGCGCGATAGATCGCGGCGACCGCATCCGCGCTATCCGCACGCGCGGCAAGGCCATAGACGGTCTCTGTCGGCACTGCGACGAGTTGACCGTTCCGCAGCCGATGCACCGCCTCGGCGATACCAGCAGCGTCCGCCTGTTGGATGAGGGAAGAGTGGTCCGGGTTCACCCCTGCTCGCTAGATTGCCTGTTGCGATTAGCCAAGAGAAAGCATGCGCGGCCCACTATGACGATTGCGGATTCCGGCGCATCGGGTTGACAGGGTCGAGGTAGCTGGTCACCTCCCCATCACCGAATAGTCCGAAAATTGCGATAAGAAGGCTTCTGATGACTGATCAAGGCGATCCACTAGCCCGTATAGCCAATGCGCTGGAACGGCTCTCACCACCGCCTGTGGTGACCGACTGGATGGCGTGCCCTGCCTATGTCTGGAATGGACGCTCCGCCCGGGGCATCAAGGTGCTGGATGCCCCTGCCCTGTCCCTCCTGCGCGGGATCGATCGTCAAAAGGATCTGGTGGTCGCCAACGTAGGACGCCTGTCAGCCGGACATGCCGCCCATGACATGCTGCTCTGGGGATCGCGCGGGATGGGCAAGTCCGCATTGATCCGTGGCAGCATTCTCGCAGCCCAACAGGAACGGCCGGGCAGCATTGCCCTGGTGCAGATCGCAGCGGATGCCATGGAAGGTCTCGCCGATCTGTTTACCGAACTCGGCGGGTATGACCGGAATTTCCTGACATATATCGACGACCTCGGGTTTGCCGATAATGATTCCATCGGCCCACGCCATCTCCGCAGCTGGCTGGAAGGGGGCGTCGAAGCCCGGCCTGCCAATGTTCGTCTTGCCGTCACATCGAACCGGCGCGCCATTGTACCGCGGAATATGGGCGAGCAGGACGACCCCATCAATCCGCGCGATGTTGTCGATGACAAACTGGCACTGGCCGATCGCTTCGGGCTCTCCATCGGGTTCCATGCCTGCGATCAGGATGCCTACCTCGCGATCATCGCGGGCTATTGTGAGAGTATGAGCCTTGACTGGGATCAGGGTGAGGCGCTGGAATGGGCACGCCGCCGCGGGGCACGATCGGGCCGCACAGCCTGGCAATTCGTCACGGAAGTGGCCGGACGGGCCGGAAGGACGCTCTAACCCCCATTCGCTCGCAGCATCGCACAAAAAAAGGGAGCGGCATCTACCGCTCCCTTTTTGTATCCATCGCGTGAACGGTCAGTTCTTTTCGATGAAATCATCCTTGAACGCTTCTATCGGATCGCCTTTCAGTTCGCGCTGCGGCGGCAGGGATTTGACCTTCTGCGGTACGATTTTTGCCGCTGGCTTCGCTGCAGGGTCCCACACACGCCAGACAATACCGGCGGTGTCGTCCGTCACCAGCAAGGCCCCAGCCTTGTCCCATGCCACCCAGGTCGGGCGACCGTGGGTGTCACCCTTGTCCGTGAGGAAACCAGTCAGCAAGGGCACGGGCTTGCCTTCCGGATTGCCACGTGCATCGAACTTCACGAAAACCACATCATAACCCGAAGCCGGGTTACGATTCCACGAGCCGTGCCGGGCGATGAATGCACCACTGGCAAACCTGTCGCCCATGAGATTGCCTTCCTGCGAGAAGACAAGACCCAGTGCGGCGGTATGCGGGCCCAGCGCATATTCCGGTTTGCGCGCATACTCCGTCAGGAAATCGGGCGGTGGCGCCTGTACACGACGATCGAACTTGTTGCGCCAGTACACCCACGGCCACCCGTATTGCGCGCCGATGGGCACATTGGTGAGATAATCCGGCACCAGATCCGATCCCAGCATGTCGCGCTCGTTCACGGTGGTCCACAGTTCGTCGGTCCACGGGCTCCACGCCAGCCCATTGGGATTACGCAGGCCGGTTGCGAACATGCGCTGACTTTTACCGGAAAGATCATACTCCCAGATCATCGCCCGGCCCTGTTCGGCGTCCATGCCATTCTCGCCAATATTCGACGATGATCCCACTGCGACATAGATCGCCTTGCCATCGGGACGCAGCGTAATGTTGCGCATCCAGTGATTACCAGCAGCGGGCAGGTCCATCAGTTTGCGCGGCGCGCCTGCGACAGTTGTGTCGCCAAGCTTGTAATCGAAGACCAGCAGGGCATCGTGATTGGCCACATAGAGCTTGTCGTCTGCCCAGGCCATACCCGAAGGCGATGAGAGATCGGTGCGCAACGGAAAGCGTGCTTCGGCGGTTCCGTCGCCATTGGCATCGCGTAGCAGGACAATCGTGTTGGCCGAGTCCACGGTCGCACCAGCACGGCCCATTAACAGCCCGGTGATCCAACCGACGAAACCGCTCCCGCTCGAACCCGGGGGGGCTGACGTTTCAGCAACCAGCACGTCCCCATTGGGCAAGGTCAACATGGTGCGAGGATGCTTCAGCCCCTCTGCAAAACGCGTAACCTTGAGACCTTGCGCCGGGGTGGGCGCCGCACCCGCGGGCCAGCCAATGGGTTTGGCGATCCCTACGGTGGGGATCATTTCCGCATCCGGATCTTCTTTCAGAACAGGTTTGACCCCACTGACCTCATCAACGGAAAGCGTGGCGACATCGCCCCGACGTATCCACGCCCCGAATGCGATCAGGATGATAAGCAGGACAACCAGGGCGATAAGGAGTTTGCGCTTCGTACTCATCCCGCATGGATAGTGCGCTTGGGTACGTTGGGCAATCACATCCCGCGATCGCTACGCACTGGCGGATCACCATCACGCGCCCCGATTCGGGACAGACGATAATCAACCCCTCCCCCACCTTGGTAAGGCACGGATCAACATGCTAAATTTTCTGTTAATGCCAGCAGCCCGTGCCCTGTCGTGAAGGATAATCATATCGTGCGCCACAACCTCCCCGTATATGCGACTGTCGCGCTTGCGCTGTTTCTGGCCGGTCGCGGGATGCTTCGTGCGGAAGAGGCGCCGACGCTCCCCTACATGCCTGTGACGGAAGAGCATGGCGATCGCACGCAAGACCATCCGGTCGTGCAAAATGGTGCGCACAATGCTGATGCGCAGTATCAGCAGGCACGCCTGCGCTGGCTTGCCGATTGCCGTCAGCGGTTCGGTATCAACAACGCCGGCGATCGCGCCACCGGTCGTCGTTTCAGTGACAAAAGGAAACGCCTTGCTGACACAGCCAGCAAGGAAGCCCAGGCCTACTGTGAGGATTATCTGGCCCGCGCCACTTACAGCGCGGCCGCTTATCCGAACGCCTATCCCGCATCCATCTATCCGTCAGCCACAGCACAAACTGCAGGTCACGCAATCGGCCTACCCCATGCTCAGGGTTACAGCGGATACGGGCCCTTCATGATGGTTCCCACCTGGGTCGCCGTCCCGGCAAAGCAGGTGGAACGCATCCGCGAAGTCGTGGATTATGGCGATTGAGGATTGCGGCGACGCAAGTTGCGTCGCGCGACTTCTCAGCCGGGTATGGAGTCAGATACCGCCACCGGTCAGCCGCTGGCAAATGAGATCAAGCTGATCGAGCGAACGGTAACGGATGGTTACAGCGCCGGAACGCGGATCGGCATCGGCAGTGATACTGACCGGGAGCCCCAGAAATTCCTCGAGATGGTTTTGCACCGCCAGAATATCGGCGTCACCTGCAACATCGCGCGGTTCGCGGGCGTGCCGCCGCGCCTCACCCACCCGCGTGCCGGGCTTGCGCGTGCGCTTCTCCATTTCACGGACGGAGAGATTCTTCGCAATCGCCTCGTCCGCCAGCGCTTCGGCATCGTCACGGCCTACCAGCGCGCGCGCATGCCCCATCGAAAGACGGCCCGTCTCGACATGGGCAATCACCCCGTCGGGCAAAGACAGTAAACGTTGAAGATTGGCGACATGGCTCCGCGATTTATCAACCAGCTCCGCAATTTCGGCCTGAGACAGACTCTCGACCTCTGCAAGACGCTGATATGCCCTCGCTTCTTCGATCGGATTAAGATCTTCACGCTGAATATTCTCGATCAGCGCCAGTGCGAGCACATCTCGCTCTTCCAGATTCCTAATTAACGCTGGAATTTCATGCAGTTGCGCGCGCTGCGCAGCACGCCAGCGGCGTTCACCGGCCACCAGACGATAGTGCCCGCCACCCTGCGGTGTCACAATAACCGGTTGAATAACCCCGCGCGCCGCAATCGAGGCTGCCAGTTCATTCAATGCATCGTCATCAAAATGCCGTCGCGGCTGATCGGGATGCGGCGCAATCGCCGCAATAGCGAGCATGGCAAGGCCGCGATCCGGGCCAGTCGAATCACCGCGTGACGAGGTGCCGCCATCAACAGAGCCACGCTCGGCCCCCGGCTGCGCCAGAGGCTCTTCACGCTGCATTTCACCCAGCAGTGCGCCCAACCCCCGCCCCAGCCGTTTCGCGGCCGGCTTTGCCGGTTGCGCTGGCGTACGCGCGGTGTCCGGGTTGTTCTCGCTCATGCCGCTTTCCTCTTCTCAGGCAGGCGCCCGATCAATTCCCGTGCCAGCGCCATATAGGCGCGACTTCCTGCACAGGCATGGTCGTAAACCAGCGCGGGCAAACCATGACTGGGCGCTTCGGACAAACGCACATTGCGCGGAATGACCGCCTCGAACACCAGCGGACCGAGGCAATCTCTTACGTCGTCCGCCACCTGATCGGTAAGCCGGTTGCGCCTGTCAAACATGGTCAGGACCACACCGATGATTCCTAGATCGGGGTTGAAACGCTGTTGCACGCGTTCCACGGTCTGCAACAATTGGCTCAAGCCTTCGAGTGCAAAGAACTCACACTGCAATGGCACGAGAAGGGTATCCGCCGCAGCCAGCGCATTGAGTGTCAACAGACCCAGCGACGGCGGACAGTCGATAAAACAGATTTCATGGTCCGTATGCCCGGCCAGGGCAGCACGCATCCGATCCGTACGCTGTTCCACAGTAACAAGCTCAACCTCGGCGCCGCTCAGATCAACCGTGGCGGGAACGATATCCAGCCCCGGAATATTGGTCGGCATGATGCACTCGGCCAAGGGCGTCTGATCAACCAGAAGGTCGTAGCTCGATCGCGCACGATCTGCCGCGTGAATGCCGAAACCGGTCGAGGCGTTACCCTGCGGATCGAGATCGATAAGCAAGGTCTTCCAGCCGGTGGCTGCCATCGCCGTGGCGATATTGATCGCTGTCGTGGTCTTCCCCACACCGCCCTTCTGGTTGGCAATCGCGATTCGAATCATGATGCTTGCCTCGCTTCCAGACGGGCGCCTTGTACCGGCCCGCCAATGATAATGCCCGCCTCCGGATCGGTGAGCGATTGTTCCACGTGAAACATGGACCGGCGACTCTTGGCTACGCTCGCCAAATCTTGCGCGGCGGAGCGCCCTTTGGGCAACAGCCACACTGTCTGCTTTGTGGAAAACCGCCCAGCCAATTCCAGTAGCCGCGGCATCGGCGCAAATGCACGCGCCGAAATTACCCCCGCCGAGAAATCGGGTACATTCTCCAACCGTTCACCTATCACCCGGCAGTGTGAAAGTTGCAATGCTTCGCGCGCAGCATCAAGCCATTCCACGCGCCGCTTGCGCGATTCAACCAGGTAAACCGTCCAATCCGGGCGCATCGCGGCAATGACCAGACCAGGAAAGCCTGCACCCGTGCCGAGGTCCAGCCAGACGCCGGTTTCACGTGGAACATAGCACAGCAGCTGCGCGCTATCCGCAATGTGGCGCTGCCACAACGAATCCACGGTGGCACGCGCAATCAGATTCTGGCGCGTATTCTCCGCGCGCAGCAGTTCAGCGAGATGCTCAAGGCGAGCCATCGCCGCAGCGTCACACAACCCCGCCGTGAAGACGCGCGCAGTCTCCTCACTGTCAATCATGCAGCAGCCCGGCGCGCATGAACCAGTAGCGCAGCAAGCGCGGCCGGTGTGATTCCCGGAATACGCCCAGCCGCAGCAAGCGTACCCGGCTTAGCACTTTCGAGCCTCTCCACCATTTCTTTCGACAGGCCGGGAACGGCGCCGAAGGGAAAATCTTCCGCGAGTGGTACACTCTCACTGGCGCGCAGATCGCGCAATTCAGCATCCTGTCGCGCAAGATAGGGCGCATAGGCGGCATCTTCCGCAACCTCCGCAGCGAGATCACATCCGACATCAAGACCATCTGGCAACCACTGCGCGATATCGTCCAGTTCAATCCCACCGAAACGAAGCCAGTCCCTCAAGGAGCGACGCCCACTATCATTGCGAACGGGCTTGCCCGCCTTCGCCATTTCCGCCGCGCTCACCTCGACACGAAGCGCATCCTCCCACGTGGAACGCGCGACCTCCCGCGTCGCAAAGCAGTGCTTGCGATCTTCGCCAACACATCCGGCGGAAATCGCCAGAGGTGTTAGCCGGCTGCTCGCGTTGTTGACGCGCAGGCGCAACCGATACTCCGCACGTGCAGTCAGCATGCGATAGGGTTCACTCACCCCATGCAAGGTGAGATCATCGATCATGACCGCCATGTAGGAATTGGCCCGATCGATTGCCGCAGGCTCCCGCCCCACTATCGCGGCGGCCGCATGCATCCCCGCAACCAATCCTTGCGCTGCGGCTTCTTCATAACCTGTCGTGCCGTTGATCTGCCCAGCGCAATAAAGCCCTGGCATGGCCCGCAGTTCCAATGAAGGATGCAATGCCCGGGGATCGATGTGATCGTATTCGACGGCGTATCCGGGAACGACCATATCGACCTGTTCCAGCCCATCCATCGTGCGCAAAAGATCCAGTTGAACATCAGCCGGAAGCGATGTGCTGATACCGTTGGGGTAGACAAGATGCGTGGCCAGCCCCTCAGGCTCGAGAAAAATCTGATGGCCATCGCGATCCGCAAAGCGGTGAATCTTGTCTTCGATGGACGGACAGTATCGCGGGCCGCGTGCGTCGATAGCGCCGGTGAACAAGGGGGAACGATGCAGGTTCGCGCGAATGGTATCATGCGTGCGCGGATTGGTTCGGGTGATTGCGCAGAACACTTGCGGATTCACGCGCCGCGGAACCATCGCAGACATTGTCCAGGGATCAGCGTCCGAATGCTGTTCATCGAGACGCGCCCAGTCTATCGTGCGACCATCAAGGCGAGGTGGTGTTCCGGTCTTGAGGCGCGCCATTGGCAGTTTGGCGTCCCGCATCTGCGCGGCGAGACGTTGTGCCGAATCTTCGCCAATTCTGCCGCCGATGATACGCTCTTCCCCGCGGAACAATGTGCCGCCGAGAAAAGTGCCAGTGCACAGAACAACAGCACGGGACTCAAGCACGCCACCATCGGCGAGACGCAATCCACAAACCCGCCCGCCCCGCATGACCAACTCTGCCGCCTCACCGGCGATGCAGGTAAGGTCACCCTGCAGTTGCAGGAGCGACTGGATTGCAGCCTTGAACAAGGTACGGTCCGCCTGAACCCGCGGACCCCATACCGCACTCCCCTTTGAACGGTTCAACATACGATAATGGATGGCTGCCGCATCCGCAGCTTTGCCGATCAAACCGTCAAAGCCATCCACTTCCCGAACAAGGTGCCCTTTGCCCAGACCACCGATTGCCGGATTGCAGCTCATTGCCCCTATTGTTGCCAGATCAAAGCTGACGAGTGCGACGCGCGCACCCATGCGCGCGGCAACCGCCGCCGCTTCGCAACCGGCGTGACCGCCGCCTACAACCAGAATATCGAAGTTCTGCATTCCCGACCGTTACTGGATGCAGCGAGTCCGGTCAAAGGACATCGGCAAGGCGGAATGCATAGCGATTGTTCCACGTGAAACATCGCCGCTACTTTCCGATGCAAAATCGTCCAAACAACGCGTCGAGCATGTCTTCCGTCGTTGCACGACCGACCAATCGATCCAATGCGACACGGGCGATGCGCAAATGCTCCGCGATTATCAGTGGATCAAATTCACCCCGCGCACCGACCAGCCCTTCGTAGGTGGCCGACACCAGTTCACGCTGCCGGGTGTTGAGGGCAGCTTCACCCGGCTTGGGCATGGCCTTTCGCGCAGTGGCAACCAAGGCGTGCCGTAATTTATCAAGACCTTCACCATTCACAGCGGATAGACGATGGGAAGCTGACTGCTTTGCCGAATGCCCGACGCGATCGATCTGCGCCTCTATCTCCCATGCCCCGTTTGGCCCCGCCCCTTCAGGGCCGAGCCATAACACGAGATCGGCACGATCAAGTTCCACGTGGGCACGTCCGATTCCGATCATCTCGATCGCATCTTCGCTTCCTTCGTGCAGACCTGCCGTATCCACGAATATAAAGGGGACGCCATCCAACGCCACCGGCCGGGTGATGACATCACGCGTTGTTCCGGCTGTGGGCGCGGTAATGGCCGCATCACTTTCCACCAGCGCATTGAACAGCGTTGACTTGCCGGCATTGGGTGGTCCGGCGAGGACCACACGAAAACCGTCTTTCAGGACTTCAGCATGGGGGCGATCCAGCCAAGTGGCAATCTCGCCAGCCAGCACATCGAGTTGAAGATTGAAATCCGCGGGCAAGGCGGCAACATCATCCTCGTCCGCAAAATCCAGAACGGCCTCCACGCGCGCACCCAGCATGAGCAGATTGGCGCGCCAGCTTTCAACCTGGCGGGACAGGGTCCCCCCGGCCATCGCCAGCGCCGATCGACGCTGCAATTCCGTTTCCGCCGAGAGAAGATCGGCAAGCCCTTCCGCTTCCGCCAGATCGATCCGCCCATTGGCAAAAGCGCGCCGGGTGAATTCCCCCGCATCCGCGCTGCGCAAACCTTCGATGCGGGCAAGAGCCAACTCCACAGCGCGGACGACCGCCCTGCCCCCGTGAAGATGAAGTTCCGCGATATCCTCGCCCGTCGCAGTGCCTGGCCCCGGCAACCACAACACGAGGGCATCGTCGAGCGGCGCCCCATCAGCGTCCCGCAGACGGGCAAAACTGGCGCGCCGCGCCAATGGCATCTTCCCAGCCAGTGTCGCCAGTGCATGCGCCGCTGACGGGCCACTGATGCGTATCACTGCAATCCCTGCGGGGGGTTGACCACTCGACAGGGCAAATATCGTGTCGTTCATATCATCGTCCCGCAAGTCCGGCTTCACCCGGCATATACGGGAGCGAACCAGACCTAGCCGTCTTTCTTTTTGCGTCCGGTTGCGCCCTGCGCAAATGCTGCCCCACCTTCAAGGATGTTCTGGAACATCTTGAGTCCCATTTGCCCCATGGGGGCCCATTGCTGGGAAAGATCGTTGAGCTGTTCAAGGCTCGTAACACCTTGCAAAGCTTTGGAAAGATTATCGACATAGAGGGCGTTGACCTGGCTTACATCAGGCAATCCCAGAAATGCCCGCGCTTCTTCCGGCGTGCAATCGATCTCGATATTTACTTTCATGGACACCCCTCGTGGCGCAATCTGCAAGGAACCTGTCACACGGCCTTGGCAAAGTCCATCATCGACGCTTAAATTCAGGCGAAACCACTTTGGAGAGCCCCCACATGACCCAGACAATCGCGATTCCCGAACTCGATGGTGACGGTGCAGTTCCGGTCTATGTTGCGCGGCCCGCCGGCACACCACGCGCGGCGATCATCGTCATTCCCGAAATCTTCGGCGTGAACCCCGGTATTCGTCAGAAATGCGATCACTGGGCAGAACGTGGCTATCTTGCGGCCGCACCGGATATCTTCTGGCGGTTCGCACCAGGCGTGGAACTGGACGCCGACGTGGACGAACAACTTCAGGAAGCATTCGGTTATTTTGCACAATTCGATGCCGATCTGGGCGTGAAGGATATCGAAGCACTCATCCGGTATCTGCGGGCCAAGGAAGGTACGGAAAAAGTCGGACTGGTCGGTTACTGCCTCGGCGGGCGTATGGCCTATCTCGCCGCTGCACGGACTGATATCGATGCCAGCGTCGGGTACTACGGTGTGATGATCGATCAGATGCTCAATGAATCGCATGCGATCGCCAATCCGCTGATCCTGCACATCGCAGGCGATGACGGCTTCGTCCCGGCGGACGCGCAGAAAGCTATCCATGAAGGTCTCGATACCAACCATCATGTGACGCTGTACGACTATCCCGGCCTCGATCACGGGTTCGCCGCGGAAATGGGAAATCGTCGTGATGAAGCAGGCGCACAGCTTGCGGACAGCCGGACTGAGGCTTTCTTCGTGGAGCAACTTGGCTAGGAGGCCCATCGGCATGGTACTGCCTTTGCGCTACGTCGTCCCTTTGGTGACAATAGCGGCAGTGGCCGCTTCCGCAGCCATTTCGCGGTTCCATTGGACCTTGTGGATCACCATACCAATCCTCCTGATAACGCTGTGGGATTTCCTGCAACCACGCCATACGCTGCGTCGCAATTACCCGCTGATTGCGCGTCTGCGTTGGCTTTCCGAAGATCTTCGACCTTACGTCCGCTCCTATTTTATCGAAGGCGATCTGGAAGGGCGACCATACAGCCACGACGAACGCGCCCTTATCTACGCGCGGGCTAAGAACGAGTTGGATACCCATCCGATGGGTACCGAGCTTGATGTCTATTCGGACGAGTATCGCTGGCTGGGCCATTCGATAGTCCCGAATGCCGATATTCCCGAGGAATGGCGACTGCCTATTGGCGGGCCGGACTGCAAACAACCCTATTCTTCCGCGCTGCTGAATATTTCGGCAATGAGCTTCGGTTCCCTGTCGGCACGGGCGATCGAAGCGCTGAACAAGGGTGCCAAACTGGGCAATTTCGCCCACGATACCGGGGAAGGATCGATCAGCCCGTACCACCGGATTCACGGGGGCGATCTGATCTGGGAACTGGGCAGTGCCTATTTCGGATGCCGGACGGACACCGGCCGGTTCGATCCCGGACGTTTTGCCGCGCAGGCGCAAAGCGATCAGGTCAAAATGGTGGAAATCAAGCTGAGCCAGGGTGCCAAGCCCGGGCATGGCGGGATGCTCCCGGGTGCGAAGGTCACACGCGAGATTGCCGAAACCCGCGGTGTTCCGATTGGCAAGGACGTGATATCTCCGGCCGCCCATCCCGAGTTCTCAACCCCAATAGAACTCCTTGAATTTGTTCAGAAATTACGCGAATTATCGAATGGAAAGCCCGTCGGCATCAAATTGTGCGTGGGGCAGCCGCATGAAGTTCTCGCGCTGACCAAGGCAATGCTGCGTACGGGAATAAAACCCGACTATATCGTTGTGGATGGTGCCGAGGGCGGCACCGGCGCGGCACCGGTTGAATTGACCAACAGCGTCGGGATGCCCTTGCGCGAAGGTCTGATATGGGTGCGTAATGCGCTGGTTGGCGCCTCGCTCAAGCAGGACATCAGGATCGGTGCATCGGGCAAGGTGCATTCAGGCGCAGGCATCGCTGAATTGCTGGGCTATGGTGCGGACTGGTGCAACGCTGCCCGCGCATTCATGTTCGCCTTGGGATGCGTGCAGTCAATGCAATGCCATACCGGTCTGTGCCCCACCGGGGTGGCCACGCAAGTACCGTGGCGCCAGCGTGGTCTCGTGGTCAATGATAAGGCTGAGCGTGTTGCCAGTTTCCAGCGCCATACACTGCACGCCTTCCGCGAAATCGTGATTGCGATGGGTTTGGAAAATCCATGGCAAATTGCGCCTATGGACATGCGCGAGCGGATCAATTCAGCCCGTGCCGACGCTGTGGACCGCATCTACGACTTTGTGCCCGAAGGGGCACTCTTGACCGAACCGGAAGCCACGCATCTTGCCCGCCAATGGGCTGCCGCCAGCGCGGAAACCTTCCGCCGCGTGGCCTGATCGCCAAATCACAGCATGGCCCGGCGCTAATAACCTGGGCCATGCTGTGGCAGAAACCTATTACTGGTTCATCGTGGCGAAGAAGTCTTCGTTGGTCTTGGAATCCTTCATCTTGTCGAGAAGGAATTCCATCGCATCGATCGTGCCCATCTGCATCAGAATACGGCGCAGGACCCACATCTTCGAAAGCTGATCCTTTCCGACCAGCAGTTCTTCCTTGCGGGTGCCGGACTTGCCGACATCGAGCGCCGGGAAGATGCGCTTGTCCGCAACCTTGCGATCAAGCACGATTTCCGAGTTACCCGTACCCTTGAATTCTTCGAAGATGACTTCGTCCATACGGCTGCCCGTATCGATCAGCGCGGTCGCGATAATCGAAAGCGAACCGCCTTCCTCGATATTACGGGCTGCACCGAAGAAACGCTTCGGCCGCTGCAGCGCATTGGCATCGACACCACCAGTCAGAACCTTGCCCGAGCTGGGCACAACGGTGTTGTAGGCACGGCCCAGACGCGTGATCGAGTCGAGCAGGATCACCACATCCTTCTTGTGTTCGACCAGACGCTTGGCCTTTTCGATCACCATTTCAGCGACCTGCACGTGACGGCTTGCGGGTTCGTCGAAGGTTGAGGAGATCACCTCACCCTTCACGCTGCGCTGCATGTCGGTGACTTCTTCCGGACGTTCATCGACCAGAAGAACCAGCAGGAACACTTCGGGGTGGTTGTCGGTAATCGCCTTGGCAATGTTCTGCAGCAGAACGGTTTTACCCGTACGCGGCGGTGCGACGATCAGGGCGCGCTGCCCCTTGCCCTGCGGCGCGATAATATCGATCACGCGTGCGGACTTGTCCTTCACCGTAGGATCGACCGTATCGAGAACCAGCTTCTCGTCCGGATAGAGCGGCGTCAGGTTATCGAAATTGGTGCGATGGCGCACCATGTCCGGATCGTCGTAATTGACGCTGGTGAGCTTCGTGAGGGCAAAATACCGCTCCCCATCCTTGGGTGCGCGAATTTCACCTTCCACGGTGTCGCCGGTACGCAGACCCCATTTACGGACCTGGTTGGGCGATACGTAGATATCATCGGGGCCCGCGAGATAGTTCGCTTCGGGGCTGCGCAGGAAACCGAACCCGTCGGACAGGACCTCGATCGTGCCGACGCCCATGATCTCCTGTTCGTATTCCTCGTCCTCCGCCAGTTCGCGCAGGATGCAAAACATCAGATCCTGCCGGCGCATGGTGGAGGCCCCTTCGACCCCCAGCTCTTCGGCCATTTCGACAAGCTCGGCCGGAGTTTTTTTCTTAAGTTCTTTCAAATGCATGTTTCGGGATTCCGAATAATAGTGATGTGGCCGGCCGGTTCTGGGGCTTGGGGAAAGCGGACCGTGTTGCCAGGATAAATGCAACCATGCCGGAATTGGATCGCGCTGAAATAGGCATGACAACGCGCGCAGTCAATCGATCCTGCGATAAAACGATTCAGTGCTGTCAGATACTTGCCGCTCGCGCAGGCATCATTCCGGTCAGAACGGCTTGATCACCACGAGGACCACGATCACCGCTGCAGCAATACCGGGAACCTCGTTCAGCATGCGCAACTGCCGCCCGGTCAGTTTGCGTTCGCCCCGCGCCAGCGCGGCACCGTAACCGGCAAGCCAGACGTGATAGGCGGTAAGAAGCAGAACCAGTGCGAGTTTGGCATGGAACCAGCCCTGGCTGAACGCACCGATATTTATCGCCAGCGCCAGTCCCAATATCCAGACCAACGCGAGCGAAGGCCAGAGAATGATCTTCAGCAGTTTGCGTTCGCGATCGATCCAGCGCGCACTTTCAGCGGAATTCGGATCGGATTCCTGATGATAGACGAAATAGCGGGGCAACATGAACAGCCCTGCCATCCAGAAAATCACGAAAATGATGTGACCAGCCTTAAGCCAGAAATAGGTCATGGAAAGCACGTCCTGCATGGGGGAAATGTATGGCAGAGAGGCGCGTTCGTCACCCCCTCCAACCGCGGACGGCAGCAATCAGGCGCTCCACATGCGCAATCGGGGTATATTGCCCGATCCCGTGACCGAGATTGAACACATGCGGCCGGTCGACAAAGGCCTCGAGCAGGGCAATGGCCCGCTGTTCCAGCAGGTCCCCACCCGCTTCGATCAACAGCGGATCGAAATTGCCCTGCACCGGCAAGCCTTCGGGCAAGGTCTTTGCCGCCCATATCGGATCGACGGTTTCATCCACACCCACGGCGTCGACACCCGTTTCCCGTGCATAGGCAGGCAGCTTTTCGCCCGAACCCTTGGGGAATCCGATGATCGGCACATCGGGATGGCGATCACGCAGGCGCGCCGCGATGGCGGCATTGGGGGCAATGACCCAGCGTTCATATTCCGCTGGCGCGAGACTGCCTGCCCAACTGTCGAACAACTGGACGGCTTCCGCGCCCGCCACAATCTGCCCCGACAGATAATCGACTGTTACCTCCACGATTGCATCGATAATCGCCTGAAACGCTGCCTGATCGCGATAGGCCATGGCGCGGGTGACATGCTGGTCACGGCTACCCTCCCCTGCGACCATGTAGGTTGCCACTGTCCAGGGACTGCCTGCAAAGCCCAGCAACGTCGTCTGTGAGCCCAGTCGGGCCTTCACCCGAGTCACCGTCTCGTAGATGGGCGAAAGACGCTCAGGAACAGCCTGAAGGCTTTCCAGAGCATGATCGACCAGTGTCGGGGACAGCCGTGGCCCTTCCCCAGCGGTGAAACGCAGATCCTGCCCCATGGCGTAAGGCACGATCAGAATATCCGAAAACAGGATCGCACCATCGAAACCAAACCGGTCGATCGGTTGCACGGTTACTTCGGCAGCAGCCTCTGAATCGTACACCAGTTCCAGAAATCCGCCCTTTTCCGCGCGCAAGGCACGGTATTCAGGGAGATAACGTCCCGCTTGGCGCATGAGCCAGATCGGGCGGGGAAACAGCGATTTGCCATGCAGGGTATCAAGCAGCGGGCCGGGCATCGGGAAGGTCCAATCTAAATAATAGAATATTTATAAGAAGGATGATGGATTCTGTTGGTCTGTGGATATCGGGGATTGCCGGGCCTTGCCCGATTTCTCCCGCGCTGAACAGAGGAACCACTAATCCCGACTCCTGTTTATGACGCGTCAATGACAATCTGTCCCCGTTGCCCACAGGCTGTCGATAAACCTTTCAACCTGTCTGCAAGAGTCAGATTGGATAACCGGAATCGGGCATGAAATCTGTCCCTGCGCTTGTCCCCCGTTTCGTCCCGTGATTTATGCCGGTGATTGTCCACAGGCTGAGGAAGCGTTCCGATCCATGAAGCGATTGCACCTGCATCTTCTGTCGGACTCTACCGGCGAAACGCTGGAAATGATCGCCAAGGCGGCTTTGGCACAGTTCGACGATGCCGATGTTGTCCGCCATTTCTGGCCCATGGTGCGATCGCAACAGCATCTGGAGCGTATTCTGGCGGAAATCGCCGCGCATCCCGGCCTGGTAATCTTTACGCTGGTCAATCCCGATATCCGGCAACAGCTGGAAACGCGCTGTACCACGCTGGGATTGCCGGCCGTGTCGGCGCTGGATGCTGTGATTGCCGCCTTGCAGAACCAGCTTGGGCAGGAAGCGAAAGGACGCCCCGGGCGCCAGCACCTGATGGACGATGCCTACTTCGCACGGGTGGGCGCCATTCACTACACCATTGCCCATGATGACGGGATCGGCTGGGAAGACTGGGAAGATGCCGATATCGTTCTGGCGGGCGTATCGCGCACGTCCAAGACACCGACGTCGATCTATCTGGCCAATCGCGGCTACAAGGTTGCGAATATCCCGCTGGTGATTGAATCCCCTCCGCCCCGGGCGCTGTTCAGCTTGCGCAAACCGTTGGTCGTCGGGTTGATCACTGCAGCGGACCGGTTGGTGCAGATCCGCCGCAACCGCCTGCTTTCGCTCAACGAGGCGACCGAAACCGATTATGCCGATCTCGAGGCGGTCCAGCGCGAACTGAAATTTGCACGGCGGATGTTTGCCGATAATGGCTGGCCTGTGATTGATGTATCGCGCCGTTCGATCGAGGAAACCGCCGCCGCCATCCTTCGGCTGCAGGGGGAACGCGATCATGGTGCCGCGTCGCAGGAACAGGGGCCCAAACCGATATGACCGTTTTTTCTGCACTGGTGCTGGCGTCGAAAAGCGCATCGCGCCGGGCCATGCTCGACGCGGTGGGCGTCGCCTATCGCTGCGTGCCCGCAAATATTGATGAACGCGCGCTTGAGGCGAATCTTCAGGATACGACAGCCCATGCAACCGCGCTGGCACTGGCCGAAGCCAAGGCTTTGGCCGTGTCACAGAGCTGCCCCGGCGAACTGGTTCTGGGCAGTGATTCCCTGGTTGTTGTGGATGGCCGGCGTTTCGACAAGCCTGTGGACAGGGATAATGCGGCCGAACATCTGCGTTTCTTTTCAGGCCGCATGATGGAACTGCACAGCGCGGCGGCACTGGCCCAAGATGGGCAGATTGTCTGGCAGGCCGCCGATTGCGCCCGGTTGCAGGTCCGGCCCTTGTCGGAAGAATTCATCGGCTGGTACCTTCAGCAGGAATGGCCTGCCGTCAGCGGCTGCGTCGGAGTCTTTCGAATAGAAGCGCTTGGCCCACACCTGTTCGCAACGATTGAGGGAGATCAGTTTACCGTGCTGGGGATGCCTTTGCTTTCCGTGCTCGATGCTTTGCGCCAGTATGGCGGAATCCCGGCATGACAGAACCCCTTGCCGCGACACGGCCATATGCCGAAGTGATCGGCGATCCGATCGTGCAATCGAAATCACCAGCGATTCATGGATACTGGATAAGGCAGCTTGGCCTTGATGCCGATTATCGCGCGGCCCATGTGACGGTCGCGCAACTGGAGGATTATCTTGCCGAGCGGCGGGGCGATCCGTTGTGGCGGGGCTGTAACGTGACCATGCCGCACAAGCAGGCGGTTATTCCATTACTGGACAAGCTCGATCCGCTTGCCGCGCGGATTGGCGCGGTGAATACCATCGTGCCCGAAGGAGGGGGGCTGGTCGGGTACAATACCGACGCTGGCGGTTTTCTGGAGCCGTTGCGGCCCTATCTGGCACAGGATCATTTGTTCCGTATGGCCCGGGTGCTTGGCACGGGCGGCGCGGCGCGGGCGATTATCGCGGCGCTGGCAGGGGAAAATGTGATGATCGTGCTGGCCGGGCGCAACACCGAAAAGGCGCGCGCGCTGCTCAATGAACTCGATCCGGGTGGCGAACATCATGTCGCCCCGCTCGATCATTTTGCGAGCGTGACTGACTTCCCGTTTGACGACCGGAAAGGTTGCTTCGATCTGGTGGTCAATGCGAGCCCGCTGGGTATGGAAGGGCAGGTGCCGCTCGCCTTTGAACTGAGCCACGCGCCGCCGGGCAGCATCGTCTATGATATCGTGACGCATCCGCTGGATACGCCGTTGCTCAAGGCCGCGCGGGCAGCGGGATTTCGCACGGTCGATGGCCTTTCGATGCTGATCGGGCAGGCGGCGGAAGCCTTCGAACGGTTTTTTGGCGTGGCTCCACCCCGCGATCACGGCGATACCGCATTGCGCGGCCTGTTGATCGCATGACGCGCCCCGTGATTCTCGGCCTGACCGGATCGATCGGTATGGGCAAATCGACAGTCGCGCAGATGTTTCGCGAAGCGGGCGTGCCGGTATTCGATGCCGATGCCGAAGTGCACAAGCTGCAGGGGCCAGGCGGGCCGTTGCTCCCGGCCATTGAAGCGGCTTTTCCGGGCACAACCGGGCTGGACGGTGTCGATCGTTCCACGCTCGGCAATCAGGTGTTCGGTGATCCGGATGCCCTCGCCCGCCTGGAAGCGATCGTGCACCCTGCTGTCGGGCGGGTGCGCGATCTGTTCTTGCTGGAACATGCGGCCATGCCGCTGGTGGTGTTTGATGTGCCCCTGCTGTTTGAAAAAGGCGGCTGGGACCGGGTCGACGCGATTGTTGTGGTCTCCGCCCCGGCAGAGGTGCAGCGCGCCCGTGTGCTGGCCCGTCCGGGCATGACACCGGAAAAATTCGCGCATGTGCTCGGGTTGCAGGTTCCCGATGCGGAAAAGCGCGCGCGGGCCGATTATCTGATCGATACGGGCACCACGCTGGAGCGAACCCGCGATGCGGTTGGTCGGGTGATTGAAAGCTTGCGCCACCGCTCTATTTGACTTGCCTCCGGCGTCTTGCGGGTGGATAGTAAGGAAACGATGCGCGAAATCATCTTCGACACGGAAACCACAGGTCTGGACCCCAGGAAAGGGGACCGTCTCGTCGAAATCGGATGCATCGAAATGGTCAACCGGGTTCTGACCGGTCGTACCTTTCACGCCTATTTCAATCCCGATCGCTCCATGCCGGCAGAAGCGGAAGCCGTGCATGGGCTTTCGGAAAAATTCCTCTCGGACAAGCCCCGTTTCCATGAACGGGTTCAAGAATTTCTCGCCTTTATCGAGGATTCGCCGCTGGTTGCGCATAATGCCGGATTCGATTTTGGCTTCGTTAATGCGGAACTCGATATTTGTGGCCTCGAAGCGATCTCGCTCACGCGGATGGTTGATACGGTCGCGATCGCACGCGTACGGCATCCCGGCGCGAAAAACTCGCTCGATGCCTTGTGTACGCGCTATGGTATCGATCGCAGCCATCGGACCAAGCACGGCGCATTGCTGGACGCGGAATTGCTGGCGCAGGTCTATGTCGAGCTGACGGGTGGCCGGCAGATTGGTCTTGAACTGGCCGCGCAGGCCGATGATCCGATTGTGGCCGCCGCAGTGCCGGTGGCCGCGCGGGAGAGAGTGTTTCGTCCGGCACGGCCGCATGCGGCCAGTGCTGACGAGCTGGCACGCCATGCCAGCTTTTTGGAATCGATCAAATCGCCTCTGTGGTCCGGCTGATATGCCGGTCTGGTCGATATGAAAGGAGTACACAACATTATGGATATTCGCGTGTCAGGCCACCAGATGGAAACCGGTGCAGCCCTGCAGGGACATGTCTCCGACCGCCTCAACGGCATCGTCGAGAAGTATTTCGGTCGCGCGCTGTCCTCCAACGTCACGTTTGGGAAGGCGCCCGCCGGTGCTTTCAGTTGTGATATCGTGACGCATGTGATGCAGGGTCTGATCCTCAAGGGACATGCCGTTGCCCATGATGCGCATGTCGCGCTCGATCAGGCGGCGGAAAAGATTGACAAGCAGCTGCGACGTTACAAGCGCCGCCTGAAAGACCGCCATGAGCAGATTGCACACGCCGCGCGGGAAGAAGACGCTGCCTACACGATTTTCGCGCTTTCCGATGAGGAAGAAGAAGTCGTGGCCGATGCGCCGCCGGTGATTGCTGAAACGCGCGTGGATATTCCGGAAGCGACGGTTTCGGATGCCGTGATGCAGCTCGATCTGCGGAACACCAATGCGCTGTTCTTCAAAAATGCTGGCACTGGACGTCATAATATGGTCTACCGCCGCAACGATGGGTCAATCGGCTGGGTTGAACCGTCCTGAACCGGGTAATGCATTAATCGCGCCGCCCGGTTTCCCTATTACTCAGAGAGTGAGAGGCCGGGCGGATTTCCGCGACAAGTGCAGCTGACCCGTGTTTACGCGGGCCTATTCACAAAGCCGATTCATATGACTACGCTCTATTCGTTACTTCCCGATGCAGTGGCCACGATTACTGCTGACAGCAAACAGGCGATTCTTGAGGCATTGGCCGAACGATTTGCCCGTGTTTACGAACTCGAAGCCAGCGAAGTGCTGGAGCGGATCGAGGAACGGGAAAAACTCGGCAGCACCGGTTTTGGCCGGGGCGTGGCGATCCCCCATGCACGGGTACCCGGGCTGAAACGCCCGGTTGCGGTATTCCTGCGGCTGGAAAACTCCGTGGAATTCGCTGCGGCCGACGGCATGCCTGTTGATCTGGTTTTTGGCCTGCTCTCGCCCGAAAACGCCGGTGCAAGCCATCTGCAGGCCCTTGCCGCGATTTCCCGCATGGTGCGGGATGAAACCCTGCATGCCGCGCTGAGCGATGCCAAGGACAAGGAAGCGCTGTTTGCGCTCCTCACGAATGTTATCGACCGGGATGCAGCCTGATACATCTGAAAGCGGCGCGTCCTTGCATTGGCGGGCGCTGGAAGCGCTCTATGCGTCCGCACCGATAAACCGCCTGTTCGATTCGTCGCTTGCCGTTCTTGGCGATGGCAGGGCGCGCATCACGTTCACGATCGATGAGCGGCACTTTCACGCCGCGGGGGCAGCGCACGGCACGATCTATTTCAAAATGCTGGATGATGCCGCCTTTTATGCGGCCAATACGCTGGTTAGCGATCGATTCCTTCTGACAACATCGTTCAACCTCCATTTCACCAGACCAGTCAAATCCGGCAAGATCATCGCGGAAGGACGCTGGATCAGCGGTCGCCGCAGGGTGCTGGTTGCTGAAGCGAACCTGGTGGACGAAGAAGGCGAAGAAATCGGCCGCGGTACCGGAACATTCATGCGTTCGCACATCCCTTTGTCCAGCCTTCCCGGTTATCGCCCCTGACATGACGGAACGATTGCCCGCGCATCTGGAAGTCGGCGGGCTTGTGCGATCGGTGCAGGTTGCGGGGGGCTTTGCCACCGTCCTGCAAAAAGGCGAACACGACGCTGGAGTCATTCTTGTAGTCTGTTGTCTTCATGGAAGAAATCAGCGCCTCTATGAACGTATGCCGGACGTGTCGGGTGACCGTAAATGGGTGTCGGTTAAAGTAGAAGATACTGAAAATACTTCAGAATTTTTGGATTATCTGGATCGGCGCAGGCATCAGGACCAGGATACCTGGATTGTGGAACTGGATATCCCGAACGCAGAACGTTTTATCGGTTTGTCTGCGCAAAACGATTGACTTTGCTGCAGCGCAAAATAAATGGCCCTTCAAATTACGTGTGCGCAGGCGGCTGATCGAGCAATTCGGCTCTTTGGGCTAGCACGCAGACGGGGAATGGCCGGCAGGTTCTTTTCCGGTTCGTAACGCGCTCCGGTGCGACGGATCGACAGCCTGCGTCGGGCGCATTCACCGCCTATAGTGATATTTTGAATGAGTCGTCAGACCCGGGTGGCCGGAACCTTTGCCGTTGCCGCTCTGCTGATTACAGCACTTTTCGCCGCAGAAAGCTCCGGCGCCGCAGCCCAGGATTATACGCCGGGCCTGTTAAGTGAGATACTCCCCCTCACCTCCTCGACGGCCACAGAGGCGACGAGTGAGGCGACGCAGGTGGTATTCACTGCCAAGGAAGTGGTGCAGCAACTTCCGGCTGAAACGTCCGAAACCCCGACTACGGATGATGACGGCTCGCACGCTTCGCTGCGTGAACTGGTTGCCGCAACCGATGTCGACGACACGCTTTCGCAGAACATGCGTTGCCTTGCCGCAGGAATCTATTTCGAATCCAAGGGCGAACCGCTCGAAGGGCAGCTGGCTGTCGGTCATGTGATCGTCAATCGCGCGACTTCGGGTCGTTTCCCGTCCAGCTATTGCGGCGTGTTGTTCCAGCCCTCACAGTTTTCCTTCATTCGCGGTGGCCAGATGCCCGCCATTCGCACCGGGTCTGCGGCTTGGCGCACGGCGAAAGCGATCGCACAGATTGCGCACGAAGGCAGTTGGAAAAGCCCGGCACAGGGCGCTCTGTTCTTTCATGCACGCTATGTGTCGCCCCGCTGGCGGCTGCAGCGTGTCGCACAGGTCCATAATCACGTTTTCTATCGTTGATCCCGGCACGGCGGCGGGTTGATCGCCGAATCCAAAAGCCCCAGTCCACTATCGTGGTGGACTGGGGCTTTTCGTTGTTTGGCGTCGCAGGCTGATCGTACGCCCTGTTCAGGTGCGCAGTTCGACCCATACAGGCGCATGATCGCTGGCCTTTTCCCGGCCCCGATAGGCCCGGTCTACCCCCGTTGCGATCAGGCGATCGGCGCATTCCGGCGACAGCAGGATATGATCGATCCGGAAACCGTGATCGCGTTGCCAGGCGCCAGCCTGATAATCCCAGTAAGTCCACACGCCGCCACGCGGGTTATGGGCTTGGATGGCATCAGTCCATCCATCGTGCAGCAGTCGCATATAGGCGTCGCGGGATTCGGGCTGCATCAGCGCATCGTCGGCCATCGCTGCGGGTGACCAGACGTCCTTGTCTTCGGGGATCACGTTGAAATCGCCCAGCACCACTGCGGGGACTTCTTCAGCCCAGATAGCTGCCATGCGATTACGCAGACGTTCCATCCAGCGCAGTTTGTAGTCGAATTTCGGACCGGGCCGGGGGTTGCCGTTGGGCAGATAAAGGCAGGCGATACGCACCCCGCCGACATCGGCTTCGAGATAGCGTGACTGTTCGTCTTCGGGATCGCCGGGAAGACCGCGTATCACTTCCACGGGGGTTTCATCCCGCGCGAGAATGGCCACCCCGTTGAAGCTTTTCTGACCCTGCCAGATCGCCTTGTATCCAATCGCCTCGAAGGCATCGTGCGGGAAATTTTCGTCCTGGCATTTGATTTCCTGAAAACACGCGACCGCTGGCCGGGTTTCCTCGAGCCACTCGATGACGCGCGGCAGGCGTGCCCTGATGCCGTTGATATTGAACGTAGCGATGCGCATTGCGATGATCAGATGCCGAAGCTGGAACCGCAACCGCATCCTGCGGTGGCGTTGGGATTCTCGACACGGAAGGCCGCACCACCCAGTGATTCGACGTAATCGACCACGCAACCGGCCACGAGATCGAGGCTGACCGGATCGACGAGCAGCTTCACACCATCGGTTTCGGCAACGGCGTCGTCGTTTTCGACGCTATCGGCGAGGCCGAACTTATACTGAAAACCGGAACAGCCGCCGCCTTCCACCGACAGCCGCAGCATGGCGGGTTTTGCCTGTTTCTGCGCAATGGTTGCCACGCGCGCGGCAGCCGAGGGCGTGAGGGAAACATGCGAGGGGGATTGTGTGGCCATGCCCTGATGTAGGATGCGTACCGCCCTGCGGCAAGACACATGCCGACATCCATAGCAAATCCATCAGGCCGGTCTGGGCCGATCAGGCTGTCTGAATGTAGGTACGCATTGCCTCTGCATCGGATTCGGCCGCTTCGACCCGCACCTTCACCAGATCGCCGATCGAAATCAGGCCGATCATCTTGCCATTATGGATCACGGGCAGGTGACGAATGCGCCGCCGCGTCATCAAGCCTAGCGCTTCCATCACGTCCGTGTCGCGAGACACGGTGATAGGGGGGGAGGTCATGACTTCGCCAACGGTGAGTTGCAGTGCGGCCGCGCCGACTTTCGCCACGCAGTAGAGCAGGTCGCGTTCGGAAAAGATGCCGACCACGTCATCGCCATCCATGACCGGAAGTGCGCCAATCCGCCGTTCTGCCAGAAGTTGCGCCGCTTCCGCGACACCCTGGGAGCGGCTGCAGGTATGGACCGATCCGTCACGCAGTTCGAGAATCCGGGCGATATTCACCAAGCACTCTCCTTTTTTCGTTCTTGTCCGCCGATCATGCCATGAAGTGAAAGGATTATCCAGAAATCAGCCAGTCCAAGGGACAAAATGCGCCAATCAACCCGCAATGCCCGTTTGCTTTGGACGATAATGCGGTGCACAGGGGCGGACATGATACCCCGGTCCCCGCTCGACGATCCTGAAAAGGCTGCCTTCGCCTGGGCGCGCTATCGCCGTCTGATGCGCTTCATGATGGGCATTACGCTGGCAGTGGTGATCCTGTCCATGGCGTTGCTTTACAAGCATAACGGGTTTGTCTCGGTACACTTTTACATCGCCACAGCGCTAGGCATCGGCTTTGCCATGCTGCTTATGTCCGCGCTGATGGGGCTGGTATTTCTCTCCAGCGGCACCGGACATGACGAATCGATTCTCGATCCACTGGACGACGAACAGCAACCGGATGGCCCCGCCGACAAGGCCTGAAGCGCGTGGGCCTAAAGCGCGCGAGCCTGAAAAGCTTCGGCCTGAACCGTCAATCCGCAGGGTAGAGGCGGAAATCCTCGACCGGCTGACCGCCGATCAGATGCTCCTGAATGATCCGTTCGAGCACGTCTTCCGTGCAGCTGTGGTACCAGACCCCATCGGGCCAAACCACGGCGACCGGCCCGGCAGCGCAAATCTTCAGGCAATCGGCCTTGGTTCGCGCAACGCCGCCATCACGATCCAGACGCAGCTCTTTCAGCCGTTTCTTGAGATATTTCCACGCAGGGGCACCCACCGCAGGCGAACAGCATTCCCCCTTTTGTGGTTCGGCACAGAGGAAGATGTGTCGCTGGATGGCATTGCCGCCATTGGTGGCGAGCGCCTTGCGCGCCTTTTCAAGTTGATGATGGGAAACGGTCATGGCTGCAACATATAGGGTTCCAGCGCCGCTCGAAAAGCCTCTGGAATAGCGGTGGGGCGATCCTTCACCACCCAGACGATGACTGTGGTGACCAGAGCGACGGGGCGCCCTTGCTGCAGCGCCAGTTGCACCATGGTGAAACTGGAGTTCCCGATGTGTGAAAACGCGGCTTTCACGTCCATTGGATCGGGATAGTAGGATTGGCCGAGAAATTCTGTCGCCAGACTGGCTGTCATGATCTGCCAATCGTACAGCGTTCCGCCGTCCGGTTTGCAATCCAGGATGAAGCGTAGCCTGGCGTCTTCCAGAATCCGGATCAGCCCGACATTGTTGATATGGCGGTTGGGATCCAGATCCCCATAGCGCGTCGGAATGCTGCACGTGTGCACATAGCGTGCAGGGTCAAGCAGCGCGGCATCCGGTTTCGGCACGGGAGAAGCGCCCCGCTCAGCCCTTCTTGCCGGCGATTCGCGCGATTTCTGCCGCGACGAGATTCTCGACCATGCCGGGCAGGTTCTTATCGAGCCAATCGGCGAGCATCGGGCGCAGCATTTCGCGCACCAGACCTTCCAGCGAGGTTTCACCGGAACGCACGATCTGCGGGGGCACGCCGGGCTCTGCCAGCATCGCGAGGGCTGCAAGTGATTCGCGCATCGAGCTACGGGCTTCTGCGTTCACGAGCGATTCGCCATCGTCCGCAACGTGTTCGAGCAGGAGTTCGGCATCCCCGCCAAGTTCGAGGATAGCATTATCATCGATCGTGGCGGATTCTTCGGAACCCGTTGGAATACCGGTATTTTCGCGCTGACGGCGCTGTTGGGCGGCAGCGTCGCGATTGTCGCGTGCGATCACTTTCTTGATCGATTCAAGAATTTCCTCGACCGAAGGTTCGTTCTCTTGCCGCATGCTTTTTAACCCAGCCCCTTAGTTTGAAGCGGAAATTTCGCCGTCTTGGGCCGGCGTGTCAACGGTGCGGGTGGATTGGGCGACCGGATCGGGATCGAAACTCCAGTCGAATATCTTGCCTTTCACCCTGCGATAATTGTCCTGCGGGTCGTAAAGCGGACCCCCGGTATCGATGCCGAGATCGCGCGCTTCGGCCTTGCCCATGGCGGCAAGCAGTGTGAACCCGGCGACATAGGCATTGCGTTGCGCCGTGACCAGTTGCACCCGGGCGCGCTGCAGTTCCTGCTGCGCATCGAGAATATCGAGAATGGTGCGATTACCGACGGTGTTTTCCGCCTGCACGCCTTCGAGGCTCAGTTCGGCTGCCGCGATCCCGCTTTTGCTGGATTCAATGATGGCGTTGGCGGCTTGCCAACTGGAGTATGCGGCGCGAACTTGTGCGATCACACCGCGTTCGATTTCGATCTGTTGTTCCAGCGCCGCGGCGGAACCAGCCTGTGCCTGTCGTTCCAGCGCGGCGGGCCGCCCACCCTGATAAAGGGGAATCGTTGCCCGCACCCCGGCCGTGGCCGATGTGGTCCGATCCTTGCCGGTGCCCGACAGGGTGTCCAGTGGGCCACTGCCCAGCGTGTCGACAACGTTGCCGCTGGTGAACAGTTCGATTTTGGGCAGACGCGTGGCGCCGGCCACTTCGATATCGTAGTCCGAAGCCTTGGCGCGTTCCTGTGCCGCGATCAGGTCGGGATTGGATTGCAGGGCAATCGTGACGGCTTCGTCCACCTGTTCGGGCAGGCCGGGCAAGGGCGGCGGCGGTGCGAGGTGCCCGGGTTCGTGACCGACCAGGCGAATGTACCGTTCGCGCGATTCCACCAGATTCGCCTGCGCCGTGCGCAGATCACCGCGCGCCAGCTGCAAACGGGATGTGGATTGCGCGACATCGGTGCGCGTCAGATCGCCTATCTCGAAACGATCGCTGGTGGCCTGCAGGTTCACGGACAGAACATTGACCAGATGTGCGTTGAGGCCGACGACCGCCTCGTTCAGGATCACATCCATATAGGCGGCGGTAACCTGACTGAAAATCGCGGATTCCGTTGCCCGAAGGTCGGCCTGACCTGCTTTGACGCGGGTTTTCGCCGCACGCACAGAATTGCGCACCGCCCCGCCCGAATAGACCGGAACCGTCAGCGAGAGCCCGCCGCTGAGCTGCCTGTCGGGGTAGAGATTGCCCGGGTCGCTGTAGGTGTCATCGAGGATTTCGGTGTAGCTGGCGTCGCCATGAACGGCGGGAAGGCCCGCCGCGCGTTCGATGACGACGTTCTCGTCCACGCCGCGCTGGCTGGCCCGGGCACCTTGCAGGGTCGGGTTGGTGTTGTAGGCGCTGGCCAGGGCTTCACGCAGCGTGTCCGCATACGCGGGCATGGCAGAGGCAGCCAGCAGCGCCACGGCCAAGGCGATTCGCGATCCCCCCAAACGCATGTTCAGAAGCTCCAGCCCTTCGGCCGGGCGAATTCCGGCAGAACGGGAATACCCATTTCGATGATCGTCAGCAGCGCGACTTCCCCGGCGGCCTTGCGCCCCACAGTCAGGCGGGTGACGCCCCGATCGACGATACCGGTCACCAGACGCCCGTTATCGGCCAGGCGCCCGGAGAGGTTGTCGGGCAGTTCCTCGATCGCGCCATCGATCAGCAGCAGGGTGTAATCGCCATTGCCTGCCGTGCCTCGCGTGGCTTCGGTCGCATCGATTACATCGACGGATCCGGCGATCGTGCGCACAAGCGCGGGAAGATAGCCGCTTCCGCCATCGACGATCAGGACCTTGTCCTCTGCTTTCGGCGCAGCTTCGGTCAGCGTCTGGCCGTAGAACAGCGGCGCGGCAAGGAACTGTCCGTTGCCCAGCGAAACGGCCCGGTCGATATAGGCCAGTGCCTGTGCGCTTTCGGGCACGTGATGTTCACGCCCGACCTTGTTGATCGCGGTGAGGACGTATTCCTCGTTCACACCGCTGACCCGGAGCTGGCAATCGATCATGGCGCGTCGCGCAGCAGCGAAGCCGTCGACCGGGCGATCTTGTACCGTCGTCATTACTGAACCCTTTTCCGCCGCTTGCCGGATGCGGGCAAGCCGTCAATCTTTCCCGTCGCTTTAGGGGAGAGGTCACCGCTCGCCAAGGGCTTTGACGGGGGGGTATGCGCGCGACTATGGGGGCAGCGAATTTAGCCATTTTGCGCGCGGGATTGGACACCATGTCCTATGCCACGCGTGATATCGAAGTTTCGACAAAGACGGGCCGCGATTCCTGCAGGTGGGATTCCGGTCCAGCAAGGAGCCCCCAGCCCATGGCCGATATGGTGACTATCCGTGAAGATGACGTGATCGAAAGCGTCGCCGATGCACTGCAATATATCTCATACTTTCACCCGATGGATTACATTCGCGCGCTGGGCGATGCCTATCAGGCGGAACAGGGTCCGGCGGCCAAGGATGCCATTGCGCAGATCCTGACCAACAGCCGCATGTGCGCCGAAGGGCATCGACCGATCTGTCAGGACACGGGCATCGTCAACGTCTTCGTCAAATGGGGACAGGATTGCCGACTCGATTCGCGGCTCAGCCTGCAGGATGTGGTCGATGAAGGCGTGCGTCGCGCCTATAATCACCCCGAAAACAAGCTGCGGGCCTCGGTGCTGGCCGATCCCGCCTTCACGCGCCGGAACACCAAGGACAACACCCCCTGTGTGCTGGCGGTGGAAATGGTTCCCGGCAACAAGGTGTCGATCGATGTTGCCGCCAAGGGCGGTGGCAGCGAGAACAAATCGAAGTTCAAAATGATGAATCCGTCGGACAATATCGTCGACTGGGTTCTGGAAATGCTGCCGCAGATGGGCGCTGGCTGGTGCCCGCCGGGCATGTTGGGCATCGGTATTGGCGGCACGGCCGAACATTGCGTGCGGTTGGCCAAGGAAAGCCTGATGGAGCCGATCGACATGGCCCAGCTCAAGCAGCGGGGTCCGCAGAACGATATCGAGGCGCTGCGCATCGAGATTTTCGACAAGGTCAACGCGCTGGGTATCGGTGCGCAGGGTCTGGGCGGGCTGTCCACGATTCTCGACGTGAAGATCAAGGATTGGCCCTGCCATGCCGCAGGCAAGCCGGTTGCGATGATTCCCAACTGCGCGGCAACCCGCCATGCGCACTTCACGCTGGACGGTTCGGGGCCGAGCTTCCTGGAACGGCCCAAGCTGGATGAATGGCCCGAAGTGCACTGGGCGCCGGATTCGGCGGCCAAGCGCGTCAATCTCGACACATTGACGCCGGAAGAGGTCAAGAGCTGGAAAGCGGGTGATCGCCTCCTGCTCAATGGCAAGATGCTGACCGGGCGTGATGCCGCGCACAAGCGTATTCAGGATATGCTGGCCAAGGGTGAGGAGCTGCCCGTCGATTTCAGGGGCCGGGTGATCTACTACGTCGGTCCGGTCGATCCGGTGGGCAATGAAGTTGTCGGTCCCGCTGGCCCGACCACAGCCACCCGCATGGACAAGTTCATGGACATGATGCTGGAACAGGGCCTTCTGGCCTGCGTCGGCAAGGCCGAACGCGGCCCGGCGGCCACGGAATCCATCGCGAAGCATCAGTCGGCCTATCTCATGGCTGTGGGTGGCGCGGCCTATCTGGTGGCGCGCGCGATCAAGGCTTCGAAAGTCGTTGGCTTTGAAGATCTTGGCATGGAAGCGATTTACGAATTCACCGTCGAAGATATGCCGGTCACCGTGGCGGTCGATGGCGAAGGTCAGAACGTCCACAAGCTTGCCCCGCAAGTGTGGCAGAAGAAGATCGCCGAAGAACACTTGCTGCCCGTCGGCTGACGATTTTATCCTGCCGCAATTTCCGTTGGCAGGTGCGATGAAATGGCGCAGGATCGCCCTGTAATGGCGATCCTGTTCATCTTCCTTTTGGGTATTGGCAATTTTGCCATGCACAAGGCCGTGCTGGAAAGTCGGCACCCGCTGCTCGGGCAGATGCCGTGGTACGTGCACATGCTGGGCGGGCGCGTCAGCATGGCCAGCGAATTCCTTATCCTGCTTGCTGCCATGCTTCTGGTGGCGAACAGCCATTCTACGTGGTGGGGCGTGGGCTATCTCCTGTACAGCGCGATCAACGGGCTGGCGGCATGGCTGATCATCACACGCCGGGTGTGATCGTTTGGGCAGCGGGAACCTTGGGCAGGGTTTTGCGCTTTCTTTTCCATGACATCCCATCACACGACATGGCTGGTTCTCAATACGGCCAGCGGCAGCCACGATGACGAACGGCAGGCCGAACTGCTGCATGGTCTCGAACAGGCGGGGCACGCTCCGGCGCGGATTGTCGATTGTTCGCAGGACGATTTGCCGGGCGTGGAGGAGCTGGACGGTGCCGGTGTCGCGCTGCTGGTGGTTCACGGCGGCGACGGCACGATCAATTCGGCGATAGACAAGGTACAGGGATGGCGCGGCAAGGTTCTGCCCCTTCCGGGTGGCACGGCCAACCTGCTGTGCCGGGATCTGTTCGACGAAACGGAGATCGGGGATATCCTTGGCCATCTTGGCGGGGGTCGACTTTCCACGGTGCGGCGGACTTGTGTGCGCGGCGATGGGTGGATCGCGCTGGCCGAAGTGCTGGCCGGGCCGGGCGCCGCCTGGGCAGATGTCCGCGAGGATATGCGTGACGGCAATATTGCCGATGTCGTGAAAGGCACGATTGATGCTGCCAGCGCAAGCACGACGGGCCCTATGGTCGTTCTGGAAAACCCCGCAGTCGGGCGGGAAGAAGGCTATTCCGGGTTGCGCATGGTGCCCGAGGCGGCCGGTATGGTTGTCGATGGCTATGGCGCGGCCGAACTGGGTGACTATCTGAAACAGGCCGTGGCGATCATCGGGCGTGATTTTCGCAATGGTCCGCATGATGAACTGGGATTGCACCCCACAGTTGTCTGCCGGATGACCGAGGAGGCCCCGATTGCCCTGATGGTCGACGGCGAAAGGCGCGATGGCGGGCTGCGCGAGCAGTTTTCCCTTGCGGAGCTGGCTGTCGATCTGTTTTGCCTGAAGGATGGCTGATCCGCTTACCCTGTTCCATGTCAGCGACGTGCATTTCGGCGTCGAAGACCATCTTGCCCACGACTGGTTCGCACAGGCTGTTGCCCAGGAACGGCCCGATGCGGTTGTCTGCACGGGCGATGTGACCCAGCGGGCGACGCGGCGGCAATTTGCTGCTGCGGCGGAATGGTTCACCGGGATGGGTGTGCCGCTCACGATCGAGCCGGGCAATCATGACATGCCCTATTACAATCTTTTTGAACGGTTCAGCACGCCTTTCAAACGGTTTGAGAAGCTCAGGAGCGCGGTGCATGCCGAACTGAAATTTGCCGATCTTGTGATCATTCCCTTGCGCACCACAGTGCGGGCGCAGACCCGGTTTCCCTGGTCGGACGGCGTGGTAACCGAAAAGGCGCTGGGGCGCACGCTGGCAGAGCTTGAGCGGCTGCGTGATGATGGGAAATACAAGATCATCGCATGTCATCATCCCCTGATGGCCGGACCACCGGGATCGCACAATCCCACGATCGGTGGAGATCGTGCCTTTGCCGCGCTGGCACGGGCCGGGGCCAAGGCTATCCTTTCCGGCCATGTGCATGATGCGTTTGATTTGAGCTATGAAGCGGCCGGTAATCCGCTGCGCATGATCGGTGCGGGTACCCTGTCCACCCGTCTGCGGGCCAGTCGCCCGTCTTTCAACGTGCTGCGCTATGATCCGGCGGGCGGGTTGCAGGTCGAGAACCGCACCTTGCACCTGGCCCCTGATGGGGGGTGAGAGGTCGGCGGGTGACGTCGGGTCACCCGACCCTCCCCTGTGAAGCAACAAAAAAGGCGGCTCCTTGCAGAGCCGCCCCTTTGTTTGGGCAAGTCCTGAAACGCGATTAGCGCTTCGAGAACTGGAAGCTGCGGCGTGCCTTGGCGCGACCGTACTTCTTACGTTCAACCACGCGGCTGTCGCGGGTCAGGAAGCCGGCGGCCTTGACCGTGGAGCGCAGGACCGGTTCGTACTTCGAAAGCGCCTGGCTGATGCCGTGCTTCACCGCGCCAGCCTGACCGGAAAGGCCACCGCCCTTGACGGTTGCAACGACATCGTACTGACCGGTGCGGTCGGTGATGTCGAACGGCTGGTTGATGATCAGACGCAGCGTCGGACGTGCGAAGTACACTTCCTGATCGCGGCCGTTGATCGTGATCTTGCCGGTGCCGGGCTTGACCCACACGCGGGCCACGGCGTCCTTGCGGCGTCCGGTGGCGTATGCGCGGCCCTGTGCGTCCAGTTCCTGTTCGCGCAGCGGTGCGGGAGGCGCAGCAGGAGCAACAGCGACGGGCGCTTCTTCACCAGCAGGAGCGGCAGGAGCAGCGCTTGCGATGTCCTTCAGATCGGCGAGGTCGGAGATGGTGTTGTTGTCGGCCATTATGCAGTAGCCTTGTTCTTGCGGTTCAACGAAGCGACGTCGAGCGGCTGGGGCTGGGTGCCACCATGCGGATGCTCGGTGCCGGCATAAAGGTGCAGGGCTTTCATCTGCACGCGGCCCAGCGGGCCACGCGGGATCATGCGCTCAACTGCCTTTTCCAGGACACGCTCGGGGAAACGGCCTTCCAGAACCTTGGCGGCCGTGATCGCCTTGATGCCACCGATGTAACCGGTGTGCTTGTAATAGGTCTTGTTCTTGAGCTTGTTGCCCGTCAGCCGCACCTTGTCGGCATTGATGACGACGACATGATCGCCGCAATCGACGTGCGGGGTGAAGCTCGGCTTGTGCTTGCCGCGCAGGATATTGGCGATGATCACCGCGAGGCGGCCAACCACCAGACCGTCAGCATCGATAAGATGCCAGTTCTTTTCCACTTCGGCCGGTTTGATCGACCGTGTGGTCTTGCTGAGCGCCTTCATGGGCTGTCAAATCCTCATATTGAAAACGTGGCCGGTACGCGCGGATTCGCCGAACGCACCTGCGAAGGGGCGCCAATGTTCAAGAATGGCTCCGAAGTCAAGCGATTCTGCGCGTTCTCAGGGAGGTAAAATAATACCTTTCACGGAAAATTGCGGTGCCGGTCAGGTCTCTCCGGACGGGATCAAGGCGCCCAGCCATGCCAGTGTGGCGGGCGCGGCAGCATCGCAGTGCCAGCCGGAAATCGCGGGTGTGTCATAGGGGTGAATCTCTGCCAGCCGCGCAACGGCGGCATCGAGGAGAACCGCGTTGGTCTTGAACAGAACGCCGCATTCGTGCCCTTCCCCGCGCTCCCCCTGCCAGACGTAGAGTGATCGCATGGCGGGGAGGATATTGGCACAGGCAATCAGCCCTTCATCGAGCAACGTGGCAGCGGCCGCTTCGGCCGAAGCCTGATCGGCAAAGGGCGACCAGATCAGTGCCGCCCCGTTCATGCCCGCCTCGTCATGTCCGGCTGCCGACCACGTGGCAGGCCCAGGCCGTGGCTGCTACCAGCAAGGCGCCAACCAATTGGTGCAGGACGGCCACCCACAGCGCGACGCCGGTCATCACCGTGGCAATGCCCAGCAGGATTTGCGTACCGAACATGCTGTGGACGGCAATCGACGCCGGGCGGCTTCCTGCGGCGCGGGCCTTGCGTGCGAGAACCACCAGCAGTGCGACAACCACCCAGGCCCACCAGCGGTGAATGAAATGGATCAGAAACGGATCATACAGCACCGCGTGCAGAACACCTTGCGACCAGTCGACCCCTTCCGGGAAGAAATGGCCCTGCATCAGTGGCCAGTCGTTCGCGACATAGCCCGCGCGTTCGCCGGCAACGAAGGCACCGAACAGCAGTTGCAACAGTAGCGCGATCAGCGTTGCCGTGGTGAAGCGGGTCAGCCGCGATGGTTGCGCAGCCCTGGCCAGCGCGCGCATGTCCAGTGCGGTCCACACCAGCCCTGCCAGTGTTACCAGCGCCACCAGCAAGTGCGCGGCAAGGCGGAAGTGGCTCACGCGGTCGGCCGAATCCGCGTTGAGGCCGGAGGTGACCATCCACCAGCCGACGACACCCTGCAATCCGCCCAGCGCAAGCAGGCCAAGCAGCCGCAATTTGAAACCGTCGGGAATCTGGCGCTTGACCCAGAACCACGCAAGCGGGAGCGCGAAGGCGACGCCGATGATCCGCGCCAGCAGCCGGTGCACCCATTCCCAGAAATAGATGAACTTGTAGTCGGCCAGCGTCATCCCCGCCGGGCCGTTGACCTCGATATATTGGGGAATCTGCTTGTAGGCTGCAAATTCCGCCTGCCATTGCGCCTCGGTCAACGGCGGGAGCGCCCCGGTTACCGGTTTCCATTCGGTGATCGACAGGCCTGATTCGGTCAGTCGGGTAATCCCGCCGACAGCGACGATCGCCACGACCAGAAACGCGACCACGAACAACCAGTGCGACAAACGCAGGGGATTGGGTGCCGACCCCGAGTGTGCCGTCGCTGTTAGCCCGCGCTGCATGCTATTCCCTTTTTCTGCCCCGCCAATCATGCGGGGCTTGTGCGCAGGCAATGATCAAAGCGCAAGAGGGCAGGATGTCCCAGCCCGATAGGCGGTGAACCACCATGTCCTGCTGCATTTTCAAGCCATCCCGCGCGGTTTTGTCGTTGCATGATGTTACAACATATCATAGTGGACCGTTATGCGCGCAGCCCTGCTTTCGATTCGTGACCGTCTGGATCGCGTCGGTATTACGCTTTCCGGTCTGTGCCTGATCCATTGCCTTGCCGGATTGCTGCTGGTGACGGTGCTGGGCGTGGGTGGCGATTGGTTGCTGGCCCCTGAAATTCACCGGATCGGATTGGCGCTGGCGATTGCCGTGGGCGTGTTCACGATCGGACTGGGTGTTTTCCGCCATGGGCGGATGGGTCCGATGGTTATGGGCACATTCGGTCTCGCGCTGATGACGACGGGTCTGTTTGTCGAACATGGCGCGCAGGAAGCGATATTTACGGTGAGCGGCGTGGTCCTGCTCGCCGTCGCGCACATCCTCAACTTGCGTCATACGCATTGAACGCTATCTGGGCGGCATGACCACCGCCCTTTCCCTCACCGTGAACGGCGAACCGCGCCGTGCAGAGCCAGGCAGCATTGCCGATCTTGTGCGCCAGCTCGATCTCGATCCGGCCAAGGTCGCGGTGGAACGCAACGGGGATATCGTCCCCCGGTCGACTCTGGCAGCCGTGATGCTGGCGGATGGCGATGTTCTCGAAATCGTGCACTTTGTAGGAGGCGGCAGCGGCGTGACCCAAGATGACAGCTGGACAGTAGCAGGCCGGACATTTCGTTCGCGCCTGATCGTCGGCACCGGCAAGTACAAGGATTTTGCGGAAAACGCTGCCGCAGTAGAAGCAAGCGGTGCGGAAATCGTGACCGTCGCGGTGCGCCGGGTCAACCTGTCGGACCCCAAGGCGCCGATGCTGACCGATTTCATCGACCCCAAGAAGATCACCTACCTGCCCAATACTGCCGGTTGCTATACCGCCGATGAGGCGATCCGCACGCTTCGCCTCGCGCGGGAGGCCGGGGGCTGGGATCTGGTCAAGCTCGAGGTGCTGGGCGAAGCGCGTACGCTTTACCCCGACATGCGCGAAACGCTCAAGGCGACCGAAGTCCTCGCGAAAGAAGGCTTCCTGCCAATGGTCTATTGTGTCGACGATCCAATCGCGGCCAAGCAGCTGGAAGAAGCGGGCGCGGTGGCTATTATGCCGCTGGGCGCGCCGATCGGGTCCGGGCTGGGTATCCAGAACAAGGTGACCGTGCGGCTGATCGTGGAAGGCACCAGTCTTCCGGTTCTTGTCGATGCCGGAGTCGGTACCGCCAGCGATGCTGCCATCGCCATGGAACTCGGTTGCACGGGTGTGCTGATGAACACGGCCATCGCCGAAGCGAAAGATCCGCTGCGTATGGCTCGCGCCATGAAACTGGCGGTCGAGGCTGGGCGGGATTCGTACCTCGCCGGACGAATGGCCACGCGCAAATATGCCGATCCTTCCAGCCCGCTGGCGGGCCTCATCTGACATAGGCCTCATCCCGCCGATATCCCGCCGATATTTGCCAGCGTTTACCGAATGCTAACCCTGTTTGTGTGACACAGGTGCCTGACGCCGCATGCGCGGCGCATGGGAACCGGATGATGCGCGATACGGGAACGGCAACGCTGGCCATTGCGGAACTGCGGGAATTCGCAGGCTTCAGTGCGGCAGAGCAACGGTACATCAGGTGCAGTCTCGACGTCGGGTTGCGGCGGACCGATGCCCTCGCCTTGTGGGGGCGCAGCGCGGCAGAACGGGCGTCTATTCGCACCCAGTATGCGGCCTATCGCGATCTCGATCACTTGTGCGATGCCATGCCCGACGAATTCCGATTGGAAGGCGTTGGCCCCTTTATGGGCGGGCTTATCCAGTTGAGCCTGTACGATCTGGCGCAGGGGCGCCTCTCCAGCTTTTCCGCCTATCGTTTCCTTTACGAGCGTCTGTTGGGCGCCCGCGTGCGGCCGTGGTTGCCTGCGGCCTTTTGCGCAGCGGCTGCCCTGCCCCAGATCCTGCCGGAGCGGCGGAAAGCCTTGCTGCGTTCACTGAGCGAATCCGCAGCCACAGCACCGGGTTGGTCGGAGCATGCGCCGCGTTTCTTTCCTGACTATGTCGAACAGGAAGTCGCCTGATCGCGCCGCCTGTCCGTAACCCCGGCGCCATGAACAGGCGACCGGATCAGGCCTTGTAAAGCGCGTCCAGCCGCGAGCCATAGCGTTCGCGGATCTTGTGGCGGCGGATTTTCATGCTGGGCGTCAGTTCTTCGTTGGCAATCGTGAAGGCTTCGTCAGCGAAGACGAACTGCCGGACTTTCTCGATCACGGAAAGATCCTGGTTCACCCGGTCCACGGCCTCGCGCATTGCGGTGCGGAATGCGGGCAGGCGTTGCAGGCTGGGCAGATCGAAGCGTTCGTCATTGGCCTGCGCCCATTCCACCGCCCATTCCGCGTCCGGAACGATCAGCCCGACCAGGTAGGGGCGGCGATCGCCGGCAACCATGACCTGCATGATTTCGGGTTGGAGAGTCAGCATGCCCTCGATCTTCTGGGGGGCGATGTTGTCCCCCTTGTCATTCACGATCATGTCCTTCTTGCGATCGGTAATGACAATGCGCCCTGCCTTGTCGATATGGCCGATGTCACCGGTATGCAGCCACGGGCCCTTGTCCGGTTCCGCGGGGTCCACGATCAGCACGGCCGCAGTCTGCGCTGGGTTCTGCCAATAGCCATGCATGACCAGTTCGCCGCGGCAAAGGATTTCGCCATCGTCCGCTATGCGTACCTCGACATCGGGTAAAGGCGGCCCGACTGTATCCATTTTCAGCCCGGCGGCAGGGCGGTTGCAACTGATCACCGGCCCGGCTTCCGTCTGGCCATACCCTTGCAGCAGAGTCAGTCCCATGGCGGAAAAGAACGTGCCGACATCGGGATTGAGCGGTGCGCCGCCGGAAACCATCGCCTTGATCCGGCCGCCGAAACGTTCGCGGATTTTGGGGCGCAGCGTGCGTTCAAGAATGAAGTCCATCGGCCGGTCGATCAACCGCTTGCGCGTGCCGATCGCCAGTGCGCGGTCCATCAGATAATTGGCAAGGCGCCCTTCCTTTTCTATCTGCTTGATGATCCGGCTGCGCAGCACCTCGAACAGTCGGGGCACCACGACCATGATGGTCGGACGCACTTCGGCGATATTGCTGGCGAGCTTTTCGAGTCCTTCCGAATAGTAGATCTGCGCACCGACCCCGATGGGCAGGAACTGCCCGCCGGTGTGTTCGTAAGCGTGCGACAGCGGGAGGAACGACAGGAACACTTCTTCGTCGAGCCCGAAATCTTCCATGAGAACCGCGCTCGCCCCGGCGACATTGGCCAGGATCGCACCGTGATGTTGCATCACGCCGCGCGGCGCACCCCCGGTACCGCTGGTGTAGATGATGCAGGCGGTATCTCCGCGTCCGATCCCGGCAATCCGGCTGTCCACCGCTGCCCTCGCTGCCCCGGCATCGCCTTGCGTCATGGTATCCCAGCTATGGCGCGCAAACGGACTGGCCTGCGCATGGCGCAGCGTATCCATGCTGATCAGGTGTTCCGCCAGGCCCGAACGCATCATTGCGGGAACCAGTTGATCGGCCAGTTTAGCCGTGGAAATGATCGCCGCGCGCGCACCGGAATTGTCGAGAATGTGCAGATGATCGCGTTCGGTATTGGTGGTGTAGGTCGGCACGGTCACACAGCCTGCCGCCATGATCGCGAGATCGGCAATGCACCATTCCGGACGGTTCTCGGACACCAGAACCACGCGATCGCCCCGTTTGAGGCCAAGTTTGCACAGATTGTCCGCCAGCAGGCAAACCTGCCGTGCGGCTTCGCTCCAACTCAGGGGATGCCATGCACCCTGGCGTTTGGCCCAGAGAAACGGCCGATCCCCATTCCTGTCCGCCTGCTTGAGAAACAGGCTGACAAGATTGTTCGCCGTCTTGAACTCTGAAAGCTGCACGCCGTGCTCCCAAATGTTGCCGTTCGTGTTAGGGCGGGCAAAATTCTAGGGTGTGGGCGGACATGCGGCAAGCCTTTGCCACGCTTTAAGGATCGATTGCGGTGCCTTCGCTGCGAGGATCGGCTGCCCCTGTCCATTTCCCGTTTTCAAACAGGGCTGTATTCGCTTTCAGCGGCATATTGCGGGGGGTGACTGTGTGGCCCAGATCGCGCAATGCGGGGATCATCGCCTCTAGCGCGCTGCCTTGTTCCACAAAAACAGTGTCACCCGGTGCGAACAGCACCGGCAGGGCAAGGGTTTGTTCCGCGGTGAGTTTCCAGTCGATGGCACCGATGATCGCCCGTACCACTTGCGCCGGAATGGTGGCGCCGCCCGCAGCGCCGACAGCCATGAAAAGCCTGCCGTCGGGGCTGTAGATGACAGTCGGCGCCATGGAACTGCGGGGGCGCTTGCCGCCCTCCACCCGATTGGCCACAGGCCGGCCATCCGCTTGCGGCGTAAAGCTGAAATCGGTCAGTTCGTTGTTGAGATAGTAGCCATCGATAACGATGCCCGACCCGAACGAGCCTTCGATCGTCGAGGTATAGCTGATCGCCGTACCATCCCGGTCGATCACCACGAAATGGGAGGTGCCGGATTCCGCGCCTGATGCGCCTTTCCCATAGGCGACGACCGCACCGGCCGGGGTTCCCGGCAGCGCTTGGGCCATGGTTTTCGTGGGCGCGATCAACCGTGCGCGGTCGGCAAGGTATGCGGGATCGGTCAGCCCGGCCACGGGTACCGAAACGAAATCGCTATCCCCGAGATAGCGTTCGCGATCCGCATAGGCGAGCCGCATGGATTCGGCGATCAGATGCCATGCAATAGGTGATCGGGGGCCAAGCGCGCCCAGATCGAACCCTTCCAGTTGCTTCAACGTGGCGAAAACCGTGGTCGCGCCGGAGGATGGGGGCCCCATTCCGCATATGCGATAGGCACGATAGGTGCCGCAGACGGCTGCGCGGGGCACGGCGCGATAACGGGCAATGTCCTGCCCGGTCATGGCCCTTGTATGGGGGGTCGCGGCGGCCACGCGTGTGGCAATGGTCTGCGCGTTATCGCCACTGTAGAAGGCCTTGGCACCATCACCGGCGATCCGTTCCAGCACTGTCGCCAACGCGGGATTTTTGACACGCGTTCCCGCAGGCAAGGGTTCGCCCTGTTCGTTGAAAAACAGGGCCCGGCCCTGGGCATCGGCCGCGGCCCTATCGCGGGCCTGATCGAGATATTCGTGCATGCGCGGGCTGATTACAAAGCCGTCACGCGCCAGTGCGATGGCAGGCGCGAACAGGGCGGCCCAGGGCAGTTTGCCATGCTGGCGATGCGCTTCTTGCGCCAGTTGCACATTGCCCGGCACCCCCACGCTCAAACCCGAGAGCACTGCCTGATTGAACGACACCGGCTTGCCCGCCGGATCGAGAAACCATTCCGGCGTGGCGGCGCGGGGTGCGGTTTCGCGCCCGTCGATCGTTTCGACCGAACCATCCGCCGCGCCGCGCACATAGAATCCGCCGCCGCCTATGCCCGAACTTTGCGGTTCGACCACAGTCAGCGCCAGCATGACCGCAATGGCCGCGTCGGTGGAACTGCCCCCTTGCTTCAGTATCGCTGCACCGGCGGCCGCGGCGCGCGGGTCAGCCGCGCTGACAAGGCCGGTGTCGATTGGCGCCGCGTGCGCGACAGGGGCCGCCGGTTCCGCAGGGACTGTGGCGCAGGCCCCCAGCACAAGCGGCAGCGTGAATGCAGCCAATGCATGACGGAACGGTGTGCGCATTCTGTTCAGTCCTGTTCTGTCCCCACGGCATCGGCGATGGAGGAAAAACCATCGCGGCGCATGCAGGTTTCCAGCCCTGTCACAATGGCCCGCGCAATGCCCGGCCCTTCGTAGACCATGGCGCTGTACAACTGCACCAGACTGGCCCCGGCCCGAATGCGGGCCCAGGCGTCTTCAGCCGTGGCGATCCCGCCAACGCCGATGAGCGGGATTGCCCCGCCGGTGGCCTTGCGGAAATCGCGCAGGCGCTGTTGCGCCAGATCGCGCAGGGGCGCGCCCGACAGGCCGCCGGTTTCGTCGCGCTGCGGTGCCGCCAGCGGGGGGCGGGAAATGGTGGTATTGGACACGATTAACGCGCCCAGACCCTTATCCATGGCAATCCGGGCGATCGCGTCGATATCCGCTGCCTCCAGATCGGGTGCGACTTTCAGGAAAACTGGTGGGCCATCCGCCCCGCATGTTTCGGCCCGCGCATCAAGCACCGCATCCAGCAGCCCGGTCAAGGCGCTTTCATCCTGCAGCGCGCGCAGGCCGGGGGTGTTCGGGCTGGAGATATTGACGGCAAGATAGCTGGCCAGAGGCGCCATGATCCGGGTCATCGTGGCGTAATCCGCGACGCGATCGGCCGCGTCCTTGTTCGCCCCGATATTGATGCCGACGATTCCGCCCCGGTGTTGGCGTGCGGCCAGTCGCTCTGCCGCAGGCCGCGCACCGCCATTGTTGAAACCCATGCGATTGATGACGGCGCGATCCTCTGTCAGGCGGAACAGGCGCGGCTTGGGATTCCCTGCCTGTGCCAGCGGCGTGATCGAGCCGACTTCGGCAAAACCGAAGCCAAGGCCAAGCAGGGCATCCGGAACTTCCCCATCCTTGTCGAAGCCCGCCGCCATGCCCAACGGATTGGGGAAGGTCAGCCCTGCGACGCGGGTGACCAGAGGCCCGGTTGCGCTGGCAGGTGCGCGAGAAGGCAGGAGTTTCAGTGCGCCGATAGCCATGCGATGCGCCTGTTCGGGCGTGAAACTGTAGATGAGCGGGCGCAGAAGAGGGAACAACATCGGCTGCCTATGGCAAAGGGGGAATAACCTGTCGATGCCCTGAACGCCGATGCGCAAAGGGTCAGGGTGAGGTCAAAACGCGTTGAGTTGCTTTGGAAATTTCTCATTCTGGGTGATTTTGTCGTTTTTTTACAAGCCTATCGGCGCAAACTCCCATAATCCGGACATGCGACCCGAAGGGCTCGATGCTTTGCAACGAGTTCCTCAACTTCAAGGCGGTCCTCTCAGGAGGGCCGCCTTTTTTCTTTTCCGCACAGATGCGCGTGCGGGTTGCCGATTCTTTCATTGAAAACGCCCGGCACCGCTCCTAGGTGAAACCGGAACGAATCAGTCTTATTTCGCTGGAGCCCGTGTCTCATGCGCCTTTCGAGCATGGCCGACTATGCCGTTGTCACGATGAGCGCCGCCGCGCGCCATTGCGGCGGTGCGCGTGTTTCCGCCGCGCAGCTGGCATTGGAGACGGGTTTGCCCGCGCCAACGGTGCAGAAACTGGTCAGCCGGCTAACGGCGGCGGGCCTGTTGCGCTCGGTCCGCGGGGCCGGTGGCGGGTTGCAACTCGCGCGTCCGGCGGCGGCGATTAGCCTTGCCGATATTGTGGAGGCGGTCGAAGGACCTATTGCGCTTGCCACCTGTCTCGAACAGGGGCGGCATGATTGCGCGTTGGAACCATGCTGTTCCGTGCGCCCGCATTGGCCGGCGGTGAATGAGGCGTTGCGGGGTGCACTGGCACAAGTGCCACTGACGCGCCTCGCGCAGATGGAAGTTGTCGCATGACGGATGAACTCAAGGACTGGCAGGCCCGTGAAGCCGCCGCGAAAGTGGCCGATTACGAACACGGCTGGTCCGCTGATATCGAACAGGAATTCGCACCCAAGGGCCTCAATGAGGATACGGTGCGCTTCATTTCGGGCAAAAAGAACGAGCCGGAATGGATGCTGGAATGGCGCCTGAAGGCGTTCCGCATGTGGCAGGACATGAAAGAGCCTGAATGGGCCAAGCTCAATATCCCGCCCATCGATTATCAGGATGCCTACTACTACGCCGCGCCCAAGGTGAAGAAGGAACTGGCCAGCCTCGACGAGGTTGATCCCGAGATTCTGCGGGTTTACGAAAAGCTGGGCATCCCGCTGGAAGAGCAGAAAGTGCTCGCCGGGGTCGAAGGCGCGCGCAAGGTTGCGGTCGATGCCGTGTTCGACAGCGTTTCGGTGGCCACCACCTTCCGCGAGGAATTGCAGAAGGCCGGGGTTATCTTCCTGTCGATCAGCGAGGCGATCCGCGAATACCCCGATCTCGTGAAGAAGTGGCTGGGCAAGGTCGTGCCGATGCACGACAACTATTTTGCTGCACTCAATTGCGCGGTCTTTTCCGACGGGACATTCGTCTACATCCCCGAAGGGGTGCGTTGCCCGATGGAGCTTTCCACCTATTTCCGGATCAATGCGGAAAATACGGGCCAGTTCGAACGGACGCTGATCGTCGCCGACAAGGGCAGCTATGTCAGCTATCTTGAAGGGTGCACCGCGCCGCAGCGCGATGAGAACCAGCTGCATGCGGCCGTGGTGGAACTGGTCGCGCTGGACGATGCCGAAATCAAGTACTCGACCGTGCAGAACTGGTATCCGGGCGATGCCGAAGGCAAGGGCGGGATCTACAATTTCGTCACCAAGCGGGCGCTGTGTCAGGGCGCGCGCAGCAAGGTCAGCTGGACGCAGGTCGAAACCGGCAGTGCCATCACCTGGAAATACCCCAGCTGCGTGCTGAACGGCGTGGATTCGGTGGGGGAATTCTATTCGGTTGCCGTCACCAACAATTACCAGCAGGCCGATACCGGGACCAAGATGATCCACAATGGCGCAGGCAGCCGTTCGACGATCATTTCCAAGGGGATCAGTGCGGGCAAGAGCAACAACACCTATCGCGGGCTGGTGCGGGTTGCTGGCAATGCCGATGGCGTGCGCAATTTCACCCAGTGCGATTCCCTGCTGCTGGGCGACCGGTGCGGGGCGCATACGGTGCCCTATATCGAGGTTAAGAATCCCAGCGCCCAGATCGAGCATGAGGCGACGACCAGCAAGATCAGCGATGACCAGTTGTTCTACGCGATGCAGCGTGGATTGGGTCAGGAAGAGGCGGTTGCCCTGATCGTCAATGGATTTGCCAAGGAAGTGTTGCAGCAATTGCCTATGGAATTCGCGGTCGAGGCGCAGAAACTTCTCGGAATCAGCCTGGAAGGGAGCGTGGGATGACCGAACGCCCCAAACTGACTCTCGGCATCAAGGCCGGGGCCGAAGAAGCGACGGCGGCGGTCGACAAGACCCGCGGCTGGAATATTTCGGCTGCCCGCGCGGAAAAGTTGAAAGAACAGGCCCGCGACATGCGCCGCAACCCCAGCGAAGCGCAGGCGCTGCTGTGGGAACGTCTGAAAGATAAAAAATGCGGCGGTTTTTCCTTCACCCGGCAAGTGGTGATGGGCTCGGCGATTGTCGATTTCGCCTGTCGTTCGCGCTGGCTTGTGGTGGAAACCGGTGCGGCCAGCGACGCCGACGTGGCGCTGGCGGAACTGAGCGATCGCAAGCTGACCGAAGTGGGCGTGCGGGTACTGCGTTTCACCGACGATCAGATACTGGCCGATATCGATGGCGTGGTGTCGCAGATTGCGGCGGAACTGGAAAAGCCTTTCGAAAAACCGGGCGGATCTGCACGGCGTAGCCATGGCGATCGCCCTGCCCGTCCCGGCCCGCGCGGCGATCGGCCCGGAGGCGGGCATCGTCCGGGTGGCAGGACCTATGGTGATCGGTCCGGAAACGACCGCTCATGGGGTGATCGCAGGGATGGTGATCGGCGCGGCGATGGCCGACGTGATGGTGGCGGTGATGGTAGACGACCGCGCTCGGACCGTTTCCCGGGACAAGGGCGGGGAACCGCGCGACGGGATGATTGAACTCTCACGCTGCATCCATCGCACGCAGCGTTGAACGCATATTCGAACGAAAAGACGAACTAACCATGCTGACCATTTCGAACCTGCACGCCACAGTGGCCGACAAGCCGATCCTCAAGGGGCTTTCGCTCGAGGTGAAACCGGGTGAAATCCACGCGATCATGGGCCCTAATGGCGCGGGCAAATCCACGCTGGGCTACACGCTGGGCGGACGCCCGGGCTACGAGGTGACCGGCGGGTCGGTCGATTTCCTCGGGCAGGATCTGCTGGCGCTGGAACCGCATGAACGTGCGGCGGCGGGGCTGTTTCTCGGTTTCCAGTATCCGGTCGAGATTCCCGGTGTGTCGTTCGTGCAGTTCCTGCGTGAAGCCTTGAATGCCCAGCGCAAGACGCGTGGCGAAGCCCCGCTGTCAGGCGGGGAATTCCTCAAGCTGGCGCGGGAAAAGGCCGGGCTGCTCAAGCTCGACATGGATATGCTGAAGCGTCCCGTGAACGTGGGCTTTTCCGGCGGGGAGAAGAAACGCGCCGAAATGGTCCAGATGGGCATTCTCGATCCGAAATTCGCTGTGCTCGACGAAACCGACAGCGGCCTCGATATCGATGCGCTGCGGATTGTCGGCGAAGGGATCAACAGCATCATGCGCCGTCCGGACAAGGCGGTTCTGCTGATCACGCACTATCAGCGCCTGCTCGATTACGTGAAACCCGATGTGGTGCACGTGCTGGCTGGTGGCCGTATCGTGAAATCGGGTGGGCCGGAACTGGCGCTCGAACTGGAACGCGAAGGCTACGAAGCGGTGGCGCAAGAGGCGGCTGCGTGAGCGAACTCGCCTCTCCCCCCCCTGCCCGCCCGACAAACCGGGATGAGGATTGGCGTTATGCCGATTCCGGCTTCCTCGCACAGGCCGATCTGACGGACCTGACGGAATGGGCCGACCTGCGCGTTGCCCCGGGCGAAACCGTGCGCGATTACCGCGTGCTGCCCCGCGATGCCGAAGGGGAAAGCCTGGTCGAACGGGTGCGTGTGCATGTTGGTAAGGGCGGCCGGTTCGAACTGGCCGTGGTCAACGCTGCCGGGCCTTATGCCCGGTTCGAAGCCGAAGTGACGCTGGCCGAAGGCGCGCATTTCGAATTCGGCGGGGTGACGATCGGTGGCGATGCCAAAGTGCAGGAATTCGTCACCCGGGTCATCCACGCCGAACCCGAAGCGACATCGCAGCAGGTTGTGCGGGCGGTGCAATGGGGCCGGGCCACGGGCAATTTCCTTGGCCGGGTCGAAGTGGTGCGCGATGCGCAGAAAACCGATGCGGGGCAGAATTTTCGTGCGATCCTGCTGGAAAAGGGTGCTTCGGCCAATGCCAAACCGGAACTGGAAATCTACGCGGACGATGTGAAATGCGCCCATGGCACGGCCATCGGCGCGTTGGATCAGCAGGCCGGGTTCTACATGGCCTCGCGCGGGATTCCGCCCGAAGTCGCGCGCAAACTGCTGGTCCGGGCGTTCATTGCCGATGCCTTTGAAGGGGTGTCGGACGAGACCGAACAGACCCGCCTGCTCGACATGGCGCTGTTCGCGCTGGAGGAAGCGGCACTGTGACCACTGATACGCTCACCCGCAGGATGGACTTTCCCGGCCTTGTCACGGCAGCGGGTAAGCCCTGGCACTATCTCGATAGCGGCGCCACCGCCCAGAAACCGCACGCGGTGCTGGACGCCACGGATCGTGCGATGGGCGCGGATTACGCGACCGTGCATCGCGGGGTCTATGCCCGTTCTGCCGAAATGACGCTGGCGTTCGAAGCCGCGCGCCGCACCATTGCGGGCTTTATCGGCGGTCAGGAAGACGAACTGGTCTTTACCCGTGGCGCGACCGAGGCGATCAATCTGGTTGCTGCGACATGGGGCGTCGAAAACCTCCGCGCGGGCGACCGGATTTTGCTGTCGGTGCTGGAACACCATTCGAATATCGTGCCCTGGCAGTTGCTGCGGGACAGGACGGGCGTTGCGATCGACGTTTGCCCGCTGACCCCGGATGGGCAGATCGATCTCGATGCGGCGGAACGGATGCTGACGCCGCAGCATAAGCTGGTGGCTTTTGCCCACGTGTCCAATGTCCTGGGATCGGTCCTCGATGCGCGCCGCGCGGCGGATCTGGCCCATGGTGTGGGGGCGAAATTCCTGCTCGACGGGTGCCAGGCCGTGCCGCGCATGACTGTCGATGTCGCCGCGCTCGATTGCGATTTCTACGCCTTTTCCGCGCACAAGCTCTATGGTCCGACCGGGATCGGTGCCTTGTGGGCGCGCAAGGATATTCTCGCCGCGATGCCGCCCTATCAGGGCGGTGGGTCGATGATCGACCGGGTGACGTTCGAACGCACCACTTATGCCCCCGCCCCGCAGCGGTTCGAGGCGGGAACGCCCGCCATTGTCGAGGCGATCGCCTTTGCCGCCGCCGTCGATTATGTTTCGGCCATCGGGCTGAACGTGATCGAACAGCACGAACATGCGCTGGTGGCGCGGCTGCGCGATGCCTTGCGCGGGATGAACGATGTGACCCTGTTCGGGCCGGACCATTCCGCCGGGATCGTCAGCTTTGCGATGGATGGCGTGCATCCGCACGATCTCGGCACGATTCTGGATGAAGAAAACGTGGCGATCCGTGCCGGGCACCATTGTGCCCAGCCGCTGATGGATCATCTCGGCGTTCCGGCGACGGCACGGGCCAGTTTCGGCCTTTACAGCGATGACAGCGATATCGATGCCCTGCTGCGCGGCATCGAACGCACCAGGAGAATCTTCGGATGAGTGACGAGCCCGAAAAGTTCGCGATCGAGGAAGTGGACGGCGTGGAGCCGCCGCGCCGCGCCCGCGTGGAAGACGTTGTGGAAGCCGCCCCGGCGGCGCACAAGCCGGACTATCTTGAAGGCTTCCTCAAGGAAAAGCCGCAGGGGATCGCCCCCGGTGAACCCGGTGGGACGCTCTATGAAGGGGTGATTGCGGCATTGCGGGATATCTTCGATCCCGAAATACCGGTTAACATCTACGATCTCGGTCTTATCTATGGTGTGGACGTGTCCAGCGATGGCGATGCCAAAGTGATCATGACGCTGACCACACCGCACTGCCCGGTTGCCGAAAGCATGCCGGGCGAGGTGGAATTGCGGGTCGGGGCGGTTCCCGGCATTCGTGATGCGGAAGTCAACATCGTCTGGGATCCGCCGTGGGACCCGTCCAAGATGAGCGACGATGCGAAGCTCGAACTGGGAATGTTGTAATGACCGAAACCAAAGTCCGCGCCCGCCCCGCCGCTGTCATCCTGACGGCATCGGCCGAGCAGCGCATTGCCGATCTCATGGCGCAGGCGCCTGAAGGCACGATCGGGGTGAAGCTTTCCACTCCGCGGCGCGGTTGTTCGGGGCTCGCCTATTCGGTCGACTATGTGGATCAGGCCAATCCCATGGATGAAAAGATCGAAACGCCCGGTGGCACGTTCTTTATCGATGGTGCCAGCGTGCTTTATCTGATCGGCAGCACGATGGACTGGGTCGAAGACGATTTCACCGCAGGCTTCATCTTCCAGAACCCCAATGCCAAGGGCAGTTGCGGTTGCGGGGAGAGCTTTACCGTCTGAACCCCGGCGGGCATTCGGGTGCGGCCGGTCTCAGCGCCGCCGCAGCGCCGCCACACACGATACCCGGTCCACATCCTGCCCATCGCTGGCGCGCCGCGTATCGACATAGGTGGCCTGCGGCTCCTCCCCCTTCTTCGGGGGATAGAGATAGACATCCAGCACACAGGCTTGGCCGCTGAACTGCAGTTTGCGCGCGTCGCCTTCCTTCACATCCAGCCGGGGCTTGCCGAACTGTTGCGCCAACCCCTGCGTGGTTTGCCCGATAATACCTTCCAGCCCGGGCAGGTTCATGGCGTGCGCCGGACGCCATGTCTGCGCGGGCGGCGGCGGTGTCGTTGGCGGGACACGCCCCGCGCCCGTTGTGGGGCGAGTCTGCTGTTGCGGTGCTGTGCTGGCGCAAGCAGCCAGTAGCGGAAACAGCGCAAGAGAAAGGATAAATCGGGGCGACATCTTGGCACTTTCAGTCATTGCAGGGGGATGTGCGGCGGCAAGGATCGCAAGTCAACGCAGGAGAACGGTGATGCGCGGATAAGCGCTCCCCTGTCTTGGCCTCTGCGGGATGAACCGCTAAGCGCCGCACAGGCACAGTTTGGAACAGGAATTCTCATGTCCGCACCCCGTTACGACGTTCTCGCCATCGGCAACGCCATTGTAGATGTGATGTCTCCTTGTGCGGATGATCTGATCGAGGAATTGGGCATGGCGCGCGGTGGGATGACTCTGATCGACACTGCGCGGGCGCATGAACTCTATGACGCGATGGGCCCTGCGCGTGAGGTTTCGGGTGGGTCCGCCGCCAATACGCTGGCGGGGCTTTCCGCGCTGGGGCTGCAATGCGCGTTTATCGGGCAGGTTGCACAGGATCAGCTGGGCGAAGTTTTCGCGCACGATATCCGCGCGGTGGGGATCGATTTCGATACGCCGGCGCGTGTGGCGGATGCATCGACCGGGCGCTGCCTGATTTTCGTCAGCCCCGATGGGCAGCGCACGATGAACACCTATCTCGGCGCATCGCAGTTCCTTCCTGCGGCCGCGCTGGACGATGCAACGGTGGCCAGCGCCGCCGTGCTCTATCTCGAAGGGTATCTGTGGGATCCGGAAGAGCCGCGCGCGGCGATGAAGAAGGCGATCGCCGCGGCGCGCAATGCCGGGCGCAAGGTTGCCTTCACCCTGTCCGATGCTTTTGTGATTTCCCGGCATGGCGATGATTTCCGGGCGCTGATCGAAGCGGGGCAGATCGATATCCTGTTTGCCAATGCTGCGGAACTGGCGGCGCTGACGGGTGAGGATGATTTTGAGGCCGGTCTGGCCGCGCTCGCGCCCAGTGTGCCGGTGCTGGTGGTCACCCGCAGCGAACATGGGGCCGTTGCGGTTAGCGGCGGTGCGCGTGTGGAAGTTGCGGCGGAACCCGTGGACGCTGTCGTCGACACGACGGGCGCGGGTGATCTGTTCGCGGCCGGTTTCCTTGCCGGGCATGTGCGCGGCGCGAGCCTGCAGCAGAGCCTGGCCATGGGCGCAGTGGCGGCGGGCGAAATCATTTCGCACTATGGCGCCCGGCCGGAAGCGGATCTCAAGGCGCTGATGGCCCAGCGGTTCGGTTGATATTTACGCGGGCCGGGGCAGCCTGATCGCAAGCCCCGGTCACGACGATGCTCAATCCGGGGTCTGCTCGCGCGCCACTTCGCGCCAGCCGATATCGCGGCGGCAGAAACCGTCAGCGAAATCGAGCGCATCCACCGCAGCGTAGGCGGCGGCTTGTGCCTGCGTGACATTGTCGCCCAGCGCCGTGACATTGAGAACGCGCCCCCCGCTCGACTGCAGCGTGCCGTCCGCGCCCAGTACGGTGCCTGCGTGGAACACTTTCGCGCCCGTGGCCTCTGCCGCATCGATGCCAGCGATCCGCCCGCCCTTCTTGGGCGTGCCGGGGTATCCGTCGGCGGCCATGACCACGGTCAACGCTGTCTCGGGGGAGAAACGCGGCGCAGGCAGGGCGGCCAGCCGGTTATCGGCACAGGCCAGCAACAATTCGCCCAGATCGCCTTCGTACCGCATCATCAGCACCTGGCATTCGGGATCGCCGAAGCGGGCGTTGTATTCGATCAGTTTCGGCCCTTCCACCGTCAGCATCAGCCCGGCATAGAGGACGCCGGAGTACGAGGTGCCCTCGTTGGTCATGGCATGGACGGTGGGGCCGATAATCCGCTGGATCACTTCGGCCTCCAGAACCGGGGTCAGGACGGGTGCGGGGCTGTAGGCGCCCATGCCACCCGTGTTCGGGCCGGTATCGCCTTCGCCCACCCGCTTGTGATCCTGCGCACTGCCGAACGGCATGATTGTGGCGCCGTCGGTGATGGCGAAAAAGCTCGCTTCCTCGCCGGTCATGAATTCCTCGATCACCACCTCTGCACCGGCATCGCCGAACGCGCCGCCGAACATGTCGGCCAGCGCCTCTTCCGCTTCGGCACGGGTTTCGGCGATCACCACGCCCTTGCCCGCAGCCAGCCCATCAGCCTTGAGCACATAGGGTGCGGCAAAGCGATCGAGCGCGTCTGTGGCTTCGGCCAGCGAACGGGTGCGGACATAGCCCGCCGTGGGGATGCCCGCGCGTTCGCACAGGTCCTTGGTGAAGCCTTTGCTGCCTTCGAGCTGCGCGGCGGCCTGCGAAGGCCCGAATACCGAAATCAACCGGGCACGGAGCGAATCGGCCAGCCCGTCGACCAGCGGGGCTTCCGGCCCGATCACCACCAGCCCGATGCGGTTTTCGTCACAAAACCGGGCCACCGCCTCGTGATCCGTAAGGTCGAGAGCGACCAGTTCGGCATGTTGCGCAATTCCGGGATTGCCCGGTGTGGCGTAGAGTGTACCGGCGCCGTCTGCCAACAGGCGGGATTGCGCCAGCTTCCAAGCCAGCGCATGTTCGCGACCGCCCGAACCTGCCAAGAGGATATTCATGCCCGATCCCTTCGATGACCCTGATAACACAAATGGGGTTGCCCCCGGAAACGGGGACGCTGCCGGGCTGGTAGCGAAGGGTGCGCCCGGGGACAACGCTGCGCCGCTCTCGGTCAGCGAAATATCTGCGCTGCTCAAACGTACGGTGGAGGACCGGTTTGGTTTCGTCCGTCTGCGCGGGGAACTGTCAGGTGTGAAACGGGCGGCTTCGGGGCATCTTTATTGCAGCCTCAAGGACGCCAATGCCCGGATCGACGGGGTGATGTGGCGGGGCAGCACACAACGTCTGGCATTCCACCCGGAAGACGGCCTTGAAGTGATCGCCAGCGGCAAGCTCACCACGTATCCGGGGCGATCCTCCTACCAGATCGTGATCGAACGGATGGAGATCGCGGGCGAAGGTGCCCTGCTGGCGCTGCTGGAGAAGACCAAGGCCCGGCTGGAAGCCGAAGGGCTGTTCGCGCCGCAGCGCAAGCGCGCCCTGCCCTATCTCCCCCGTGTCATTGGGGTGGTGACCTCCCCGACAGGGGCCGTGATTCGCGACATCTTGCATCGGCTGGCCGATCGTTTCCCCAGCCACGTACTTGTCTGGCCGGTCCTGGTGCAGGGGCAAGGCGCGGCGGAACAGGTGGCAACGGCGGTGCGCGGTTTCTCGGGCATGGCGCCCGGCGGCGCTATCCCCCGGCCGGATCTGGTGATTGTCGCGCGCGGCGGCGGCTCGATTGAGGATTTGTGGAGTTTCAACGAGGAAGTCGTCGTCCGGGCCATTGCCGAATCGACGATTCCGACCATTTCCGCAGTCGGGCACGAAACGGATACGACACTGGCGGATTATGCGGCGGACCGCCGTGCGCCAACCCCCACGGCTGCTGCGGAAATGGCAGTCCCGGTGCGGGTGGAGCTGGCCGCGCTGCTGGACGAACTGGCGCTGCGCCAAAAGCGCGCGATTATGCGGCCGGTCAGTCTCGGGCGGGAACGGCTGGATGCGCGCGTGCGGCACCTGCCCCGGCCCGAAGTCTTGCTGGCATCGCAGGTGCAGAAACTGGATGATCTGTCGGAACGGTTGCGCCGGGGGCTGGCCGATCGCACCGTGCGCGAACGCGAACGGCTGCAGGAACGCGTGCGGCACCTGTCGCCCGCCGTGCTGCGTGCGCGGTTTGACAGGGCGGCGCATGGTCTGGACAGTGTCCGTCTTACGCCCGCCCTGCTGACCCAACGTATCGCAACACAGCGCGAAAAGCTGGTGGCGCTGGACCGGCTGGCGCAGCAGCTTCACCCTGATCGCCCGCTGCAACGCGGCTATGTGCGGGTGATGGACAGCAGTGGCAAAACGCTGACCGATCGGGCGGAAGCGGCCGAACGGCAGGCGCTGGTCCTCAAGTTTCGTGATGGCACGCTTGATGTCACGCCTGTGGGCAAGACGCCGCCCCGCCCTGCGTCTGCCCGGGCAAAACCACGATCCGCCGAATCGGGGGAACAGCCCAAATTGCTTTGATCCCGGCGCTTTGGTAGGATGACGTCATGTTGATGACTTCCCCAGATTCCGTCGCCAAACTGCAATACGGGCCCAGCGATTTTCGCGTGCTGAAACCCGGCAGTCACGTCCTTTGTGCCGTTACTGGCGAGGCGATCCCGCTGGAAGCGCTGCGGTACTGGAGTGCGCGGCATCAGGAAGCATACGTTTCAGCCGAAGTGGCAACGCGGCGTCTGCTGGATCAGGCGTGACCGCGCGCTTCTGGACTGTGGCAGCCGCCTGTGGGGCTGCGGTCTTTGCACTGCTTGTCGCCTGCGTCGCGCCCGCGCGGGATGATCGGGGGGCGATCCCCCCGCAGACAGGAAAGGCGTCCCCTCGCCCGCAACCTGCGACCACGCGGCCCGCAACGCCGCCCGGCCCGGAAGAGTTCAGGTATTCGGGCGAACTGACCCAGGGGGGCTGGATTCGCGGCACGGTGCCGGGTGGTACCGTGCGGCTCACGCTGGACGGGCGCGAACAGCCCTTGTTGACGGATGGCGCGTTCTTCGTGGCATTCGATCGCGATTCGGGCGCGTCTGCCATGCTTTCCGCCGAGCTGCGCGATGGCAGGCGCATCGATCGCCGCCTGACGGTTTCTCCGCGCGCGTGGCGGATCGAACATATCAATGCCGCGCGTCGACCCGGTGGCGCGACAGAGGCGTTCATGAAGATCAGGGAACCGGAACTGGCCCGGATCAATGCGGCCCGTGCGGTGAAGGCGCAAAGCGACGGCTGGCGCCAGAAATTCATCTGGCCGGCGAAAGGGCGCCTGTCCGGCTTGTTCGGTTCGCAGCGGATCTATCGCGGGGAACCGGGCGCCTATCATAGCGGGCTGGACGTGGCGGGCGCCACGGGCACTCCGTTTGTCGCTCCGGCTGACGGAGTGGTCATCCTTGCGGCGGACAAGCCCTTCTCGCTCGAGGGGAATCTGCTGATGATCGACCACGGCAACGGGTTGAACAGCGCCTTTCTGCATTGCTCCGCCATTCTCGTGCGCGAAGGCGAACGGGTGAAGCAGGGGCAGGTGATCGGCAAGATTGGCGCCACCGGGCGCGCCACCGGGCCGCATTTGCACTGGGGAATGAAATGGGGCGATGCCCGTCTCGATCCGCTGTTGTTCACAGGCCCCATGCGCTGACGCTTGCGGGCACAGCGACCGTATGACAGCAGCGGGGTGATGTCATTCTTCCGCCGCGCCGCGCTTGTCCTGTTCTGTTGCCTGATACTGGTGCTTACCTGGGGGCGCGGTGCGATGGCGCCTGCCAATCAGGACCCGCGTGTGGTCTTCGTACCGCTTGCCATCGCGGGACTGCCCGCGCCGGGCCCCGATCTTGCTCTCGAAGCGGCATGGGAACTACGCGGCACGGGCTATGATTTCGGTGGCTATTCCGGGCTGGTCCCGTTGGGCGATGGCGGGTTCCTCGCCATCAGCGATCGTGGGCGTTATCTGCGCTTTGCCGATCCGTCTGAGGCCGATCCCCAACCGCGCATGGGCTGGTTCCTGATGGAACGCAACGATGACAAGCGCGAAGTTGACAGTGAGTCGCTGACCCGTGACCCGGAAACCGGCACTTTGTGGACCGGGTACGAACAGAGCAATGCGATTGTCCGGGGCGATGCACAGGGCGGCAATCCGCAAAGCGTACGGCCTGCCGCCATGCGCGATTGGCCGTCGAACGGCGGGCCCGAAGCGATGGTGCGACTGGCGGACGGGCGTTTTATCGTTTTGTCCGAATCGCGGGAGGGCTGGTTTGCGGCCAAAGGCCCGGCCCTGCTATTCCCGTCCGATCCAGTGGCCGGTGCAGAGCCGACAGGGTTTCATTTCGCACCGCCGTCCGGCTATCGCCCGACGGATATGGCGCAATTGCCCGATGGCAGGGTGCTGATCCTGTTGCGGCGGGTCAGTCTGGGGGGATTCACTGGCAAGATCGTGCTGGCCGATCCTGCCGCGATTCGCGAAGGGGGCGTGTGGAAAGGGAAAGTCGTGGCGGACTTGCGCCCACCCTTGCCGACGGACAATTATGAAGGTCTGGCGATCGAGCCCACCAATGATGGCGGGGCATGGGTCTGGGTTATTTCAGACGACAATGCCATGATTCTGCAGCGCACGCTTCTGCTGAAGCTGCACTGGAAGCCGGAGGAGCAGGACGCGAAAAAGCTACCCGCGGAAAGCGGGCACGCAAAAAAGGCGAGCGGACAGGCCGCACGCCCCTTGCAGCTTTTGCAGTAACGCAGCTTTCGCGATAACGGCCCCGAAGGGCCGCCTCACTCAGGCAGCGGCCTGAGCTTTCACGATTTCACGCTTCACCTTGAGGGCGCGCGTGGAAAGCTTCGTATCCGAGGTTTTCAGCAGCCAGTTATCGAGGCCACCGTTGTGTTCCACCGAACGCAGGCCATGCGTGCTGACGCGGAACTTGAAGCTGCGATCCAGCTTTTCCGACAGAAGCGTGACGTTCTGCAGGTTGGGCAGGAAGACGCGCTTGGTCTTGTTGTTGGCGTGGCTCACATTGTGGCCGATCTGGCGGCCCTTGCCGGTCAGTTCGCAAATGCGCGACATGGAAATCTCTCGTTTCGAAATGCTGGGGGTTACCCCGGAAGGTGGCGCGCATAACTGGCGTCAGGCGAATCGTCAAGCAAATCGGCGGCATTGCGCCTGCGTGATTGCCGGTTTAGCCCGTGATCCATGAATCGCTGGCCTTTACCCGATCCCATGGCCGCCGCTCTGGCGCAGGCTGAAGCCGCTGCGCACGCCGGGGAAGTGCCCGTGGGGGCCGTGGTGGTCAAGGATGGGCAGATCATCGCCAGCGCTCATAACGCGCCGCGTACTCTGCGCGACCCCACCGCCCATGCAGAAATGCTGGCGATTCGCCGCGCGGCAGAGGCGCTGGGCGATGAGCGGCTTGATGGATGCGAACTGTGGGTGACGCTGGAACCCTGCGCGATGTGCGCCGGGGCGATTACCCATGCGCGGATCGCCCGGCTTTATTATGGCGCGTCCGATCCCAAAGGCGGGGCGGTGGAACAGGGCGCGCGCGTGTTTGAACAGAAGCAGTGCCTGCATCGCCCCGAAGTCTATTCCGGCATGGGAGAGGCGGAGGCGGCGCACTTGCTGCGCGCGTTTTTCCATGCGCGGCGGGGTTAACGTCCGCGCCAGATTTTCGCCCGTGCCGAATCGCGCGCGCCATACTGAGTCGGGGCGCATCGGGCGGGCATGAAATTCTTGTCGTAACACAGGCGGATTTCCTGCAACCAGCCCCGCGCATTGAGCTGCACACCCACCTGTTCCGGTTTCCAGTCGGGGTTTCTGGCGGTGAAAGCCTGACGGATCGAACCGGCATTGCGATTTTCCTGCCGGGACAGGCGATCAAGATCGGGCAGGCGCAGCGAATCCCACAGAATCTGGCTGACCTTGAAGTAGGCTTCGGGATGGCGCGTCATGCAACTGCCGTGTTTGGCCCATTCGTGTGCCATCAGCCGTGCCGATGGCATGGTGCAGAGATGCTGGCGAACCAGTGCAGGCGATGGCGCGCGCGGTGTGGGGCACCATTGCGGCCAGCGCCCGTTGCCCCCTTCGGGCCACAGGCCGTGGAGTATCAGACCGAATCGGCCGTTCTGACCCGAACATTGCACCGCGTCGCCCGCGTGTGTCTCCTTGCCCTTGCAGTGTTCCGGCGACCAGCTGAGCGCCAGTGTGTAACCGGTGACGGGCATGGAGCGTGCAGGCCCGTCGGGGGTGATCCGGGGCACGGCAATCGGCTTGTCGGGCACGCGACATTGATAAGCCTGTGCCTGTGCCGTACCGGCAGAAAGCGCCAATCCGGCCATCGTGGCTGTCAGATATGCGGTGCGCATCGCCTGTGCGTATTGCTTTAGCGGAAGATGTCGGAATCGGGGCCGCCCTGCCCCCGCGATGCGAACCAGGCCCTGGCATCGTCCCTGAACAGCAGGGCAAGCGCGATCACCTGCAAGGCAGTGATCAGCAGCGAAACCGCCATGGGCAATGTGCCCAGTTTCGCCAGCTGTTGCAGGGCGGGAATGATCGCCAGCACACCGATCCCGGTCAGCGCGATCAGTATCCATTTCGCCACGTTGCTGGCGCGGCGGGATATGAAGTACCAGAGCAGTAAGGGAATGGCGAAACCGACTGTGGTTGTGAACAGGAGGAAACCCATACCGAAACCGGCCTGCGCGGCAGCCGGATCGGCGCGTATTAATGCCAGGTTGGCTTCGAAGGACATGGCGGTGTTGATCACGCCCAATACGAGCGAACCGAGAAATAACCCGTCAAACAGGACAATCGAACGTGGCCGCATGACCTTCCCCAAATACCCGTGCGGCGCAGCATGGCGCAAATGCCGGTATCGTGCAAACCGTTCTAGAGCGGGGTGAAATCCAGCCCGATATCGGCGGCGGGGGCGCTTTGCGTCAGGCGTCCGACCGAGACATAGGTTACCCCCGTTGCGGCCTTGGGGCCGATGGTTTCGAAATTGATTCCGCCCGATGCCTCTGTCGGTACACGGCCAGCGACCAATATCACCGCTTCGCGCAAGGTTGGCACGTCCATATTGTCGAGCAGAAGGTGGCTCGCGCCTGCGGACAGCGCGGGTTCGATCTGGTCGATCCGGTCCACTTCGCAGATCACGTTGGCGACCCCGGCATCGCGCGCGCGGCGTACGGCCTCCGCAACGCCGCCCGCCACCAGCACGTGATTGTCCTTGATCATCGCGGCATCCCACAGGCCCATGCGGTGGTTCTGTGCGCCGCCCATGCGGGTGGCGTACTTTTCCAGATGGCGCAGGCCGGGAATGGTTTTGCGCGTGTCGAGCAACACGCAATCGGTATCGCCCATCGCGGCGACATAGGCCTGCGTCATGGTGGCGATGCCGGATAAGTGCTGCACGGTGTTGAGCGCGCTGCGTTCCGCGGTCAGCATGGCCCGGGCATTGCCCGACAGGTGCATCAGGTTGGTCCCGGCGGGCACTGCGGCCCCTTCCTCAACCAGAATGGCGATATCCATGGCCGGGTCGAGTGCGCGGAAGAACGCCGCGGCAATGGGCAGCCCGGCCACGACAATGGCATCGCGGCTGTCCATAACCCCGGAAAACCGGGCGTCCGCGGGGATAACGCTTTCGGCCGTCACATCCCGTCCGCCGCCCGGTAGCCCTTCGCCAAGATCTTCGGCCAGAATGTCACGAACGAAGGCATCGAGATCGAAGCCTGCGATATCAAAAGCCATATACACTCCCGTTCGGCTGCGCTCGCCATGACTCTGCTTTAAGGTCGGCCTGCGTTAAAGCCGGAACCTGTCCAGACAGGAAAAACAGCCCGTCGGCAAGCGCGGGACGGCCTCAGCACGAACGGGAATGGGTTTAATGGACGAAGCGGGCCACGACGTCGCGGTAGGAACGGCTCACTTTCACTTGCGCGCCGCTTTCCAGCACGAGGAAGCATTCGCCATTGGTGTGCGGTTTGACCTGGCGCACCTGATCGAGATTGACGATCGTCGAACGATGGACGCGCTGGAACATGCGTGGATCGAGCCGCCGTTCGAGATCCTTCATCGTTTCGCGTAGGATCAGCGAATTGTCGCCGGTGTAGATGCACATGTAATCGCCGGCGGCCTCGATATGCTCGATCGAATCGACATCGACGCGGAAGATCTGGCCGCGATCCTTGACGTTGATCAGCTTTTCGTAGCGATTGGTGGTGTCTTCCTGTTCGGGCAGGCTGTCCACGGCATCGGGGGCGACTTCGGACAACACGTTCTTTAGCTTTTCGGCTTCGTCGGCAGAACGTTTGTCGGCCATGCGCTGACGGACGCGTTCGATCGTATCGGCCAGTTTGTCCACGTCGACCGGCTTCATCAGGTAATTGACGGCATTTGCCTCGAACGCGCGAATGGCGTGTTCTTCATAGGCTGTGACGAAGACGAACAGCGGCGGTTCGATTTCCATCACGCCTTTGACAACGGAAAAACCGTCAAAACCCGGCATCTGGATATCGAGGAAGACAAGATCCGGCTTTTCGGTCTTGATCTTGCGGATGGCTTCGCGGCCATTCGAGCAGGTGTCGATGATTTCGACATCGGGGAAGGCTTCGAGGCGCAATTGCAGGCCCTGAATAGCCAGCTTTTCGTCATCGACGAGAATGGTGCGGATTGTCATGCGTTGGTTCCGAGCGGTCGTTTGTCGGGAAGGGCGGCTGCGACAGCTGCTGTGGCAGGCTGGGGGACCGGTGCCGGTTCCAGCGCCTTGGCGGACTCATAGGGAATCTCGATAATAACGGTAAAACCTCCCTCAGGCGGGGTGCGAATTTCGAAACGATGTTCGTCACCATAAGCCTGCGTGAGTCGATCCCGGATATTGGGCAGGCCAACCCCGGTTGATTCCCCGGCGCCGGTAACGACGCCTGGATAAGTCGGGCGAAGCTCCCGATTTTGCAATCCCGGCCCGGTATCGGAGACGGTAACCCGAAGCCTTTGGCCGACGAGTTGCGCTGAAATCGTGATTCTGGCCCCTTCTTCCTGAGGCGAAACCGCATATTTGATCGCATTTTCGACCAGTGGTTGCAGCAATAGCGACGGCAAAAGCGCGTCTTCTGCATCGTCCGCAATGCGGAACTCGGTGCGCAACCGTTCCTCGAAACGCATCAGTTCGATATCGAGATAGAGCTTGAGAGCCTCCACTTCCTGTTGGACGGTAACCTTGCTCCCCGCTTCGTTGATCAGCGTGTGCCGCAGGAACGATGACAACCGCATCAGCATGGCATTGGCCGGTTCGGTCTGCTTCAGCAGCACGAGCGTGGAGATGGAATTGAGTGTGTTGAACAGGAAGTGCGGATTCAGCTGATAGCGCAGCATGGCCAGCTGTGCGCTGGTCGCCTGCGCTTCGAGCCGCAGCATCTGATCGGCCTGTTCCTCGATCTGCACGTAGAAGTTGATCGCGTAATACAACGCCGACCATGCCCCCAGCAGAGTCAGGTCGATATAGAACACGCCCACGAACAACTGGGCGAAGCTGGCTTCGCTGTTGACCTGATAGAGGCTGATGACCCAGCCGTTGATAAAGGCCGAAACGCTCACCGCCCCGGCCAGGGCAATACCGGTCAGGCCCCAGGTCACCAGCGGGCGGCGATGGATCAACTGGCGGTAGATGACCGAAAGCACGAGGCTGATCGAAAAGCCGGTAATCGTGGCGATCAGCACCAGCAGCAGGAACGAGAGCGGCTTTTCATTGGCCACTGTGGTCATGGCGCGCAGCACCATGGCCCCGCCCCAGCCAGCGATCTGCAAGTGCCAGAATGCGCGGTTCTTGTTGGCGAAGAAAGGTGTCGGACGAAGGGGCAGCACGGCCATAACCGAACCCTTTAGCCGATTTCGCGCATTACGTCAGACCTTTTGCACGTTCTGCCGGGTATATTCCGGCATCTGTGGCGTGATCGGCACGCCTGCTCTCATTCTTCCTTTTTGCCCGCCAGCGCCTCGACCAGCACATCGCGGCTCACCGCACCGGAAAAGGCCTGTTCTCCGACCACCCAGCTTGGCGTGCCGTTGAACTGGAGCCGTTCGGCGATGGCCGTATTGCGGGCCAGTTCGGTTTCGACGGCCTTCGACGTTGCGATCTTTTCCGCGCGCGCCATATCCAGCCCTGCCTTCTGTGCGGCTGCGGTAATACTGGAAGGGGACGGCGGGCCCAGTTCGTACATGGCGTGATGGAACGCGGCATAGCGTCCCTGTTCAGCGGCGGCGAGCCCCATACGGGCGGCGGCGGCGCTCTGTTCCGACAGGATCGGCAGTTCGCGGATCACGACTTTGACCTGCGGGTCGCTGGCGATCAGGGCATCCACTTCGGCAACGCTGTGGCGGCAGTAACTGCAGGCGAAATCGCTGAATTCGACCACGACTTTCGACCCGTTGGGATTGCCCAGCACAGCCCCGGGGAACGGTGCGGTCACTTGCGCGCGAATGGGGGCAAGCCGTGCCGCCACCTCGCGCGCCTGCAGGCGATTCATCGCTTCGGGTAGGATTTCCGGGTGGTCCAGAATATAGGCGCGCACGGTTGCTTCCGTGCCCGGTCGCGTCAATCCGGTCCAGGATGCGGCATAACCGCCCGCAAAGCCCAATACCACGGTGCCCAGCGCGAAGAAAATAATCCGGGCGACGCCGGTCTTGGATGGTTCAGCCATTGCCCTCTGGTTCGCTCTTCTTCTTTTTCTTCTTCTTGTTCTTATCCATCTCGGCGCGCGCCTGCATGGTGATATCCTGCGCGCGCAACCAGTCCGGTGAACCGACTGGCAGACCGGTAAACGCAGCTTGCGCGTTCTGCAACGCTTCGGGGAAACGGCGTTCCATCACCTGCTGTTCGGCACTGGCCAGCCGGGCGCGGGGCATGTCGCCTTGCGCGGCATAGACTACGCCCAGCTGATACCACGCAAACGGGCTTTCCCGATCGCGGGTGACCGCCGCCTTGAGCACGCGTTCGGCTTCGGGGTAGTTCGCCGGGTCTTCCGTGGCGATCAGCGCGTGGCCGAAGATCGTTGCGATCAGCGGGTTGTTGCCGGTCAGCCGGTTGGCTTGCCGCAAGGCGGGCAAGGCCTGGCCCGGACGGCCCGATTCCAGCAGGATCTGACCTTCCAGTTCGAGGAAGTAGGGATTGTTCGGTTCTGCCGCGATCAGCGCGGCGGTTTCCACCAGCGCTTTGTTGATCAGCGCATCCTTGTGATAGGCATAGGCGCGCGCGTAATGCGCCGGGATGCTGTTATCCGTGGGGGGATAGACGCTCAGCGTCTTGGCCGGTTCGGCAAGATAGCCATAGAGCTTGGCCCGCACGCGTGTGAACCGTTCCTGCAGCGCGGGGTCAGTGGCCTTCGTCCACGCCGGGTCTTTTTCATAGGTTTCGCGCAGATTGGCGATGCGATCGCCGGTCAGGGGGTGCGTGCGGCTGAAACCGGCTTCGTCGCTCTGGCTGTAGCCGTAGCGAAATTCCTGGTTTTGCAGCTTCTTGAAGAATTCGAGCGATCCGCGCCCGGAAATGCCGGCTTTCGAGAGATATTCCGCACCAGCCGCGTCCGCCGAGGATTCCTGCGTGCGGGTGAAGGACAGAAATTTGCCCATTGCGGCCTGTTGCCCTGCGGCGAGGACGCCCATCGCGGCATCCGGCGCCCCGGCGGCGGCTGCGGCCAGCCCCAGCAACAGCGAAAGGATGGTGATGTTGGTGGCCGCTTTTGCGCCTTCGTCGAACCGGATGATGTGCCCGCCGGTGACATGGCCCAGTTCGTGGGCAATCACGCCCTGCACTTCGCCCGCATCGGTCGCCGCGTTGATCAGCCCGCTATGAATATAGACCGCCTGACCACCGGCGACGAAGGCGTTGATCGACGGATCATTGATCATGATGACCTCGACATTGCCCTTTTCCAGTCCGGCGGCTTTGACCAGAGGGGCGCTCATCTCCTGAAGCAAGGCTTCGGTTTCGGCGTCGCGCAGGATGGATTGCGCAGCCGCCTGTTGCACGGACAGCGTCACGGCAGCGGCAATCGCCAAAAGGCGGGGGAGCAGTCGGGCAGGCATGCGCATCGCTACCCTTGCTAGCGCGTTTGCTGCTGAACGGGAAATGAAGATACCCGAAACGGCGATTATTCGGGCCCGATGCGCCGATCAGATGACCGGATTATTCGACAAGCTTGCGCCCCGCGCGTTCAAGCAGGGCAATATCTTCCGGCACTTCGCCGAGGATAATGATCTCTCCGGTTTCCAAGCGGCGCACCATGATCAGGGCGAACTCGCTGCCGTCCGGTTCGATGGCCTCAAAGGCAATCGGTTCGAGCGCGCGCAGCTTCTGAACGAGCTTTTCCTGCGCAGTTTCCCCGTCGCCTTTGCCGCTTTCCGCGCGGCGTAGGTTGCGTTCGGTGGCCACCACGGCCTTTAGCCCGCCCTTGGCGGTGGAAAGGAAGGCGCCCAGTTCTCCGCGGGCAAGCCCCAGCCGGTGCCCATGGCTCAACGCCGTGGCATATTCCGTGAGACGGGTTTTGTCGTAGTCCGCGCCGAATACCAGTTTCACAACCGGTGTCATCGGTGCGCGGTCCTGTATCGTCAGGCCAGATTCCGCTGCCAGTTCGGCGAATTCTGCCGGAGCTTCGGTTGCGGCCAGCGAAAAGTCGTAGGCCTTGCCAATTGCGGCATAGAGCGCATGGCGTGTGCGATCTTCGCTGTTGCGCGCGGTTTCGGCCATTTGCCGCGCGGTCGCCAGCCAATCGCCCAGGCCCATATCGGTTTCATCGACTTCGGCGAAAGCGGCCCGACTTTCCTCGATGCCCTGATGGGCGTCGTCCGAATGGCTGTCTAGCAGTGCATCGACTGGCCCCGCTGATGGTGTCTGGCGATAACTGAAGGGGCCTTCATCGCCATAATAGCTATGCTCGTCCTCCTCATCGGAGTCGAGCAGCACGCTGTTGGCGAGCCGCGCCATCTCGCTGTCTTGCGGACCCGGTTCGCGCAGGCCCTTGGGCATAAGCATATCAGCCAGCGATGCAAATCCGTCGCTGCGGGGCTTTACACTCTGGCCGAATGACGGTTCCGGGAGGCCCTCGTGATAGGCGTCTTCATCGTCATCATCATCCAGCGGTGTGCCAAGATCGAGAATGTCGTCATCCGCAATGAGCGGGCGACTTTCGCTGCCATCCATCCCTTCTGCGGCCGGGCCATCGGCCCAGTCCGTCAGCGGCGCTTCGGCAACCAGAGGCAGAACGGCTGCATTATCGACATCAAGCGCCTGATCGATCTCCAGCAGCAGTTCGTCTGTCGCCAGAGAATCAGCCAGTTCTTTCCAGTTGATAACGCCGTAGATGAAATCGATCGTGTCGTTGTCACTGGAAAACGGCAGCAGAATCCCGCGATATAGGATCGTTATGCCGCGCTGGTTGATAAATTCCGCCTCGAAGCCGATGGGGGCCTGATTGGCGAGAATCTGCATGTAATGGTCGGTAATGCGCGAGAGGAGCGACCGGCTGGGGACATCGGACAGGCGCTCTATCTCGGCATCGGCACCGCATTCGCGGGCCAGTTCGCTGCCGAGAAATACGATGCCGGGGTTTTCTATGCCCGAGGTGAAATCGAGCAATACGCCGAACGGACCGAAATCGCCCAGGTTTTCCGGTCGGAGATCTTCAACCGGCGGGAAATTACGGTCGCCAAGAAGGCTTGCCCAGTGATTGTAGGCGCGCACTTGCATGCGGCGTTCGTCTTGCCCGATCGAAGCGGGCGGTGCTTCGCCGCTCATATCGTCCTCCGCCAGGCCATAGTCCTGCGTCCCGATGTCGGGGCCGTCTGCGAAGTGTCCCTCAAACTGTCCATCGTGGCAAAGTCCCCGCGTTCATTCGTCGGGTACATTCATGCCGTGGCATGGTAAATTATTCGTAAAAAGAGGTCGGGATGCCCGTAGTTTTGTGCACCTGACGCCTGGGAACATGGGCCGGAAGCCGACCGCGCGGTGGCGGCGCGGTGTCAATTGCCTTGGGGTAGCGCTGCCAGACCGGGATCGGCGGAGAGTACGGCACGGCGCAGCGCGGTGCGGGCAAGGCGTTCCACTTCCACCTTGCGGCGCGCGGCGGCCAGAGCGAGCGAGGGGGCCGGGCGCAGGATTTCCGCATCATACCCATCGGCCACGATCACGCCGCAGCGTTCGGGAAGGAATTCCGGCTGTTCGAGGCAGGACCGATCGAGATGCGGCGGCAGTCCCCAGAAAAACCGGTCGCAGAAATCGAGATAATCCGGCCATTTCGCATCGCCCAGCAGGTCCGCGCGGGCGACCTTGATTTCGACGATCACAATCCGGCCTTTTTCGTCCAGTCCCATAAGATCGGCGCGCCTGCCATTGCGCAGGGGCATTTCCGGCAGGCACCAGATGTTGTTGCGGGCGAACAGCCGGGCGATTCCCCGAGCTACGGCGCGGGCCTCCCGTTCTTGCGCCGGCAGTTCGTGTGCCGATCGTTTTTGGGTTTGTTCTGCATCAGCCAGATTGCCGGATGCATCAGAGGCCGGTGATTCGATCATCCCGGAAGTAGAGAACATATAGAGAACTCCGTCAAGCCGGGCATGGCGATACGGCCTTGATGGTGAGCCCCGCCTGGCGGGAAATCGGGCAAAGACCGGCTCGTTGTGCAATTCTTGTAAAAGCGCTGGCATGCCACCGCACACGCTGCTAACTGCCCCTCCACGCACCCGTAGCTCAGCTGGATAGAGTACTGCCCTCCGAAGGCAGAAGTCAAGCTGATTCTGGGGTGCCGGAAGACGAAAAAAGAGTTTAAGAAACAAGATTTTAGACCGAATATTGCGGAAGCGGAAATTCGAGGGAAAATCCTCACGGAAGCACCACGGAAGCAGTTGGCGGATTGACGATTTTTGAGCCCCCAACTACGGGGGACGGGATGCACTCGTAGCTCAGCTGGATAGAGCGCTGCCCTCCGAAGGCAGAGGCCACAGGTTCGAATCCTGTCGAGTGCGCCATTTATTCCTTTAAAATCAATATATTGACTGGCTTCCAGTCGAGGTGTCAGCCAGGATTTTCGCGAGCTCACGGAAGCAGCGCATCCAGTCAAACTTTCTTTTCTCCAAACATTTCAATGCTTCGTGGGATTATTCTGCGGAAGCATGTATCCAGCTGGCATAGCGGATTCGCCATTAGGGGGATGTGCGCCTCCCTAGGGGACCGCCGCTCTATCTCCGCTCCGCTCCGACCGAACCCCGTAGCGGGTTTCGTCCGATTCCGGTGACGATCGGACTGGCGACAGGGCGTAGTCCCGCCTTTCCGTAAATCCGTATCCCCGGATTTGCGCTTTTCCGCATCTGCGGAGATCGGGCCTCGTCGTTCGCCCAGGCTCACAGGCCCGATCGCGCCGGTTTGTCGTTGCACTCCGATATGGGGTGGGCGTCGCTTCCCTTTAGGCCCGCCGCGCCGGGCTGCAACGCGCATGGCGCGTCTTCCTCTTCGTTCCAGCCCTGCGGGTGCTGTCCGGCTCTGCCGGCGGTCCCTCCAGTCGCTCTTTCGCCGCCCACCCCATTCCGGGGTGCGTGTGGTTTTGAAGGAGAAGTGAGATGAACGCTGTAACCGAAACCATCGCCGCGCAGTCCGTTACGGGCGTTGAAATCTTTGTCCCGCTGAACAAGCTGAAAAAGTCCCCGCGCAATGCCCGCAAGGTGCCGCATGGCGAGGCCGCGATCGAGGCGCTGGCCGCATCGATCCATCACAAGGGGCTGATCCAGAACCTCGTCATTGAACCCGAGTTGAAGGCGGATGGCCCACCGACCGGCTTCTATTTCGTCACCGCTGGCGAAGGTCGCAGGCTGGCGCAGTTACTGCGCGTGAAGCGCAAACAGATCAGGAAGACCGAGCCCGTGCGCTGCTGGCTCGATACGAGCAACGACCCGTCTGAAATCAGTCTGGACGAAAACATCACCCGCACCAATATGCACCCCGCCGACCAGTTCGAGCGCTTCCATGAGCTATCGACCAATCGTGGCTGGGGTGCGGAAGAGATCGGGGCGCGGTTTGGCGTATCTCCCGAAGTGGTGAAGCGGCGGCTTCGCCTTGGCGCGATCAGTCCGAAGCTGATGGATATCTACCGGCAGGACGGTTTGACGCTCGACCAGTTGGCAGCCTTCGCCATCACCGATGACCATGCCCGGCAGGAACAGGTGTTCGAGAACCTGTCCTACAACAAGGAACCGTGGATCATCCGGCGCGACCTTACCGCCAGCCATGTGCCTGCCGATGACCGACGTGCGCTGTTCATCGGAGCCGAAGCCTATACCGAAGAGGGTGGCCATATCATCCGCGACCTCTTCACCGAAGACGATGGCGGCTACTTCGAGGATGCGGGCCTGCTGGACCTGCTGGTAACGGAGAAGCTGCGCGAGATGGCGACCGGCGTTCTGGCCGAGGGCTGGAAATGGGCCGAGACGTCCACCGACTTCCCGCACGATCATGGCATGCGCCGTTATTATCCGCAGGGTGTTGCCCTGTCCGATGCCGATAAGGATCGGCTGGTTGATGCCACGGCGGAATATGACAGCCTGATGCAGGGCTATGATGCCTATGAGGACATGCCCGGGGACGTGGTGGCGAAGGTCAAGGCGCTGGACGCCGAGATCGATGCCATCGAGCAGAAGCAATATGCCTATGATCCCGAGGTCATTGCCCGTGGCGGTGTGTTCGTCTGTCTCGGATCGAATGGGGCCGCACGGATTGAGCGCGGGTTCGTGAAAGCCGAGGACGAGCCGCAGCCGGAACCGGACAACGAACTTGCGGCAGATGACGAGGCAGAAACCATCGAAGCCGGCGAGGATCGGGACGATGCGGAGGACAGCGAGGACGAGGAAACCGATAGCGGCAAGCCCTTGTCGGATGCTCTTGTCCGCGACCTGACCGCACATCGCACGTTGGGCCTTCGTCTTGCGCTGGGCGAACAGCCGGACATCGCCATGATCGCACTGACCGATGCGCTGGTGTCGGACCTGTTCTATCATGGACAGGGCAAGTCTTGCTTTGAGCTTCGCGTGAGCAGCGAGCCGCTTGGCAGCCATGCCGATGGCATTGGTGACACCGCCGCCGCCGAAGCACTGGACGCACGGCATGACGCATGGGGCGCACAGCTTCCCGCCGATGCGGATGACCTCTGGACCTTCATCACTGCGATGGACAGCCAAAGCCGCAACGAATTGCTGGCGCATTGCGTGTCGCTCACCGTCAATGCGGTGAAACTGCCATGGGAACGGTCGATGAACCGGATTGCTGCGGCAGGTGTTCTGGCACAGGCCGTGGACCTCGACATGACCCGGCACTGGACGCCGACGGCGCGCAGTTACTTTGGGCGCGTGACCAAGGCGCAGATTGGCATGGCTGTGCGTGAAGCCGTATCGCAGGAAGCCGCCGAGCGTATCGCTCCGATGAAGAAGGTGGATATGGCCGGGGAAGCCGAACAGCTTGTTACCGGAACGGGATGGCTGCCTGCCTTGCTGCGCACGGCGGCCAGCAGCGCCGAACCAGAAGCGGTGGCGGATATGGAGGCCGGGACGGATGAACCGCTGTCCGACCCGCAGACTCCCAATATCGAAGGAGACAGCGGCGAAGACGCTTATGCCATAGCGGCGGAATAAACCGGAGGCCGGGGCTGCATTATGCGGCCCCGGTTTTCTCTATATCCGGCAAAAAACGCGGCCGCGCCCGAGAGGCGCGGCCATGTCTTCTTATAATGTACAGACAGGGTGTTCACCGATATTCTCATGACGCCGCATGCTGTCTGGCAAGGAAGTGCATATTAAAAGCCCACCAGACCGGCAGCGTGACGCAAGGCCCGCCGCCCTGAGCGAGACCCTGAACAAGCCGGTTGCGCAGCGGTGCCTATGAGCCCGGCAATGTGCGGATTTGGCTCGCAGCCATAGCTCAGCAACTGACGCGCAACGGCGCCTGATGGCGCAGTCGCGACCATCAAAACTCTATCGGTTAGTCATCTCCGGGCAACTGCCCATCCAGTGGCAGTCTTCTACCGGCGCGAAGCTGCGGGCGGTGACAGAGCAGCCAGATGGGCGGTCGCGTGAAAACAGCGCCATGGTGATACCGATCGTCAGTGCCGCCAGAGTTCTCCCGATCCGATGCACCGACACGCATCCCTGCGGCCTCTCCCGAACGCTTGATCTGGACCCGGCATCCCGCCTTCCCGCAACAGCGCCGGGCGGCTTTTTTCCGCCGCCGGTAAACCGGCTTTGCAGCGCGAGACAAAAATGCCGCCCGGCGCCGTCTTCCACTTTCGTTCCAGCCCTGCGGGTGCGCGATCGGTCTGACCGGTCCGGACAACAAGCATCGAGGCCGCGACAGGCGCGGTCGCCGAGCACGAAAGGATTGGAACATGGCTATCATCGGCACTTTCACCACCAGCGACGCAGGCTTCACTGGCACGCTGCGTACCCTGACACTCACCGTCCCCGTCGCAGTACGCCGTGTTGAGAAGGACAGCGACAAGGCTCCCGACTTCCGTGTTTACCGGACCGATGACGGTTATGAGTTCGGTGCGGCCTGGCAGAAGATCAGCCGCGAGGATCGGCCCTACGCCTCGGTGAAGCTGGATGATCCCAGCCTGCCCGCACCGATCTACGCCAGCCTGATCGAAAGCGATGTGGCTGGCCAGTTCAACCTCATCTGGTCGCGATAGCAGGATAGTGCCCCGTCCATTGGGCGGGGCACGCCTAGATTGGCTGTGATAGTTCGACAGTCCCGAAAGGCAGCTTCACAGTCTCGAAAACGGGATAGCGGACAGTCGAATGCGTTGGTGTAGTCTTCCGGGTCCGACCGATACCCGACGCTCAGCGTCAGATTTTCGATCCCAGCAGCAGACGTTCCGCTTTTCCGACAGATGTCGACCAGACCCGCTCGTTCGCAAAACAACCTCCAGATGGCCGCAAGCGATATAAGCGGCTGTAGGGCTCGTACCTAGCGGACGCCCCTCGATGATGCTCTGGGAATATGATCTCTTTGCCCGCTGATCCGCGGGCGCGGGGCGCGGTGATCCAGCCCCAGATTGAGCAACGAACACCGTTCCGCTAAATCATTCTCAAGCCTTTCGACCTCGGAAGTTGCCCGGAATTTGCACATGGACTTTAAGAAAAGCCCGTTTCACGAAACCTATATTCGCGCAGCCGGAGCTGTCGCCTATGTTGCCGTTGTGGATTCAAAGGGCGATGAGGGCATCGGCTCCTGCTTCCACATCGGTAACGGGATATTCGTCACCGCGCGCCATGTCGTCGAAGGCCTGACAATCAAGGAAGTCGCAACTACCAAGTCTGCCTACCCGAAGGAGGAAGCCAACTCCGCCTCGATCGCCCCGTGCCGGCTGACAATCGTAGAAGGCCCACATTTCGGGCCCGAGAACATCGACGTCGCCGTCTTCCGCGTCGATGTCGGTAACACGCCACTGCCAGCGATCTCAGTGAGCCAGCACACCGAGTATGACCTCGAGGAGCACGATCTCGTCCTCGCCGACATCCTCATCCTCGGATACCCGCCGATCCCGTACACGACCATTCCTGTGCAGGTCGCGACGCTGGGGCAAATCAACGCGGTCGTGCGCGTCCGACATTCACCTGCGAGCCACTTCATCGCCTCCACCATGGCGCGCGGGGGCTTCAGCGGCGGCGTCGCGCTCGACCGCTCCGGTATCGCGCTGGCGCTCGTCACGGAAAGCCTCGGTACAGACAAATCGCTGGTCGAGACCGGCTATAACAGCCTGCTTTCCATCACGCCGGCGGTAGATCTTGCCGCGGAAAAGTACGGCTTCAGTCTGAGCTATGGCGAGCCCGGACGATACTCTGAGACGCTCGTGGCGATGCGCTTTTCAAAGCATGAAACCACCAGCCTCAGCTCCTATGTCTACGACGCACACATTTATGTGATGGATGATAATCGCGACGTCTTCGTGGAAATGACATGCAACGACGATGGCGTCCTGCAAGCGGCGCTCGACGCCTTCGCCGCCATCGTCTCACCGCGTGTTCATAAGCGCGAAACCGGTCTCGTCTGGTTCACACCGGCCGACAATCCTGCGCCGGCTAAGCTGATCGCGGCAGCTCATTCCGCCCGCGCTCAGTTCTTGGCGTCGCGCTATCTCGAGGTAGCCACCGAGCACAGCAATTGGCAACTCGATACTTGGCGGGGCGATTGAATCAAAAGTTCGTCCGCCTTGGCTGCCCAGAGGGCGGTGCCCGATCCGATGACCAAGCAACTACCCGCGATTTTCCCGGCGCCGGTATCAGCGCCAACATAGCGCGCAAAGCGGGCATCCCTGTCTGGCGCTTCGGTGACGGCTGACTGGACGTCGCGCCACCGTTCATGAACATGGGATCCATGGACAATGACGATGTCGCCCTCAAATGGGACCATGAGGCGAGCCGGGCAAGCGCCGGAGCCGCGCTCGCGCAGATCGCGGCGGCAAGGCCGCAAGCGCTCGACGCGCGTCGCACCGCGCGCCGCTCCAAGCTGCCGTTCAAGGCAACGCTTTATAGTGACAGCCTGCTCTGGCGGATAGAGGAATTGGGACGATCCGCACTCGACGCCTATGATCGGGACGACCATGTCGCCGGTATCGTCCTCACCCGAGCGACGATCGAGACGGTCGCCGCCCTCAACAGCCTCCACCGTTTGGTTACCCGCTATGAAGGCGGTGATATCGAGACGCTGGATGCGACGCTGATGAGCATGCTGATGGGCTCGCGCGTCCGTGACGACCGGCCCGACGCCATCAACATTCTGAACGCCGTCGACAGGCTCACGAAGACGCTGCCGGCATTCCGCGCGCTCTATGATCAGCTGAGCGAATATGCCCATCCCAATGACGCAGGGACCGCATCCTCGTTCGCAGTGCTCGACATTGTCCGGCTCGGCGCGACCTTCACGCCGCGCGGTGAGCAATATGCGCGCCGCGCCTGGCTTCTGATCGAGTGCCTCGCGACTTCGCTCATGCTCGTCATGCCGCTCTATGCGGAGCTAAGCACCGCAGCCCCGAATTTCGCGCGGCTTTGCGACAGCGATGTCGCAGACGATGACGCTTAGAAATGAGCGAGCATGGCCTTGGCCAGCGCGAAAAGGTCATGCGCCAGGTCGCCGAATAGAGTGAGCGCGCCGGCCCATGTAATAGCCTTGATGCCGTTCTTGATGAGCTCGTCGACCGCCAGATCGCCTTTCTTGGCGAGCCATAGGCCGAGTTTCTTGCCCCATTGCTCGAATCGACGAGACTGGGTGGCAAGCACGGCGGCGTCGGGGTCAGCCTCAGCCAGTTCCGTACGCGTCTCGGCAATTGCCGCTTTGATCTCCGCCACTTCCTCGTCGCCGTATGGCGGCAGACCAATCTCTTCCGGCGGCGCATTGTGGCCAATATTGCCCGGCTGCCCAGGCATTGCCGCGATCGCCGCTTCAAGCTGGTCGAGACGATCCAGGATGCGGCCCGTCAACTCCACGCGCGTCGCTTCGGGCTCTTCGTCAGGTTCGCTGTCCGGATGCTCATAGAAGTCGCCGTGCGAGGTTGGCGCCCATTCGACTGTGCCGTCGCGCTCGATATGCTCGACCGCCGCCATGATGGTCGCTTCGTCGAACCGGTGTGAAAACTCGCCGTGGAGGACATCGCTTGCTTCGAACGGGCCACCCCACGGAAAGATGAAGCTCTGCTCCTCGCTGTCGCGAGGCATCTCGGCTTGCGGATCTTCGAACTGCTCGAAGAACCACGTTTCCATGGCCTCTATGGCGTTAGCTCGTGCCTGCGCCGCTTTCTCTTCTTCTTCCCGCTTTTCGTCCTCGATCGATTCCCAATAGTGGCGCTCCTCCTCAGCGTCCTCCCACCGTTTCCTTCGCCGATCGTCATCTTCATCCCGCATGGACCCAACCTATGCGAAGGGACTTGCTCGACCAAGCCCCACATTGACTTTGGAACAAATTGAGAACATTATTGAGCGGCTGTTGAGCACGCTACGTCTCGTATCGCGGCACCTGGAGCAGCGCGCGGACGTTTCACTTGCCTTGGCACGTCCTTGGCTTCACATCTGTCAAGCCGAGGCTGGCACCGAGGGGAAGGATAAGCCCGGATGGGACACATATATTCAACCGACGCAAGGGCCGCATGAGCATGCGTCTCGCCCTTAACGATTCAGGACCAGCGCTGGCGCCAATCTCGCCGCGCCGAGAGCTCGGCGCCTATGAGGCCCTGTGGCTGGAAAAGGGCGCGACCTTCAAAACCCTGGCCGATCGCTTTGCGCTCGATGCCGAAGCGCTTCCGTCCGACTTCGTGCCCGCCAAGCTTGCCGAGCAGTGCGCGGCCGAGGTGATGGCAAAGCTCAAGAAGGCCGGTGTCCATCAGTTTGGCGTCCGCATCCATCATGCCGGCGACTATCCCGCAAAGCTGCGCGACGCGCGCCACCCAGTCGAGCTTCTCTATTATCGCGGCGCCTGGGAGATCACCGAAACCCGGTGCGTGGCCGTCGTCGGCAGCCGCGAGGCCTCGCCCGACGGTATCCGTCGCGCCGAGCGGCTTGCGCGCGAACTCGTCGATCGCGATTTCACGGTCGTCTCTGGCCTTGCCAAGGGCGTCGATTCGGCCGCCCATCGAGGCGCGATCGCGCGCGGCGGACGCACCATTTCCGTGGTCGGGACGCCGCTTGGATCCTGCTACCCCAAGGAGAATGCCGATCTGCAAGAGGAGATCGCCCGCGATCATCTGCTGATCTCGCAGGTGCCGGCTCTTCGCTACGCCAAGCAGGCACCGCAGCATAACCGGCTTTTCTTCCCCGAGCGCAATGTCACTATGAGCGCTCTCACCGAGGGCACGATCATCGTCGAGGCTGGCGATACGTCGGGCACGCTGACCCAGGCGCGCGCCGCGCTCCATCAGGGCCGCAAGCTCTTCATTCTCGACAATTGCTTCCAGCGGACGGACATCACGTGGCCAGCCCGCTTCGAAGCCGAAGGTGCAGTGCGCGTGAAGACGCCCGACGACATCTGGAGCGCCCTTGGTTGACGGTGTCCGGCTCTCGCAGATCGATGAGACGAGCCGCGGGGATCATTATCACCTGACGGCCGAGGATCGGTGCTACTATCTCTACGAATATACCTCGCACCGCGACTATTCCTTCAGCGCCACCAACCAGCTGATCAGCAATCTCAAGAAGAAACCCAGCCAAGGGGACCAGCCCCATTATTGGTACAAGGGCCAAGCGATCGGCACGTGCGGCCGCGCGCTCGGCGTCGCGCTTAACCCGGCGTGGCTCGGCAATGCCACCCTCGTGCCCGTGCCCGGGTCGAAGGCAACAGATCACCCGGAATATGATGATCGCATGGAGCGTATCTGCCGGCTGATGCGCCAGCCTGCGCCCGACGTGCGCGCGCTCGTCCGTCAGGCTGCCTCGACCACCGCGTCGCACGAAGCGGGACAAGGTGACCGCGTCACCGTCGAAGACCTGCTTGACCTCTACTCGATCGACGAAACCATTGCCGCCCCGGCACCGCAGGCAATCGGTATCGTCGACGATGTCCTGACAGCCGGAACCCATTACCGGGCCATGCACACCGTGCTTGCGGCCCGATTCCCGAATGTTCCCATCATCGGCCTCTTCGTTGCGCGGCGGGTCTTTCCCGACGATCCACTTGCCTTCGGAGGCCTGTGAGCATGGATCGGCCAAGCCACGACGGATCGCCAGACCGTGTCAGCGACGTCCATGCGGCGACCGCGCTCACCCCGCCGAGCGCGGGTACGATCGACGAGGAGCGTGCCTTTCTCGCTCTCGCGACGGTGCGGGGCATTGGTCAGAAAACCCTGTTCGCCATGGCCGACGACAAAAGATCGTTCAGCGATGCGCTCGAATATGGGCCAGAGGCGTCCAACCCGGCAGGCAGCGACGGCAAGTCCATCTCAGAGCGGCACTGGTCGCGGGTTCGCGGGCATGCGCTTGAACAGGGTGACCGCCTGGCCAAGCATCTCGAAGCGCTCGGCATCGGTCTGCTCTTTCGGGGCTCCCCCGGCTTTCCCTCCGCCTTGCTCGACCTTGAACGCCCGCCGCACTGGCTTTTCGTGCAGGGCAGCGTCGAGCGCCTTGCCGAGCCGTCCATTGCGATCGTCGGTACCCGCAAGCCCAGCGCCGACGGCTTCTTCCTGTCACGCTATGTGGGCGCTTGTCTCGGCGAATGGGGTGTACCGACCGTCAGTGGCCTCGCGGCCGGCATCGATCAGCTGGCGCATGAACACTCGCTACGCGCTGGCGTGCCGACGATCGCGGTGCTGGGCACCGGCATGCTCGAAGACTATCCCAAGGGCTCAGGTCGACTGCGCGATCATATTCTGGCGACTGGCGGCGCGATCGTCAGCGAGTATCTACCAACAGCGTCCTACAGCGCCGAGAATTTCGTCCAGCGCAACCGGCTCCAGGCGGCGCTCGGCCGGATCCTGATCCCAGCCGAATGGAATCGCCGCAGCGGCACGGCCCATACGGTCCGCTTCGCGACCGCGCTCGGGCGGCCTATTGCCTGCCTGCGGTTGCCTGAGTGGCCGGACGAGCGCGTGGTGCTGGAGCGCGGCATGGGGCTTCCGACCGGCGAAATTTTCACCATACCGCACGACCAGGGACGGTTCGACGCCTTCGTCCGGTCGGCGATCGGCAAGTCTTCACCTGCCCAGTTGGGTCAACTTTCGCTATTTGGGGATAGCTAGCCGTGCTCAAGGGGGCGATCTTTTCGCTGCACGATGTGCTCGTGACCAAGGGCACGATCAACGCGCCGCTGTTTGAGGAAACGCTGCGGCTGCTGCGCTATCTCAAGGCGCGGGGTGTCGAGCCGGTTTTCATTGGCAACCATGACTGGACGGTCACCAGTCCCGGCCAGTCGAAGCCGTTCCGGACCCTGCTCGAAGAGCGGCTCGGTCCGATCAGCTATTATATCGGCGGCCAAAACGGGATGCCGTATAAGCCACGCGCCGATTCCACCGCGCATATCCTCTCCGAAAAGGGCTGGCAGCGGAATGAGGTCCTCTATGTCGGCAACACCACCGACGATATGAAGACCGCTGCCAATGGCGGCCTGATGTTTGTGAACGTCATGTGGCACGGAGTGGCGAGCCCCTACGGCTTTCAATTCGACTCTCCACGCGACGTCGCGCGCTTCGTCGATTGCATCTGTCTGGGCCTCGACGGCTGGTTCTGGGCGCTCGAACAGGGCGATCTGCGGGTCTATGCGCTCGCGCCTTTCACAACGCTCTCGCCGCGCTACGCACAAGCGCATGCCTATTCTGAAAACGCGAAGGCGACCTCGAAACACGGGGCCGGCGATGCGAATTTCTGGGGCCGTCTGCTCGCGGCGCGCATCTATTTTTCAGGTCTCGCTGACGAGATCGACTATATCACCGCCTATCCCGGGCACGCGCCGACTTCCAACGCGACGGTGATCAGTGAGGCGCTCAACATCCTGGGGCAGTCACTGCGCAAGAGCTATCTGCCCGACCTCATTCTCCGTCACACCAAAGCGGTGAAATCGCAGACCGCGCGGGCCTCAGGGGGAAGCGTGGGCCTCGACAATCAGCTCAACACGATCCGGCTCAACCCGGCGCCGGTCCGCGGCGTGGGCGGCAAACCCTATAAGTCGCCGCCCGCGCGCGGCGGCAAGCGTGTCCTCGTTATCGATGATATCTGCACCGAGGGTAACAGCTTCGAGGGTGCGCGGGCCTATCTGAGGGCCGCAGGAGCGCAAACGGTCTGCGTGAGCTGGCTCAAGACGATCAATAAGGACTACCGCGCCGTGTCACCAGCCTTCGGCCCGTTCAATCCCTACATCGCGCAAACCTTCCCGACACCGATCGCGACCACAACACACTGGTATTCGAGCGCGATCAGCTCGCATGCTGCGCCGACTGACCTCGCCGACGTCTATAATCGCTACTTCAGCTGGGCTTGGCCCGCCGATATATGAAGCAGGCGTTTGCACTGGAAAACGATCAGAAACGCCATTGCCCTCTCGATACCTTCCCTCTGAACGTCACTCGGCTAACGTCAGTTGTCAGCCTCACGCTTTCTGCTGTGATCGATGACGCCGAGTGCCATGATTGACGCTTTATGACGGTTTTGTCGTGGATGTGCCGGAAACACAGGTGCGCTCCCAATGTCGGCTATTGCTGCTTCGGCGCTCTGGAGCGGGCAGACAGCAAAGTCGGCGGCTGCCGATCAGAGCCAGTCGTTCGCCAGTCGGATTTTGAACGGCGGTTTCTGACACAACTTGCCATTCGCCGCTCGCGAAGCCGCGAGGCAGCAACGCGCCCCAAAGTCGCTCATTCGATTGGACTTACCAAAGCCTGAAAGCTGCCATGCGAGGGTGGCCAGTTGTCAGGCCTCGTAACGACTTTTCCTGACCGCCATCGTCAAACTGATCTAACGATGTAGCTTGAAGCTGGCCATTAATAGAGGCTGGTGGACACAACGAGACTCGACTTTGGTGAGCCGATATGTTGCCTTTTGAACCTGGAGGGGGCCATGCCACTAGAAAATCTGACGATTCGTCGCGCGAGCTTGCACGAAGTTCATCGCCGTGGTGACGATCGTAACATTGTGCCTCCGACGTATGCCACCGAACTTTTCGAGTTGAATGCCGCTGGTCTCGCGACTTTTCAGAAACGAGTCCAACAGGCTTTCCAGAGCGACGCCAAGTGCCTCCGCATGACGATTAACGCGCATGCCGCGGGCTCAGTCGCGGCGATCGGCGTTGACCTGATTGCCGCGAACGACGCGGATTTCGTGACCCAATCGCAGGCAATGGCGGATCTTCTTGCAGCTGCGCAGACTTCTCGCGGATACCCAGGCGGCCTGGTCGTAACGTTCGACGGAACTGTGGGGCACCCGGTGCGACGCTTCTTCGGCATCATGAAAGCCGAGATGCATGAGGCGTTTCTGAAAGGCGAGAATCTGCAGGCCAGTTTTGTGGACAGCGTCTTTCTCAGCCCGAAGACGAAGCTTTACAAGATCGGACTGTTCGTTGCTGCGGATGAGCCGCCTCGGGCGCTCCCCGGGGGCTGGAACGCGACCGTATACGACAGTCAGTTGACTGCGGCGGCCCGCGACGGCGCGGCACTTTATTTCCACGAGACGTTCCTCGGCCTAGCGTTTCCAGAAAACAGCGCCCAGCAAACTAAGCACTTCTACCAGAAGACGCGTGAGTTCATCGCCTCGGCGGCGCTGCCTGAGGAAGAGAAGGTTGATCTCTACAACGGTCTATATTCCTATTTGAAGCTCGACCGCGAGCCGACCGTTCAGGTGGCCACATTCGCCGAGCGCTTCATGTCGGAGGAAGTCGGGGACGACTATCAGCGACACATGCGCCGCGAGCGATTTCCTGAGGAGGCGATCCAGAAAGACATATCCGAAATCGCCGGTGGGATGCGCATCCGCAAGCTGCGGTTTGGTGGGCAGATTACCTTGTCGGGCCCGGCGCAGGCGATCAGCGATCAGGTGCAGGTCACACCGATCGATGGCCCGGAAGGGGAGCAGTGGACCCAGATCACCGTTCACAGTCGGCTGGAAAGCCAGCAGTGACAAAGGAAGACGCGTTCTTAGCCAGATGGCAGGAGGAACGTGCCGCGTATTTGGCCTGGGGACAGCACATTTCGTTGGTGATCACCGAGGCGTTGATCCCGGTTATCGCGCCGGTCAGCGTCGGCTACTTTCTCAAGGCGCCGCCGGCGCCGCGCCTTAAGGACGATCAGAAGCTTGTTGAGAAGGCCTTCTATCGAAACAAGCCATACGCCGATCCTTATAATGACATAACCGATAAGGTGGGCACCCGGTTCGTCGTGCTGTTGGGAACGCAGGTCAAGATTGTGACCGAGGTTCTGGAAGGGGTAGAGGGCTGGACATGGAGCCGGGATCGCGACTATGAAGAAGAACAGAGCAAGAACCCGGTGGCGTTCGAATATGCTGCCGTCCACTTTGTCGTCCGCCCTAACGCCGACACATTGGTGGGCGACATCTTGGTTCCCGCTGGCACGCCCTGTGAAGTGCAGGTCAAAACGATCTTGCAGCATGCCTACAGCGAGTTAACGCATGACACGATCTACAAGCCTCAGATCCAGGCAACACCGGTCATGCAGCGTAACGCGGCGAAGGCTATGGCGTTGCTGGAAGCTACCAATGACTACTTCGAGCGTGTGGCAACCGATGTTGCCGCCGCATTGAGTGCTGTGAGGGACATCACCAACGAACTCTCCACCGTCTACCGCGACGTGATTGGTCTGGAGCCCAGCCCAACCCTGCTAGAGGGCCTACTGCTCGAGGCGTATGAACCAACCGCTGAAGGCGACTATGCCGATCGCGCCCGGGCGATGCTTCGGGAACGGCCGTTCTTAATCGAAAGCATCAAGGCTAAGGTCGCTGAGCGGAATCCAATTTTTTCTCAGCCGGCGGTGCTGCTGGCTTACATGGACGTCGTCGATCTCGGGAAGCGTGCTCTCCGTCGATGGCCCCTGACACCTGCGGAGATGGAGCCGATACTGTCGGATTTAGGTCAGACCATCCATTGATCAACTGACGAACATCGCTTCGGCGATCGCCGCATCAATACACCGCGCGGCACCGGGACGTCGGTGCACGATTCACGGCGACGTTGTAGGTGGCCGAACGCGCGAATGTCGGCTCGTGTCGGAAGCCGACATTTGACAAAGCGGGCGGTAATGGCCGCTTTGTCCCAGACCAAGTCACTCAAGCACACCCATTTACCGATGAACGTAGGGCAAGTTTTGAAGGCTTCAGCTTGAGCCTCGAATGGCGGCTATGTCGGCGCGAGTGGCCAAACAACTGTTGGCTCGCCTCTTCTATTTGCGCTCGCGAACCATCAGCACATCGACGTTGACGGCGGCGAGAAGCGCTTCGGCATGGCTACCGATGGTCGCGTGCGCGAAGCCACTGCGGCCATGCGTGCCGAGCACCAGCAGATCGGCGTTGGTTCTGGAAAGCTCCTGGATGACGACCGAGCTGATTTCGCCTTCGACGACATAGGCATCCAGCCGGGATCGAACGGGCGCATCAATGCTGGCCAGGAAAGCGTCCAATTCGTCCTGCGCCTCCGCCCGAACATCCGCCTTGATGTCATCGGACTTGAGCCAGCCTTCATAGGGGACGTGAAAAGCATGGACCATCCTGATGGCGGCGTCGGGAAAGAGCGCGGCGGCCGCCAGCAGGGCGGCGCGCGAGCAGTCCGACAGATCCGTCGCGACCAGCAAATGACCGTAGGGCGCCACCGCGCGGCGACGCACGATCAGGACCGGCTGGTCGGCGTTGCGAATGATGTGATCGACGGCGGTGCCGAGGAAATAGTCGCCGATGCTGTTGTAGCGCGCCACGCCCGTGACGATCAGGTCGCTTGCCCGCTCGGCTGCGATCGCCCCCAGAACCTTGGGCGCCGATCCCTTACGCACGACAAGTTCGTCGTGGCGCGCGGCATCCGGCAGTTCCGCCCGAAGGCGATCGCTGATCTCGGCCTCGTCGCCCTTGATTGATTTCTCCAGCACATGCGCGATCGCCAGCGAACCTTGCCGCTGCTCGGCCAGTTGTATCGCGCGATCAAGCGGTCGATCCGATCGGGCGGTAAAATCGCTCGCCAGCAGAACTTCGAATTTCGCCATGACCCTTCCTTCCCGCTCAGCGTGGTTTCCGTTGCATATCGGACTCGATGGCCTCGACATCGCCGTCCCGTGCTATCTCGCCTGCTTGCGCGAGTTCTTCGCGGACGTGCCCGGCATCTAGCGGGGCAAAGCGCATCAGCGCGTATCCGATGAACGCCGCGAGCAGCGAGCCGCCCAGCGTACCGAGCTTGGCTTCCTCCACAAGCAGCGGATCGCTGAACGCCAGCCCGCCGATGAACAGGCTCATGGTGAAACCGATGCCGCAGATGACGGCCACGGCATAGATTTGCAGCCAGGTCGCGCCGCGCGGCTTGGCTGCAAAGCCTGATTTGACGGCGAGCCAGACGGCCGCGAAAATGCCGAGCTGCTTTCCGATAAACAGACCCGCCGCGATACCGATCGGCATCGGCGACAGGATTTCGTCGAGCGTGAGCCCGCCAAGCGCGACGCCGGCATTGGCAAAGCCGAACAGCGGCACGATGAAGAAGGCCACCGGCGCATTGAGCGCGTGTTCCAGCTTGTGGAGCGGGGAATGTGATGCATCCGGCGCGCCGGGTGTCCTGACAATCGGGATGGCAAAGGCGGCGAGCACGCCCGCGATGGTCGCATGAACGCCCGACAGCAGCACCGCGAACCACAGCAGGCCGAAGCCTAGCAGATAGATGGGCAGCGAGCGAACGCCGAAGCGGTTGAGCGCGAACATCCCGGCAAGAATCACGACCGCCGCCAGCAATGCGGGGATGACGAGACCTGACGTATAGAAGAGCGCGATGATCGCAACCGCGCCCATGTCGTCGACGATCGCTACGGTTACAAGGAACAGCTTGAGGGAGGTCGGCGCCCGGGGGCCCAGAAGCGCCAGCACCCCGATCGCGAACGCAATGTCCGTAGCGGCGGGGATAGCCCAGCCATTTATCAGGGTGGGATCACCGCCGGTAACGAGCAGATAGACCGCCGCTGGCGCCGCCATGCCTGCGATGGCCGCGAGTACCGGCAGCCGTCGCTGATCCCAGGTAGAGAGGCGCCCATCGACCAGCTCACGTTTGATTTCCAGCCCCACGAACAGGAAGAAGATCGCCATCAGGCCATCATTGATCCAGTGAAGGACCGAAAGCCCGCCTACATAGCAGTGCAGCGTGTCGAAATAGCTTCCCGCGAAGGGAGAATTGGCGATCAACATCGCGAGCAGCGCCGCGACCATCAGGACGATGCCGCCCGCCGACGCGCTTTCCATGAACCGGCGGACAGCCGAGACAAGCCCGCCGTTAGACGAAGAAGAATGTGACAATGCCATGGAGCGCGCACTCCCGGAAGAAGGTTTTAGCCATTCTCCGTATTCGAGCGCAAAGCCCGGGCGCACGCAGCACACGCCTACGTTCCTAAGTAGATAACTCTACCGGTAGTTGCAATAATATCCGTCAATCCAAGGGGGTCGCGATCATTTGAGTGCTGCCCTATGCCGTGATTTGTTGCTCTGTGTGAAAGCACGGTCGGTTTCGGGACTTCGATCTGCGTAGCTAAGCGCCAGCTATGTTGGCGAGAGCCGCGATCAGCTGGCGAAGGCTTTAGTGAGGAGCGACGACCGCTTGCGGACCGTGACCGTTTGACGAAGAATAAGTCGGCATAGCGCGCAAGAGGCAGAACGGGAATGACTGACGAACCAACGCCCAGGATCGAATATCATCGAGACGGCACAGTTTGTGCCAAGGGTCAGGTGTTGGACGACCAGCTTCACGGCTACTGGAGGTGGTATCGCAAGGATGGCACCTTGAAACGCACCGGCGAGTTTGATCGTGGTCAGCAGGTGGGCGAATGGACGACATATGATGCCACCGGTACTCCGTACAAGGTAACTCGAATGAAACCTGTTAGCTGAAGATGCACCCCGCAAAAGCGTCAGCGTAAGCGAGATGAACGACCGACCGCTTTCGTGTAACGGCAGGTTATGTCGCTATGTCCGCTCTGTCGGCGATTTCTGCCCGAAACGGTGTTCCTCGATTTGGTTGGAGCCGTGATGCAAGCATGCGATAAATCACATGCTTGCCGACCACCGGTTATCCGTTTGGTTACACCAATCAGATTTGACGTTCCAGAATCAGCCGTTCAGCTTGTCTTTCACTGCTTTCGCGGGGGTGAAGGTGAGCTTCCTCGACGCCTTGATGGTCATCGTTTCGCCGGTTGCGGGATTGCGGCCCTCGCGTTCCGGGCTGTCCTTCACCTTGAATTTGCCGAAGCCATTGAGCGAGATTTCCTCGCCCTTCGCCGCCGCGTCACCAATCGCGACAAAGACACCGTCAACCAGCTTCTTTGCGTCAGCCTTGGTGATGCCGTGATCAGCGGCCAGCTTATCGGCAAGTTCAGCGTTATTCATGAGCATTCTTCCTTCAATTTGAAACCTGGTCGACCGGCATAACCGCAACCGCAGGCCGCGTCACCGAATAGTCACACGTTCCGTGGCGACCAGAGTGATGATGGCCCCGCTTGCGCGGGCGTCAGATTTTCGGGGCGCCGCGCCAACACGGCGCGGAACTTGGGGCGCTGCCCCCGGCGCACTGCGAAGTCGTTTCCGCCCAGCTTCCTTCACGCTTCGCGCTTCGTGCAGCCGGTTCCCCGCGAAACGGCTTACTTCGTTTGCACCCCCGGTCTCGCCGACGGGCAGGGTTTCAGCGCGGCATCTCCGCTGCGCGGAAACCCAAGCCACAAGGAAGGTAAGACCCATGAGCATTCACCGCCTCGCCACCCGGTTCGGCCGCAACGCGCACCAGATCAGCGGACGCGAACCGCTCGACAATGAAGCGCTCTATCGCCACGTCCCATCCATCTTTGCCCGTGAAGCCCATGGCAGCCGGTCGGATCGCTATGTCTATGTTCCGACCATCGACATTGTGGAGGGATTGCGCCGCGAAGGATGGTTCCCGTTCTTCGCCGTTCAGTCATGCCCCCGCGACGGATCGCGCCACGGCCATGCCAAGCACATGTTGCGCCTGCGCCGGGATGAAGGGATGGGCAAGCCCGAGGCTGCCGAGGTCATTATCGTCAACAGTCATGACGGGACCAGCGCCTATCAGATGTTCGCCGGAATGCTGCGTTTCGTCTGCACCAACAGCATGATCGCGGGCGAGCGGTTCGAGGAGGTTCGCGTACCGCACAAGGGCAATATTCAGGACGATATCATCGAAGGTGTCTACACCGTGGCCGAGGACTTCCCGCGCCTGATCGATGCGAGCGAGACGATGAAGGACATCCAGCTTTCGACCGACGAACAGCGCTTGCTTGGCGAGGTCAGCCTTGTCGCCCGCTATGGCGAGGACGAAAGCCCATTGCGGCCAGACCAGATCATTCAGCCACGCCGCCGCGAAGATATCGGCAGCAGCCTGTGGACCACGTTCAACGTGATACAGGAGAACGTCATCAAGGGCGGGCTGCATGGCCGCAAACAAAATGCCGAAGGCCGCATGCGCCGCAGCCGTTCCCGCCCCATCAACGGCATCGATCAGAATGTGACGCTTAACCGAGCTCTCTGGACGCTGGCCGAAGGCATGCAGCGCCTGAAATCCTGACAGGCGTAAATCCGTAGAGCCGGATTTTCGGCTCTACGGTTTGCCATAACAATTGCGGGAAGCATCCATCCCAAAACGACGGCGGCCGCGCTCCCATAGGTCGCGCGGCCGCAGTATTTGTTTAACTGCGGGGATACGTGGATACGATTCCCTAGTATATTGGGTGGTCATGAGTTAGGCAGAGCGGCGACGTCCCCCGCATGAACTTGCGGGGAATCGTCGCCACTAATTTACGGCATTTGCGCCATGCGAAGGGCTTGTCGCAGGAGGAACTGGCGGACCGTGCAGGCATCAACCGCAACTATATCGGTATGCTGGAACGCGAAGAGAATGCAGCGACGGTCGATATGCTTGAGCGTATCGCCATCGTTCTCGAAACGGATCCGATCGAGTTCTTTCGCCGCCAAAGCTAAATCTTGCGATTTGGCGCTTCAGGGTCTTTCCGGCAACCCGGCCGGGCGCTGGGGCTCCGCAATGATCGGCGAATCTTGTTCCATTCCCGGTATAATCGGGCCACAGCTCTGGGCGAAGCGACAAGTCATTGCTCGCAGTGGTCCGGTTTGATGACCATTCCGCCTTTCGATGATCGACCGCCTGAGACGTTACGGGTCAACAGCTATGACGAACGCCATTTCGTTACCTATCTGCGGCTGCTGGATGCCGACGCCGAAGGCGCGGACTGGCAGGAAATCGTCACTGTAATCTTCGGTCTAGACGCTCGGACCGAGTCAAATCGCGCAAGGATCGTCTATGAATCCCACCTCGCACGCGCCAAATGGATGACCGAGGTGGGCTACCGCCACCTTCTCGAACCACGCCTGCAATAAGGCTCCTGTCTTCGTCGAGATAATCATGAGTTGCATGGCGCGAGAGGTTAGCCCGCCAAGCGGCGGATTTGCGCGGCTGCGCGGTACTTCTTCCCCGCCGCCGCCCAGGCAAGCTCGTAGGTCTTGACCCGAAGAAGCGGGAAACAGGGAGAGGTGCGATGCCAACTGCCAGCGATTGGCGGTCGCAAGCGATCGCCGAGCAAACCGCCCATCTCGATTACGCCGATTTCGCGCAGGAGTTTCTGCGCTTCAACGCGACCTATCGGCGCGAATATGACGACATGGCCTGCGCGCTGACGCCGGGTACGCCGGGGGATGCTGATCGCACGGCGTTCGCCCGCCGATGGGGGTTGGTGTTTCCCTTTCGACCCTTATGTCCCGGCTGCCCGGTCTCCGGCGCTCTGGCGGCCTGAGAACGCTCCCGGAACCGTCGCGCTCCATCCGGCGCCGGCGGGCTGTGCATCAGCAGCCGCGATCGACCCAAATGCCCTCGGCCCTGTCCTCGCCGATCAGGAAGATGCGAGTGGCCGCCACCTGGTGATTGACGATCCCGGCGGACGCCTGCGTCTCTGGTTCGCCGATCCGCGGCAATGTTCCGGCCTCGTCATCCTGGTTGCACCCGACGCTGACTATCCGCTGCGCCGCGCGGCGGCTGACCGGGCTGCGCGCCGCTTTCGGGGCGCACCGGCGGGCCCGCAGCCACGCGCGTTTCTACCGACCGATTTCCAGCGCCATCGCCTGACCATGCTGTTGCGTCTGCTGGAACTGCTCGCGAGCGGCCTCAGCACCCGCGAAATTGCAGACGAGGTTGTCTATCCTCGCCATGGTCTTCATGGGGCGGAATGGCGTTCGGCCAACGAGCGCCGCCAGGTCCAGCGGCTGCGAGACGAAGCCGTCCATCTCACCGAAACAGGCTATCTGGAGCTGTTGCGTGGTCGATAGTCGGGCTCCCGGTGCGACATTTATCGGTGCCCGTCTTTAGCCACTCTCCCGGTGCGACGAGCATACGCCAGCCTTGTCTCCGCCACTACGCGCTCGCCCCACACGGCCTGCGCTTCAACGGAGACCGACAATGCAGCCCAATCCCCCAGACGATGCGCCCCGCTTTCTGAGAACCCCCGACGCCGCGAAGCGCCTGGGTCTCTCGCCGCGCACGCTGGAGAAACATCGCTGCTTCGGCACCGGCCCCGTCTATCACAAGCTTGGTGGCCGTATCGTCTATACGGTTGCCGATATCGACGACTGGGCCGCGGCCGGGATGCGGCGTTCCACTTCCGATCCGGGACCGGGTATCGCCACGACGCGGCGACAGGCTGCAATGGGGCGCGGTCGGTAATCATGCCGGGTATCCGCCACCCATCCCGGCAGCTCGATCTGTTCCGACCGATCTCAGGGGATATTGCCCCGCGTGACGCCCAGGACCTGATGAGCTGGCCTTTCTTCTCGCTCGCCAAGAGCAAGCGGGTCGCACCGATATTGTTCCGCATGGGCGACGTATCGATCCATGTCGAAGCGACGCCCGAACATGGCATGGCGACCATCTGGGATGCCGATATCCTGATCTGGGCCGCAAGCCAGATTGTCGAAGCCCATGATGCAGGTCTGCCGACCTCGCGCCTCATTGCGGCAACCCCTTATGACATCCTGACCTTCACCCGGCGGGGCACTGGCAAGGCTAGCTATGAGCGGCTGCGCGCCGGTCTGGACCGGCTCCAGTCAACGACGATCGCCACGAGTATCCGCCAGTCCACTCAGCGCCGACGCCATCGCTTCTCCTGGATCAATGAATGGCGCGAGCGCCTCGACGGGAAAGGTCGCGCGCTCGGCATCGAGATGATCGTGCCCGACTGGTTCTATGCCGGGTTGCTGGATCACGCGCTCGTACTCACCATCGACCGCGCCTATTTCTCGCTCACGGGCGGACTGGAACGCTGGCTCTATCGCCTCGTCCGCAAGCATGGCGGGCGCCAGGAACATGGGTGGAGTTTCGACGTCGCCCATCTCCATCTGAAGTCTGGCGTCCTCTCGCCGCTCAAGCGCTTCAGCTTCGAACTGCGCGATATCGTTCGCCGCCAACCGCTTCCCGGATACCGGCTGACCCTCAGTTTCGAACTCGGCCGCCAGCGGCTGAACTTCGCGCCGATCCCCATCCATCCGCTCGACGCCGCCATGCGGCGAATGGGCTATCCGCCTGTGGATAAGTTGCCATGAGACACGGACTATCAGGAACCGCAACTATCGGACGATCGGGAACCCGATCCTCGGACTATCGGGAACCGAAACAGGGTATAAGATTATGGAATCATTGCGCAATTCCGCCCCTTAACATTGCTAACTCTGAATCCTTCGGATTCATGCTAACGCGCAGCTTGCCTGTGGACGAAACGCGATGATCGTCGCGTTGCTCAATCAGAAGGGCGGCGTCGGCAAGACGACCCTCGCGCTCCATCTGGCGGGCCAGTGGGCGATCACCGGCAAGCGTGTCCTGCTGATCGATGCCGATCCGCAGGGTTCAGCCCTGGACTGGGCGCAAGAGCGTGCATCGCAAGGCCTACCCCGGCTGTTCAGCGTGGTGGGTCTTGCACGCGACACGCTGCACCACGAGGTGCCCGAGCTGGCGCGCAGTGTCGACCATGTGGTGATCGACGGACCGCCGCGCGTGGCGGGGCTGTTGCGCTCCGCTTTGCTTGCCGCGGATCTCGTCCTCATCCCCGTGCAGCCTTCGCCGCTTGATGGCTGGGCATCGGCCGAGATGCTGGCGCTGCTCGACCAGGCACGCATCTTCAAGCCCGACATCAGGGCGCATTTCGTCCTCAACCGCTATCCCGCCCGCACGCTGATCGGACGCGCCACCGTGGACAGCCTTGCTGACCACAACCCGACCTTGTTGGCGGAACATATCGGCCAGCGGGTCATCTTCGCGGATGCGCTGCGGACCGGGCGCCTTGCCGCCGAACTGTCCCCCGACAGCATCGCCGCACACGAGATTGCCGCATTAGCGCAGCAGGTCGGGAATCTCCCATCATGAGCGGGCTGGGAAAATCGTCCCGACGCTTTGCAGCGCGCCCGCGCAACGTCGATGCTTGGATTTCCGCAGGCGATGGGAAGCCACCGGCGCCGCGGTCGCGAAGCGTCAACACCGCGCGGCTCACCATCGACGTGACACCCGAACTGCGGAAGCGGATCAAGCTGGCGGCGCTTCAGCGCGGGCTGACACTGGCCGATCTGTTGCGCGCGATGCTGGCCGAGGCTTTCCCCGACGAAGATCAGGGGAGCGCGCCATGATCGCCGTTCGCGATGATCGCACCCGCGTCGATCTGCTGTGGATCGAAAAGAAGATCGAGCGCTGGATATGCTTCGGGCGACCGGTCGAGGATCAGATACTCGACCGTCGTCGCCGCCGCCTCGGCTTCGCGCCCGACAGCCTGTTCGCCTTCGTGCGCTGGGCGTCCAACGACTTCGGAACGGTCGTTTCCCGCATCGACATCCTGCGCGCCGTCCTGCCGGGCGAGCCCTATCAGACCGTGCCCGGCGTCGATCCTGGCGGTGACATTCTGCTGCGGGTTTCCGGCTGGCCCAAGGTGCAGCGGGTGTTCGAAGCGATCGACGCGGTGGACGCACTCGGCATCGACCCCGCCGACACGGCGCCGGACCATTGGCGCCACGTCCATAATCGCCTCGACGCGCGCGAGACGCCGCGTCCCTACACCCTGGAGCGCCACCGCGCCTGGCTCGCCCGCAAAGGCTCCCTGCAATGACCTGTCATAGAAAAACGCTCGCGCTCGCTGTCGTCGCGGTGAGTCTCATCGGCATCTCGATGTGGATCGACCCGCCGCCGCGCTTGATCTGGAACGCCAGCTCCAGCGTCCCGATCGGCTTCTACCGCGTGCGTGTCGGCGAGCCGGTATCGCGCGGCGATCTTGCCGTCGTGGCGCCGCCGCCGGCCATCGCCCGGTTCCTCGACAAGGGTGGGTATCTGCCGCTCGGCCTGCCGCTCCTCAAGCGTGTCGCGGCGCTCCCCGGACAGAAGGTCTGCCGGATCGGCGACACGATCATCATCGACGGCGATGCGACCGCACTGGCGCAGAGAACCGACCGCCTCGGCCGTTTGCTGCCCGTCTGGTCCGGCTGCCGAACGCTCACAGCGGATCAGCTTTTTTTCCTCAACGCCGACCGCGAGGACAGCCTCGACGGCCGCTATTTCGGGCCGCTTCCCGCCGCGACCGTGATCGGACGGGCGACGCCGATGAGCGCGCAGCCTGCCGCGATTTCATTTTCACCCCGCCAAGCAAAGGAGACTGGCAATGCAACCCAATATCTTCAAACGCACCGATGACGGCTATACGGGCCGCATCCGATTGTTCGGCATCGACGAGGTTGTCAGCCTCGTTCCCGCCGAACCGAGTGATGCAGACAAGGCGCCGGATTTCCGCGTCCTGCTCGACGACGAACATGGCCCGAGAGTCGGCGCCGCATGGAAGGATGTCGGCGAACGCGCGGGCGACTATGTCTCGCTGGAGCTCGAGAGCCCGCTGTTTGCCGGCCAGAACCTGCGCGCTCATCTCTTCCGCACCGATGACGATGGGACCGCGTTCCGGCTGTCGATCAGCCGCCCGCGTGCCCGCGAAGAACGGGGCTGATCCGATGCGCCCGCGCCGCTGTTCTGCGTGTCGACGGGCGCTGTCGCTGGTGTTGTTCGCCTGTCTTGCGAGCGCACCGGCGACGGCTTTCGCCCGTCCCAAGGACGAGCCGTCCGCCAGATCATCGCCTGTCTCGCCGATCGCCGCCCATGTCGCCGAGGCGTCTCGCCGCTTCGCGATCCCGGAACGCTGGATATGGGCGGTCATGCGCGTCGAAAGCGCGGGCGATGTGACCGCGATCTCGCACGCTGGCGCCATGGGCCTGATGCAGATCATGCCCGGCACCTGGACGGAACTTCGTGCGCGTTACCGTCTCGGTCGCAACCCCTATGATCCCCGCGACAACGTCATTGCAGGCACCGCCTATCTGCGCGAATTGCATGATCGCTACGGCAATCCGACCGCAATGCTGGCCGCGTACAATGCCGGGCCTGGCCGCTATGATGAACATCTGGCAACTGGCCGGCCCCTGCCTAGAGAGACGCGCGCCTATCTTGCCATGCTCACGCCGATGGTCGGCAGTGCGCCCGGTCGCATTGCCTCCGGCTCGCCCGCCGATGCGCTCGCCTGGACTCATGCGCCGCTCTTTTCGCGTCCTGTGAACGTCGCCTCTGGCGCAGTCCCCGATCCGTCAGCCGCGCCGCAGGACCATGCCGGAGATGCGCCTGAAGCAGACGCCTTGGAAGTCGGAGACGGTCTGTTCGTTCCTCTTTCCGGTCAACAGCCGTCATGAGGCGCGCGCTCGCAGGCAGGCGTAATCAGGCGCGCAATGGCGGTCCCTATAGTGGAAGGTGCTGGGCAAGCAGAGAAAAGGAGGAGGCACGGCAAGATAAAAGGACCGCCAGCAGGCCGGGTCCAGATGGTTGGTTGGATGGGGTTTTTGCGTATGGCTCATTGAGAAGCCTGCCAGCTTCCTTTTCTGAAACTGCCGATTTTGCCGCAGTTCTGCGTCTGGCAGGCGATTCCGCCATTGGCTTCAGCACCCGATGAGCGACCGCGACGACGAGTTCGAAGTCAGACCGGGACGGTCACGCGACGGCGGGACAAAAGGCCGGCAAGCCAAGTCCTTCGTCGGTCAGGTCATGCGCGCGGCGAACAAAGGAGGTCGCGGCGGGCACAGTGGGCGGACCTATACTCCTCACCGGAAAGGGGGCAGCGTTTCCCGCTTCGGGCGCGGCAGGGTGACTGCCCCCCGTCGCGCGCGCCGGGCGACCGATCGGCGCGTCGTCGTCAAGATGCGGATTGTACGGCATCAGGGCTCCAGGTTCCGGGCGGCGCCACTGGCGCGGCACGCCAACTATCTCGAACGCGAAGGTGTGACCCGTGACGGCACGCCGGGCCGATCGTTCGACGCGGCTGGCGATCAGGCCAACGGGAACGCCTTTGCCGATCGCTGCGAGGATGATCGCCATCATTTTCGCATGATCATCTCGCCAGAGGATGCGCGGGAGATGGACGACCTGCGGGCCTTTACCCGCGAGTTGATGGCGGACGCGCAGCGCGACCTTGGCACATCGCTCGATTGGGTGGCGGTCGATCACTGGAATACCGATGACCCTCATATCCATGTGCTGGTTCGGGGTCGCGGTGACGACGGCCGCGACCTCGTCATAAGCCGGGACTATATCAGCGAGGGCTTCCGCCATCGGGCCGAAGATCGCGTGACCCTCGAACTGGGGCCACGGACCCAGCGCGAGATCCATGCGGCGCTCGGCCGCGAGGTGCAGGCCGATCGCTGGACCAGCCTCGATCGCAGCTTGCGGGATATCGCCGATCTCCACGGAGGCATTGTCGATCTGCGCCCGGACTCCAATGGACGCGGACCTGAGAACCGGCATCTTCTGGTGGGCCGCGCGCAGAAGCTGGAGGCCATGGGTCTGGTCGAACCGCTGGGGCCTGCGGCCTGGACTATGAAATCTGGTCTGGAGGAGAAGCTCCGCGATCTCGCTATTCGTGGTGACATCATCAAGACGATGCACAAGGCGATGGCGCGGGACACGGCGAACCCGGACGTGTCGCGCTTTGCGATCCATCATGGCCCGCCGGTCGATCCGGTGGTTGGGCGTCTGGTCGATCGCGGGCTTTACGACGAACTCAAGGGCAGCGCCTATGCTGTCGTCGATGGCGTTGATGGTCGCACCCATCATCTTCGGTTTGAAGATATCGATATGACCGGCGACGCGAAGCCTGGCGCGATCGTCGAACTGCGCTCCTGGGAAGATGCGAGGGGGCAGCAACGCCATTCGCTCGCGACCCGATCCGATCTGTCGCTTGGAGAACAGATCACCTCCGATGGGGCGACCTGGCTCGATCGCAATCTAATCGCCCCGGAACGGCCCATATTGAGTGGCGGATTTGGCGCGGACGTCGCCGCAGCCATGGAGGCGCGCATCGATCATCTGGTCAATGAGGGACTGGCGGAACGGCGCGGCGCCCGCGTCATATTTGCCCGGGCGCTTATCCAGACGCTCAAGGAGCGCGAAATGCTCCACGTCAAGACGGACCTTGTTGACCGAACCGGCCTTGCGCCTCTGCCATCGAGGCCGGGTGATCATGTCGCGGGTATCTATCGCCAGCGCGTAACGCTGGCCTCGGGTAGGTTTGCCATGATCGACGATGGGCTGGGCTTCCAGCTCGTCCCCTGGCGGCCGGCGCTCGAACAGCATCTCGGTCGCCATGTCTCCGGTACGATGACGCCGGGCGGAGGCGTGGACTGGTCCTTCGGGCGACAGCGGGGATTGGGTTTGTAATGGCAAGCGTGCCCACGGCGAGCCGCGCTGACGCCAGCATTGAATTAGGCATCATTCGATGATAAATTCGTGCCTCACGTTGAAGGACTATGAACATGCGCACGACCATCGTGTTGGATGATGATTTGCTCGCCAAGGCTCAGGCCTTCACCGGGCTCAAGGAAAAGTCGCAGCTTGTGCGCGAAGCCTTCAAAGCGCTCATCGAACGCGAAAGCGCGCGGCGGCTTGCGTTGCTCGGCGGGAGCGAGTCTGATCTTGAGCTTCCGACGCGTCGCCGCTCGGTTGCGGAATGATCCTGGTCGACAGCACGATTTGGGTCGACCACTTGCGGCGGACTGATCCAGCGCTCGTAGAGCGGCTGAATGCAGGTGTTGTATTCATCCACCCGTTCATCATCGGCGAGATCGCGCTAGGCAGTCTGCGCCAGCGGGATGTGGTGCTATCCAGCTTGCGCGGGCTGCCAGGAGCAACGCAAGCGACCGACGATGAGGTGCAGACCTTCATTGAGCAGCAGCCCCTGTACAGCCTCGGCATCGGTTACATCGACGCGCACCTCCTTACGTCCGTACGGCTCACCCCAGGAATGCGGCTGTGGACACGAGACCGGAGACTGAATGAAATCGCGACACGTCTCGGCGTGGCAGAAGTCGCCGAACATTGAAGTCGGGGGAACCGGAGTTCGAATTGGAACGGCCAATCCAGCTTTGCGAAATCGGCCGAGACCTAGAGCGCATATTTCGCGACGTAGCGACGGGCGCAAGTTACGTCGTCATCTCCAACGGGTCAGTTCGAGCGCGGATTGTTCCCTGGACGCCGCCCCCGGACACCGTTCGTCATCTTCTGGCATTCGTTAAAACCCTGCCAAACCGACATTGCGGCCGGCATGAGCGCGGAAACCTCTACGACTGACCTCGTACTAATGGCGTGTGCAGATAAGCGAATACGCCATCGTTTCTATTTGCGCGACCACCTTTCTATTCCTACGCAAAACTACGCCAAGGCATTGTAATAACATAGTTTCAATCCCGACCTTCTGGCTTTTGGCCGGAAAGGAAAGGATGTGTCGGCGACCAAGATTCTCTGGGGTCAGATACTCGCTGTCTTCACGATCATATTGCTGTCGGTCTGGTCCGCGACGCAGTGGACCGCCGCGGCCCTTGCTCATCAGCCCCAGCTCGGATCGCCCTGGTTCACCATAGGCGACTGGCCTGTCTATCCGCCGCCGGCCTTCTTCTGGTGGTGGTTCTCTTTCGACGCCTATGCGCCAGACATCTTCCTGCGCGGCGCCTATATCGCCGTATCGGGCGGGTTCCTCTCGATCGCAGTCGCCATCGGCATGTCGGTCTGGCGCGCGCGCGAACTCAAGGACGCTGAGACATACGGATCCGCACGCTGGGCGACCGAAAGCGAAGCCCGCGCCGCCGGGCTGCTCGGCGACGATGGTGTGATCCTCGGCAAACTGGGAACCGACTATCTGCGCCATGATGGGCCGGAGCATATTCTCTGCTTCGCGCCGACGCGATCGGGCAAGGGGGTTGGCCTTGTGGTCCCAAGTCTCCTGACCTGGCCGGGTAGCTGCATCGTTCACGATATCAAGGGCGAGAACTGGGGGCTGACCGCAGGCTTCCGCAGCCGGTTCGGCAAAGTGCTGCTGTTCGATCCGACCAATGCGGCGAGCGCTGCCTATAATCCGCTGCTCGAAGTGCGCCGGGGTGAATGGGAAGTCCGCGACGTTCAGAATATCGCTGACATATTGGTCGATCCCGAAGGCTCATTGGAGAAGCGCAACCACTGGGAAAAGACCAGCCACGCGCTTCTCGTTGGCGCCATTCTCCATGTTCTCTACGCCGAGACCGACAAGACGCTGGCTGGGGTCGCCAATTTCTTGAGCGATCCGGGCCGACCGATCGAGACCACGCTGCGCGCGATGATGCTGACCCCGCATCTCGGCGAAGCTGGCGTCCACCCCGTCGTCGCCTCGGCCGCGCGTGAGCTACTCAACAAGAGCGACAATGAACGCTCCGGCGTTCTCTCGACGGCCATGTCCTTCCTGGGGCTTTACCGCGATCCGGTGGTCGCGGCCGTCACCCGGCAATGCGACTGGCGCATCGCCGATCTGATGAACGGGCCGCATCCGGTATCGCTCTACCTTGTCGTTCCGCCTTCCGACATCAACCGCACCAAGCCACTGGTGCGTCTCATCCTCAATCAGATTGGCCGCCGGTTGACCGAGCAACTGGTCTCGACCGCCAAACGCCAGCGCCTATTGCTGATGCTGGACGAGTTTCCCGCCCTGGGGCGGCTGGATTTTTTCGAAAGTGCTCTCGCGTTCATGGCGGGGTACGGAATGAAATCCTTCCTTATCGCCCAGAGCCTCAACCAGATTGAAAAGGCCTATGGCGTTAATCACTCGATTCTCGACAACTGCCATGTGCGCGTTTCCTTCGCGACCAATGACGAGCGAACCGCAAAGCGCGTGAGCGACGCGCTCGGCACCGCGACCGAGATGCGAGCGATGAAAAACTATGCCGGGCATCGCTTGTCGCCCTGGCTCGGCCATTTGATGGTCTCACGATCGGAGACCGCCCGCCAGCTCCTCACGCCGGGCGAGATCATGCAGCTTCCGCCAGACGATGAGATCGTGATGGTCGCCGGCACGCCACCGGTGCGGGCGAAGAAGGCGCGCTACTTCACCGACCCGCGCCTGACCCGGCGCCTGTTGCCTGCACCCAAACCCAATCGGTCCCGAAAGCCGCCGCGTCCCGACGACTGGACCGGGATCGTGCCGCCGCCACCACCCGATGTCACACCACCCGGCCAGTCCGGGGCGATGGCGCAGCCTGCTGAACCTGCGGACAGCGACGACGCTAACGCCAATATCCGCCGCGAGCCCGGTCTGCCGGACCATGAAGAGATTGCCCGCGTGCCGCCAGCGCCCGTGCAGGAATTCGACTTCGATGAACCGGATGCCAGTGCTGACGATGCCGCCACCCAGCGCCGGATGCACCGGATCGCCCGCATTGCGAGCCTCGATCCCGATGACGGCATCCAACTCTGACCGGGAGATTTTCCTCATGCGCGTCAAACGAACCTATCGGCTGCCGCCGGAACTGGCTGATCAGATCGAGGACTATGCCGGTCGAAAACGTGTGCCGCAGACGCAGATACTCGAAGCAGCGCTCTTGTCCTTCCTCTCGCCGGATGGTCCCGAGCGGCTCGAAGCGACATTAGCCCGGCGACTGGACCGGCTGTCGCGCCAGCTTGATCGCGTTGAACAGAATATCACCATCTCCAATGAGGCGATCGCGCTGTTCGTTCGCTTCTGGCTAACAACGACGCCGGCCTTACCCGACACTGCGCTGGCCGCTGCGAAAGCAAGTGGCAATGAACGCTACAAGGGTTTTATCGAAGCCCTCGGCCGCCGCGTTGACACGGGATCGAGTCTGGCGCGGGAAATTTCTCACGACGTTGATTCTCAGCTAGGGCGTGCCGCATCAGGGTTCGAGGACTGATCGCGGCCTACGCTCATCTTTCTATTGCTTCGACGCTCTACGCTGAACGCAAATTGTTGTTGCGATAGCGTTTTTTCTGTCTCTTCTAACTGTCCCCATGGCCGCACGCGGTTTGCGTGCAGGCGCAATCAGGGGACGATTACTTGGCCACCAGTCTCAAATCGGAGAGCCTCTCTCGCGGTGCACGGATGCTGCGCACAGCGCTGGGAGCTGGAATTGCGGGCTGGCTGGCGGACCCGAAAACCGTCGAGGTGATGCTGAACCCCGATGGCCGGCTCTGGATCGACCGGCTAGGCGAAGGCCTGTCCGACACCGGCGAACAGCTTGCACCGGCAGACGGCGAACGGATCATCCGGCTGGTCGCGCATCATGTAGGCGCCGAGGTTCATGCGGGAAGTCCGCGGGTCTCGGCGGAACTGCCGGAAAGCGGGGAACGGTTCGAAGGCTTGCTGCCACCTGTCGTCGCGGGGCCGGCCTTTGCGATCCGCAAGCCCGCCGTCGCCGTCTTCACGCTCGATGATTATGTCGCCGATGGGATCTTGACGCGGTTGCAGGCGTCAGCACTCCGCATCGCAGTCGCGGACAAGGCGAATATCCTCGTCGCGGGCGGCACTGGGACCGGCAAGACCACACTCACCAATGCGTTGCTCGCCGAGATCGCCAAGACCGGCGACCGCGTCGTGCTGATCGAGGATACGCGCGAACTCCAGTGCAGCGCGCCCAATCTGGTTGCGATGCGGACCAAGGATGGCGTCGCCAGCCTGTCGGATCTTGTCCGCTCCTCGCTGCGCCTGCGCCCCGATCGCATCCCCATCGGCGAGGTGCGCGGTGCCGAGGCGCTGGATCTTCTGAAGGCCTGGGGCACCGGGCATCCCGGCGGCGTCGGCACAATCCACGCTGGCACCGCGATCGGCGCACTGCGGCGTATGGAGCAGCTCATCCAGGAAGCGGTAGTGACCGTGCCGCGCGCGCTGATCGCCGAGACCATCAATTACGTCGCGGTCCTCGTGCGCGATGGCCATGGCCGCCGCCTGTCCGAACTCGCCCGCGTCGATGGGCTCAATGCCACCGGCGAATATGCGCTGCGCCAGCTTCCGGGGCCGCTCGAACCTATGCGCACCGCGGCAGAATTCCCGATCCATCAACCAGGAGAACTCGCATGACCAACGCAATTTCCCGTATTCGCAGCACAGCGAACACCGCCATCATTGGCATCGCTGTCGCGCTCGCCATGTCTAGCGCCGCCAAGGCATCAGGCTCTTCCATGCCCTGGGAAGCACCGCTCCAGTCGATCCTTCAGTCGATCGAAGGGCCGGTCGCCAAGATCGTCGCGGTGATCATCATCATCGTCACCGGCCTGACGCTCGCCTTCGGTGACACCAATGGCGGCTTCCGGCGGCTCATCCAGATCGTCTTCGGTCTTAGCATCGCATTCGCCGCCAGTTCCTTCTTTCTCTCTTTCTTCAGCTTCGGCGGCGGGGCCGTCATCTGATGCAGGGCGGCGGTGATGAGGTGGCGGGCTTCTACGCCCCCGTCCACCGGGCGCTCACCGAACCCATTCTCCTGGGCGGCGCTCCGCGCACGCTCGCCATCGCCAATGGCACGCTGGCGGCCGCGATCGGTCTCGGTCTCCAGCTCTGGATCGCCGGCGGCGTGTTCTGGCTGGTCGGTCATCTCGCCGCCGTCTGGGCGGCCCGCCGCGACGCGCAGTTCGCCGACGTCGCTCGCCGCCACCTTCGATACTCCGTCTTTTTGCGCGTGTGACGAGGAGCCCACATTATGATGAACCTCGCCGAATATCGCAATCGCGCCGCGTGGCTCAGCGACTTCCTGCCGTGGGCGGCGCTGATCGCCGAGGGCGTTATCCTCAATAAGGACGGCTCTTTCCAGCGTACCGCACGCTTTCGCGGTCCCGACCTTGATTCCGCGACGCCTTCCGAACTGGTCGGCGTCACCCACCGGCTGAATAATGCGCTCCGCCGCTTGGGATCGGGATGGTCGATCTTCGTCGAAGCCCAGCGCATCCCGTCCGATGATTATCCGGCTTCCGAGTTTCCCGATGCGGTCTCGGCGCTGGTCGATGAGGAACGCCGCGCCCAGTTTGTCGATGCAGGCGCGCATTTTGAGAGCCGCTTTTATCTGACCCTGTTCTGGATGCCGCCCGCCGAAGACGCGGCCCGCGCCGAAAGCTGGCTCTATGAAGGCAAGGCCAGAGACGGGGTCGATCCCTGGGAAATGGTCAAGAGCTTCACCGATCGCTGCGCCCAACTTCTCAATCTTATCGAAGGTTTTGTCCCGGAATCCGCCTGGCTCGATGACGGCGAGACGCTGACGTATCTCCATTCAACGATCTCGACGCGGCGCCAGCGGGTCCGCGTGCCGGAAACGCCGATGTATCTCGACGCGCTGCTCGCCGATGAACCGCTGACCGGCGGCCTCGAACCCCGGCTCGGCCAGCATCATCTGCGCGTACTGACCGTGATCGGCTTTCCGACGATGACCTGGCCGGGCATTCTTGATGAGCTGAACCGGCTCGCCTTTCCCTATCGATGGTCGACGCGCGCAATCATGCTCGACAAGAGCGATGCGACCAAATTGCTCTCGAAGATACGGCGGCAATGGTTCGCGAAGCGCAAGTCGATCGCCGCCATCATCAAGGAGGTGATGACCAACGAGGCGTCCGTCCTGATGGACAGTGATGCGTCGAACAAGGCCGCCGATGCAGACGCCGCGCTCCAGGAACTGGGCGCCGATGATGTCGGTCAGGCCTATGTGACCGCGACCGTCACCGTCTGGGATGAAGATCCCGGCATCGCCGCCGAGAAATTGCGACTGGTCGAGAAGATCATCCAGAGCCGTGACTTCACCTGCATCCCCGAAGGCATGAACGCGATCGAGGCTTGGCTCGGATCGCTCCCCGGCCATGTCTATGCCAATGTCCGGCAGCCGCCGCTTTCGACGATGAACCTTGCCCACATGATCCCGCTCTCGGCGATCTGGGCAGGACAAGCGCGTGATGAGCATTTCAAGGCGCCGCCGCTGCTCTTCGCCAAGACCGAGGGCAGCACGCCGTTCCGCCTGTCGCTTCATGTCGGCGATGTCGGCCATACGCTGATCGTCGGTCCCACCGGCGCGGGTAAATCGGTGCTGCTCGCCACTATGGCGCTCCAGTTCCGCCGCTATCCCGGCAATCAGATCTTCGCCTTCGATTTTGGCGGCAGCATCCGAGCCGCCGCGCTCGCCATGGGTGGGGACTGGCATGATCTTGGCGGCAGCCTGTTCGCCAGCGAGGCCGGGAGGGAAGATGATAGCGGCGTGCTGTTGCAGCCGCTGGCGCGGATCGACGATGCCGCAGAGCGCGCATGGGCGGCTGAATGGCTGGCGGGCATCTTCGAGGCCGAAGGCGCCACGATCGATCCGCAGGCGAAGGACCATATCTGGTCGGCATTGACCTCGCTCGCCAGCGCCCCGCCCGGCGAGCGCACGCTCACCGGCCTTGCCGTGCTGCTCCAGTCGCAGGAGCTGAAGCAGGCGCTCGCGCCCTGGTGCGTCGGCGGCGCATGGGGTCGGCTGCTCGATGCCGAACAGGAAAGGATCGGTAGCGCATCGGTGCAGGCGTTCGAAACTGAGGGGCTGATGGACAGCGGCGCGGCGCCCGCAGTGCTGGCCTATCTCTTCCACCGCATCGCTGATCGGCTCGACGGAAGCCCCACGCTGATCATCATCGACGAGGGCTGGTTGGCTCTCAATTCTCCGGCCTTCGCCCGGCAGCTTTCGACCTGGTTGGTCACGCTCCGCAAGAAAAATGCCAGCGTCATCTTCGCCACCCAATCGCTCGCCCAGATCGAGGGCAGCAGCGTCGCACCCGCGATCATCGAAAGCTGCAAGACCCGCATCCTGCTCCCGAACGAGCGCGCACTCGAACCGCAGATCGCCCGCATCTATCGGGCGTTCGGTCTCAATGACCGGCAGATCGAGATCCTTGCGCGCTCGACGTCCAAGCGCGACTATTATTGCCAGTCCCCGCGCGGCAACCGGCTGTTTGAGCTGGGCCTTGGCGATGTGGCGCTCGCCTTCGCCGCTGCCTCTTCCAAGACCGACCAGATCGCCATCGGCGACCTCATCGACGCCCATGGGGCGGACGGCTTCGCGGCCGCCTGGCTGCGCCATCGCGGCCTGCAATGGGCCGCCGACCTTTTGCCGGCCTTCACAGAGGAGAGAGTGCCATGATCCATCGCAACCTGCGTCGCAGCCTCATCGCCGGCATCGCCGTGCTGGGGCTGACGGCCGTTTCCGCGCCCGCCAGCGCCCAGTTCGGCTTTGGCGGGATCGTCTATGATCCCACCAACTACGCGCAGAATGTGCTGACCGCCGCGCGCACGCTTAAGCAGATCAACAACCAGATCCAGCAGATTCAGCAGCAGGCGACATCGCTTATCAACGAGGCCCGCAATCTCGCCTCGCTGCCGTTCAGTAGCCTCAACGAACTTCAGGCGCAGATCCAGCAGACCCGGCAGTTGCTGAGCGAAGCCCAGCGTATCGCCTATGATGTGAAGACCATCGAGGACGCCTTCACCCAGCGCTACCGCGACGTCGATATGAGCGCGTCCGACGCCACGCTGATCGCCAATGCTCGTGAGCGCTGGAAAGACAGTGTCGGCAGTTTCGAGGATGCGCTGCGGGTTCAGGCTGGCGTCGTCGGCAATATCGAAGGTTCGCAGACCGCGATGGCGAATATCGTTGGCGCCAGCCAGTCGGCGACTGGCGCGCTTCAGGCCGCCCAGGCCGGCAATCAGCTTCTCGCCCTGCAATCGCGCCAGATTGCGGATCTGACAGCGCTGATCGCCGCGCAGGGACGTGCCCAGGCGCTCGAATCCGCCCGCAACGCCGCGACCGAGGAACAGGGCCGCGAGCATTTCCGCCGCTTCATGAAACGCAGCGGCCAGTGACGCTGGGCTGACGGAAGGGAACGGACGATGAGCCGCAGCGCCAAAATAGCAGGGGTCGCGCTCGCCGGGGGCATATTGATGGCGACCGCGATCGCCATCGCGGTCGATGAGCGCAAGCCGATGGCGCCGCCGCCATCGCCCGCGGAGCTGACGCTGTACGATCCGCTGCGCGACGAACTCGCCCGCTGCCGCACGCTCACCATGCCGGACTCCGGCTGCGATGCTGCCTGGGAGGAGCATCGCAGCCGGTTCCTGGGCCGTGAGGATTTCCGGGGTCGTGAGGACAGGCGGCCATGAACGATACGGGCGTCATCAATACCTTCCTCGACACCTTCAACAGCTACATCGACAGCGGATTCGGGCTGCTCGGCGGCGAGGTGGCGTTTCTTTCGACCACGCTCATCGTCATCGACATCACGCTCGCCGGGCTGTTCTGGGCCTGGGGCGCCGATGAAGATGTGATGCACAGACTGGTGAAGAAGGTCATGTATGTCGGCTTCTTCGCCTTCGTGATCGGCAATTTCTCCGCGCTCGCCGGGATCGTGTTCGAGAGCTTTGCCGGGCTCGGCCTCAAAGCCAGCGGGTCGGCGATCAGCCTTGCCGATTTCATGAAACCGGGCAGCGTCGCAGACGCCGGGTTCAACGCTGGCGAGCCGCTGCTGGATTCCGCGGGCGAACTGACCGGGCCGGTCGGCCTGTTCACCAACTTCGTCCAGATCGCGACCCTGCTCATCGCCTGGGTGATCATCCTGATCGCCTTCTTCATCATGAGCGTCCAGCTCTTCGTGACGCTGATCGAGTTCAAGCTGACCACGCTCGCAGGCTTCGTCCTGTTGCCCTTCGCGCTGTTCAACAAGACCGCCTTCCTGGCCGAAAAGGTTTTGGGCAATGTCGTCGCCTCCGGCATCAAGGTGCTGGTGCTGGCCGTCATCGTCGGGATCGGCACCGGCCTGTTCGCGCAGTTCGAAAGCGCGTTTGGTGAAATGCCGACGGCCGAACAAGCGATGTCGGTCGCGCTCGCCGCTTTGGCGCTGCTCGGCCTGTCCATCTTCGGTCCGGGCATCGCGACCGGGCTTGTCTCCGGCGCCCCGCAACTCGGTGCGGGCGCAGCCGTCGGCACGGCGCTCGCCGCAGGCGGCATGGCCGTGGGCGGCGCAATGGGTGCCCGCATGGCGGCAGGCGGTGCGGCCTCGGCCATCGGCGGCGGTATGAAAGCAGGCGCCGCGGCTGCGCGCGGCGGTTCCTTCGCCGCAGGCGCCGCCGCCAGCAGCTACAGCATGAGGTCGCTCGGCAAGAGCGGCGCCAGCGCGGTCGCCGGCGGACTTGCAGCCGTTGGCCAATCCGCCGCCAGCGGTGCGGCCAGGGCGGCAACAGCCCCGCTCAAAAAGGCCGCCGCCAAGGCCGGCGACAGCGTGAAATCGAGCTTCCGGTCCGGTGCGCGCGCCGGTTTCGGAGCGAGCGGCGGAACCATATCCGGCGGTTCGGGCGCATCTGGCGGCGCTCCATCGGCATCGTCGTCCGCGCCGACAGCCGGGGGCTCTCCACCCGCATGGGCGCAGGCGATGAAGCGGCAGCAGGCGCTGCAACGTGGCGTCACCTCAGTCACACACGCGGTCCGGTCCGGCGATCGCGGCGGCGGCGGAATGTCGCCCGACATCAAGCAAAAGGATTAAACGCTCATGTTCAAGCGACCCTCCATTCGGTACGGCAAGGCCGTCGAACCTGAAACGCCCTATCAGCGCGCCGCACAGGCCTGGGATGACCGTATCGGATCGGCCCGTATCCAGGCCCGCAACTGGCGGCTGATCGCTTTCGGCTGCCTCGCCGTCTCGGCGGGCCTCGCGGGCGGCCTCGTCTGGCAGGGCGCGCGCGGCACGATCACGCCATGGATCGTCGAGGTCGATAAAGTCGGCCAGGCCCAGACCGTCGCCCCGGCCAACGCCGACTATCGGCCGGGCGACCCCCAGATCGCTTTCCATCTCGCCCGCTTCATCGAACAGGTCCGCAGCATCCCCGCCGATCCGGTGATCGTGCGCGAGAATTGGCTGCGCGCCTATGACTTCACCACGGATCGGGGCGCGATGGCGCTTAATGATTATGCGCGCACGAACGATCCCTTCGCCAATATCGGCCGCATCCAGATCGCCACGGAAATCTCCAGTGTCATCCGGGCTTCGCCCGACAGCTTCCGGGTCGCCTGGGTCGAGCGCCGCTATCAGGACGGTAGCCTCGCCACCACCGAGCGCTGGTCGGCCATCCTGACCATCACTGTGCAGCCGCCCCGCGACCCGGAACGCCTGAAGAAGAATCCGCTCGGCGTCTACGTCAACGCTATCAACTGGTCGAAGGAGCTTGGCCAATGACTCTGTCCACACAGCGCCGCGATGCGCCTTTGCGTATCGGCGGCCTTTCGCTTCTCCTGATTTCCGTATCCACGCTCGGCGCCTGCGCTACCACATCGGCGAAGCCGCCCGCGATACGCTATGACGACGCGCCTGCGATCGCTGCGATCCCGACGCCCGCACCGGCAGCTCCCGTGGAAATAGTCACCATCCCTGAACCGTTGCCCTTGCCGGGCCAGTTGAAGCCGGTGGACGATGCCACGCCTGCACCCGAACAGGCTGATCCATCGGCCCGCGTCAATCAGGCCAATGCCGCCGCGCGGATGCAGCCGGTGCGCGATGGATTCATCAATGCGATCCAGGTCTATCCCTGGTCAGACGGCGCGCTCTATCAGGTCTATGCCGCGCCTGGACAGGTCACCGATATCGCCTTGCAAGAGGGCGAGCAGCTCGTCGGACCGGGGCCGGTCGCTGCCGGCGATACGGTGCGCTGGATCATCGGGGACACGGTGAGCGGCACGGGTGCGTCGGCGCGGGTTCATATCCTCGTCAAACCGACCCGGCCCGACCTCGCGACCAACCTCGTCATCAACACCGACCGGCGAACCTATCATATCGAACTGCGCGCCACCCGCTCGACCTGGATGGCGTCGGTCTCCTGGACCTATCCGCAGGATCGTCTCATTGCCTTGCGCGGGCAGAACATGTCTGCCGCAGGAGCGGCGTCCGTCGCCAGCGGTGTCGATATCGCCCGGCTTAATTTCCGCTACCGCATCGAGGGCTACGAAGCCCCGTGGCGCCCGCTCCGTGCCTTTGATGATGGCGCGCAGGTGTTCATCGAATTTCCTGCCGGGATCGCGCAGGGCGAAATGCCGCCATTGTTCGTGATCGGTCCGGAAGGCGGCGGCGAGCTGGTCAATTATCGTGTGAGCGAACGTCATATCATTGTCGATCGCCTGTTTGCGGCCGCCGAGCTTCGTCTCGGCGGCGAGCGGCAGCAGCGCGTTCGCATCGTGCGCGATGATAGGCGGACCCCACGCAGGAACCGGCGATGAGCAGTGATGAGAACCGGCTCTCGCCGATAGAAGGTCCTGAACGGGAGGAAGGCGCAGTGCTGCACGCAGCCCCACTGTCAGAGGCCGATCACGAGAACGAACCCGATAGCGGACCGGATGACGCCGCGGATACGCAAGCGCTTCGGGGACCGGAGCCACTGGCGGACCCTGCCGGGTTCCAACTACGCGGTGATGCGCCGCGTGTGATGCGCCTGTCGCGCAAGGCGATGGCGACGCTCGGAGCGGTCGGCGCGCTGGCTGTCTGCGGAGCGCTGACCTTCGCGCTGCAAAGCCGCGACAGAGCAGCGCCGGAGGAACTCTACAATACCGACAGCCGCGCGGTGACCGAGCAGGTCTCAATGGCGCCTCGCGACTATAGTGAATTGCCGCCTGGCGTGCCGCAACTCGGCGACCCACTTCCCGGCGACCTCGGCGGGCCGATCCTTGCCGCGCAGCAAGGCGACGGGACTGGCGACCCAACCGTGCCGCCGCCTGCCGGGGCGCAGGCGATGACGCCGGAGGAATTGGCGGCGCAGCGGGCCGCGCAAGAGCGTGAGGCGGCGCTGGCGAGCCGCTTGTTCCTCGGTGGTCAGGCAGGGAGCGGCGCAGCCGCGAGCGCCTCAAGTGGTGCAACGCCCGGTCTTGATCTCGCGGCGTTGGGCGCGGCCGTGCCCGCCGGGCCGGAGCAGGCAGACGGACCCAATATGCAGCGGGCGAAGCGTGAGTTCGTTGAACGCTCGCCCGAAAGCCGCACCGTCAACAGCGGTCAAGTGACGCCGCCGGTCTCGCCTCATGTCGTGCAGGCCGGCAGCGTCATCGCCGCTGCCCTCATCACCGGCATCAGCTCCGATCTTCCCGGCCAGGTCACCGCGCAGGTGACGCAGAGCGTCTATGACAGCCCGACAGGCCGAACCTTGCTCATTCCACAAGGCTCGCGACTTATCGGCAACTATGACGCGGAGGTCGCTTTCGGCCAGCGCCGGGTGCTGCTGGTGTGGGATCGCCTGATCCTGCCCGATGGCCGCTCGCTCATTCTCGATCGCCAGCCCGCAGGCGATCCCGCTGGCTATGCGGGGCTGGAGGATCGGGTCAATGAGCATTGGGGGGGCATCCTGCGCGCCGCCGGTCTTTCGACTTTGCTCAGCATCGGGGCGGAGTTGGGGACGGACTCCGAGGATGATATCGCCCGCGCCATTCGCGACGGCGGGCAGAACACGCTCAATCAGGCTGGACAGGAGATCGTCCGGCGCCAGCTCAACATCCAGCCTACGCTGACGGTGCGGCCCGGCTATCCGGTTCGCGTTCTGGTCAGCCGCGACCTGGTGCTTTCTCCCTGGAGACAAACACGATGACCAAACTCAAACTTGCCGATCTCGCGACGGACAAGCCGGTGCGCCTCACCATAGAACTGCCCGCTACGGTCCACCATGATCTTGAGGCCTATGGCCAAGTGCTTGCCGGCGACGGCTCCCAGCCTGTTCCGCCTGCGCGGCTGATTGCGCCAATGCTGGAGCGCTTCATGGCGACCGATCGGGCGTTCCGGCGCAATCGCAGCAAGACCGATTGAGGCAGGCCGATCATCGTCCCATAAATGCGTCGAACCGCTCCTTGCCTTCGGTCTCAACGATCGCGACCTCGGCATTGGCGCATTCCTGGCCGCGCACCGAGCCCGCAGCGCATTGCGCGACAAGCTCGCGTGCTTCCTCGATATTGGCCTCGAAATATTGCGTGCCGCGCGCCTCGCTGACGGTCGGGGTCAGGCCTGCACCCTGACTGGTGGCGCTGGGTGCGACGACCGGCAGAATGACGGGCCGCAGCGTAAAGCCCGACCCCGAAGCCGATCGCAAGCGCCGCAATTGCGATGAAGATCGTCTTGCCATTCATGTTGCTCACTCCTTCGATCAGGTGATCGGAAATGGCGCGTGGGCCCCGTTTTCGTGTCTCAGGTTTCGGGATAGCGTTCGCGGATCAGGCCTAGGAACCGCCGCAGCGCCGGGCTGCTGTCGGTACTGCGCCAATAGCAGCCATAGTCGATGCGGGCCTGACCGGTCGTTTCATGCACCTCGCGGAAGACGATGCCGGGATGCTGGAAGCCCAGCGCCGATTCCGACACCAGCGTCAGGAACCAGCCAGCGGACACCATCGCCACCACATTCTCGCGGCTAACATCCTGGGTCTCGACTTCGGGTTCATAGCCGGGCTCCGCGAGCCGGGCGCGCAGGAGTCGCATCAGGTCGGGGCCAGGGTCTTGGGTTCCCAGAACGAATGTCTCTCGGCGCAGATCGTGCCAATAGACGCGCTCAGCCTCGGCGAGCGGATGACCTTCGGGCAAAGCCACCATCACCCGCTCCGACCAGAGCGAGCGGCGTTTGATTGCCGGGTCGGCGAGATCTCCGGTCACGACGGCCAGATCGATCACGCCGGCATGAAGAGCATGGTGGAGAAAATCCCGGTCGCGCTCGACGCCATTCAGCCGAACATCAGGGAAACGCCGCTGAAACTCGACAATGGCGAAGCGCAGGTCACCTGCGGTGAGCGAACTGCAAAAGCCGATGGTGAGTTCGCCAGCATCGCCATTTCGGATCGCCCGCGCGCGACTCTTGAGATTATCAACCTCGGTCAATATCCGCCGGGCGGCGTCAATGATTGGAATACCTGCGGGCGTGAGAATTGCACCGCGCGTTTGTCGTTCGAACAGCTTTAGACCCAAGCGATGCTCTAGATTCAATACATTACGGCTGAGGGTCGCCTGCTTGATATTTAAAAAGGAAGCAGCCTTTGAAAAACTCATCATATCTGCTGCGAGTACCGCGTAACGCAGCTGTTTGGTTTCAAGCGGCATGAACGGCCTTCTTTAAGGTTATTCGAACGGGGATGTTTTGCAATTTGATTGTCCATCATCGCGTCGTTGATCATAAGAAAGCGCGAGTCTGCCCTCACGTGAATTCGGGCGTTCGAGCACGCGACAATCTTCTCGAGTCCGCCCCGATCAAGCCAGGTCGACTCCATGTCGCTCAGACAGCGTCAATGGAATCCGGCAGATCTGACAAAGCATAGCCTGCGTGGCAGACGGATGGTTCATTGTTCAGTATTCCTCGGCCGAATTGAAATTCGGGTCGAGAACTTAGGCACCGCCACTGTCCCGATAAGCGAGCAGCCGCAGCGCGTTGAACACCACCAGCAAGGTCGACCCTTCGTGCACAGCTACAGCAGGGCCAATGCCAAGCCCCAGAATAGTCGCTGGTACGAGGAAGGCGACGATCCCGAGGCTCACGAACACATTCTGGCGGATCACCGATCGCGTTGTGCGGCTAAGACCAACCGCGAACGGCAAATGCGAGAGATCGTCCGCCATAAGTGCGACGTCGGCCGTCTCCAGCGCCACGTCAGAACCCGCTGCTCCCATCGCTACGCCAACTGTCGCCGTCGCCATGGCGGGCGCGTCATTGACGCCATCGCCAACCATAGCAACCTTGGTTTCGGCGCGCAGCTTCTTGATCGCTTCTACCTTATCCTCCGGCATGAGATCGCCCCATGCCTCGTCGATCCCCACTTCGCGCGCGATCGCTTCGGCCGCCCGTTGATGGTCGCCGGAGATCATGATCATCCGCTTGATGCCGATGTCGTGCAGCCGCTTAAGTGCGACGATCGCCGTCTCGCGCGGCGTGTCGAGCAGGCCGATCGCGCCAAGATCACGGCCATCGCGCTGCACGACCATGCTGGTCTGCCCGCCTTCGCGCAATTGCTCGACGGCCTCAGCCAGCGCCGGGGACAGCGGCGGGATGCCATCGGCGCCGAACATGCCCGGCTTGCCGATTAGGACTTCATTTTCCCCGACCACGGCCGAGACGCCGCGCCCCGTGAGGCTTTTCAGGCTCTCCGCCTTTGGAACCGGATAGTCCCCGACATGATCGCGCCCATCGCGCGCGATCGCCTGCGCCAGCGGATGATCGCTCAGGCTTTCGACCGCCACCGCGATCGCCATCAGTTCCTGCTTGTCCACGCCCGGCGCGGTGATGATTTGCTGGATGCGCGGCTCGCCCTTGGTGAGCGTGCCGGTCTTGTCGAACGCGATCGCATCGAGCGAGCCGAGCAGTTCGAGCGGGGCGCCGCCCTTGACGAGGACACCGCCACGCGCCGCGCGAGCGACGCCGGAGAGGACCGCGCTGGGGGTAGCGATGGCCAGCGCGCAGGGGCTTGCCGCCACCAGCACCGCCATCGAACGATAGAAGCTGTCGCGGAACGGTTCGTCGACCACGACCCAGGCGAACAGCAGCACGACCGCCAGAACAAGGACGAGCGGCACGAACACCCGCTCGAACCGATCGGTGAACCGTTGCGTCGGCGACTTCTGCGTCTCCGCCTCGCTCACCATCTTGACCACCTTGGCGAGCGTGCTTTCGCTCGACAGGCGGGTCACCTCAATCTCAATTAGGCCGCTGCCATTGATCGTGCCGGTAAACACCCGGCTCGCGGCATCGACCCGATCGGGATTGGCGCGGGCGGCCGCATCGTCCATGACAGGCTGCTTGTCGACCGGAATGCTCTCGCCCGTCACGGGGGCCTGGTTGATGGCGCTGGTGCCCTTGATGATGAAGCCGTCTGCCGCCACCCGTGCGTCGGGTTTTACGATCACGGTATCGCCGACCTTCAGCGCATCGACGGGGACTTCTTCTGTCGTGCCGTCGGCTCGCCGCACCGTGGCGGTGCGCGGCGCTAGTTCGGCCAGTGCCTCTATCGCCCGCTTGGCTCGGCCCATCGCATAGTGTTCGAGCGCATGCCCCAGACTGAACAGAAACAGCAGCAGCGCGCCTTCGGCGAACGCGCCAAGCGCCGCCGCGCCAGCGGCCGCGACCAGCATCAGCGTGTCGATCTCGAACTTGCGGCGTTTGAGATTGTCGATCGCCTCGCGCAGCGTGAAGAAGCCGCCGAAGAAGTAAGCCGCGACATAAAGCGCTGTCGGCAGCCAGAGGGGTACTCCGGCGACGAGTTTTTCGATCGCAAAGCCGATACCGAGCAAGGCTCCGCAGGCGAGCGCGAAGATCAGCTCGGTATTGGGGCCCAGAAATTCGCCATGATCATGATCATGGTTGGCATCTGTCTTCTTATCTTTCCCATCGCCCTCTGACGCGTGATCATGCCCGGCATGGGTCTCCTGTGCAGACAGAACAAGGGATCGCCGCCTGTGCTCGACACCCATGCCAGCAAGGGCGTCCTGAAGCTGGCGTTCGGTGATCTGTTCCAGATCGAACTCGATGCGAACCATGCCCGCGGCATTGGCATCGGCTTCGAGCACGCCAGGCAAGGCCCGCAGCTGCTCGTCCACGGATCGGGCCTTTCGCTGGTGCCGGATGCCTTTGACCGACCAGACGACATGACCGTATCGCTCTGCAATAGCCACGCCCGCTGCCTGCGCGATGTCGCGAATACGGGGAAGCGGCACCATGTCTGGATCGTAATGAATGCATAAGAGCGCCGGCTTTGCATCCTGCGCTGGAACGATATGCGCCTTTTCGATTCCCGGCCGTGCGGAGAGATTGGCGGTGAGGCGATGCACGCAGGCATCGGTCGCATCCGGAATCTCGGGAAGAATGAGCGGAATTTCGAGTTGGATCTGTTCGGTCATAAAATTTCCTCTGTTACGTCGATCTCGTTCAGCGCCCGCACCGGAAAAATGCCGCGGGGCTATGAGAGGTCACGGAGGTGGTCGTCCGTCCCGTTCCCGGCCAGGGCCGTCACGGTGGCACACCTGCGATCCGGTGTCGGGCCGTATGACCACGATCGATCCGCTCGAGATTGCGAGGTTCATGGTATCGCCAAAATAGGTAACACCGGCAGCGGGAGAGGTTAACCGCTCGGTTTTCCCATCCGGCAAGGAGACAAAATCGATCGTCAGGCCGTTGTCGACGAAATCTACCCGCACTTTCGTTCCGTTCCCGCATGTGAAAATATGCGTTCCGGCGAGAGGAAGCGGGCGATCTTCCTTGTCCAGGTTGCTGTCGGGCGAACATGCCGTGTTGGCGATCAGCGTGAACATACCGGCCAACAGCGCGACAGCGCGCCGCCGCTGGGGCCACCCTGAAAAGGGCACGCCACTGCGAGGCAGCGGCGTGCTATCTTTCGCCGTGAACGCTGGGGTGGGGCGTTCACGGCGCGGACCCTTCTCGCACAAGCACGCAAGGGGGGCATAGGCTTGTGGGGGGCCAATCCTCATGTCAGTCGAACAGCTCCTCGAAGAAGCTCTTGCGGCGGCGGCGCTTGTGATCGCCGTAACCGTAATTGCCTCTGTGGCTGTCGTGGCCGCGATCGTATCCTGCGCGCGACGGAGGGGGCGGAGGGGGAGCTGTTTCGACGGCACTGCGCTCTATGATCTTGTCGAGTTCGCCGCGATCGAGCCACACGCCGCGGCATTGCGGGCAATAGTCGATCTCGATGCCTTGCCGCTCGCTCATGACGAGATCGACCATGCAGACAGGACAGGGAAGCCCCTGCTTTGACGCGCGTTCTACCATGGGTAATTCCTTCTTTCCTGGGGAATGGGCGACGCGGTATGGAACAGCGCCGCATCGGGCTGCATATTTAGGGCGGGGATAAACGCCGTTCCGGTCATGGCGCGGCCTCCGCGCGCTGGTCGGCTTCGGCTCGCGCATCCTTCAGGATTTCGATCCCGCCCTTGATGGCGACGAACGCCGTCAACACGCCGACGATAAGATCCGGCCAATTGCCGCCGAGCCACAGCACCAGACCGCCCGCGACAAGGATGCCCCCGTTCGATATGAAATCGTTGAAGCTGAAGGTGGTCGCGGCGCGCAGCGCCACATCGGGCTTTTCCAGGCGCTGAAGCAGCCTAAGGCAGATGTAGTTCACTGCGGCTGCGATGGCCGACATCGCCATCATGGCTGAACCGATCGGTTCGCTGCCATAGAGATAGCGGCGCCCGACATCGACGAGGATTCCGATGGCGAAGAGCAGCAGCATTGTTCCTGAAACCGTCGCTACGCGAGTTTTCCAAACAGCGCCGCGGCTCAGCGCGATGAGGCTCAGCAGATAGACAAGCGCATCGGAGAGATTATCGACGCCGTTGGCGATCAGCGCGCTGGAATCGCTGGCGAGGCCGACCAAGAAGAAGGCCGCGGAGATGCCGGCATTGAGGATCAGCACGATCCACAAGGTGCGCCGCTCGGTGGTGGCGGGGCGATCGCTTCTACCCATCATTAGCCCCTTTTTGTGTGTGGCGGGCGGCACGCGCGCGACGACGATGACGGTTGAGGTTGGTGCCCCCAGCGCGGTGCATTTCCTTTTTGAGGAAGCGGACGAATGCACCATCCTGGATGGCGAGAGTTTGCGTCAGCCCACGCCTGAACGGTACGGCTATGATGCGGCTGAAGAAGCCGTCGAAAGCGATCGAATGGCGGACCTGCGTGCCCGAAGCCAGCGACTCCAGTCTATAGGTCTCTTCGAGTACCGCGATGCCACCAATCCCCACGGTCCACGAGAAAAGGTCCGGCTTTTCGGAAGCGGTAATCGTCGCCTCCGCCTTTATGCGATATTCTCCCTTATAGAGGGCGTAGCTCAACGGAATGCGTTGTTCGGGCGTCATCGCGTCCGTCTCGAAACGATAGTTCGGATGCCAGAATGCATAGGCGCCGAAATCGGCGAGATGGGACCAGACCCGGATGGGGGCCATGTTGATGGTAAAACTTGTTTCTGCCTTCATCGGCTGTGTGACCTTTCACACGGGTCGCCTGAGGACAGGACGATCGCTCAGATGCGATCGTGGCTGCCTCCGGCTACCGGAACGGATGGGCTGTCGGTCGCAGCTTTTCCTTTTGGCGCCGCGTCGCGACCGGCGCGATACTCGACGCGGATCGAACGAAGCCTGTCGGCCGGAACCGCCGGGACCAACACACTGAAGCGGGCCGAGCGGCGAACCCGTCCCGACAGGCTGCCGGTCCAACGGGTATCGACGCTGGCGGGCTGATGGCGATCTTCCATCTCGGCGGTGACATGCAGATGTCCCCCGAGCGCCGGCTTGCTCATCCCGGTTCTGCGGACCTGTCCGGTGACAAGGACTCCCTCCTTGCCGGGATAGGCCCGCACCCAGAATACTTCCATCCGCTCGTCGGGCACGACCTTGATGCCAGCCTGGAGTGGTGGGGCCGAAGCGCAACCAACAAGGAGAGCCATCCCGGCAGCAAGCGGCAAGACCGCCCACTGCCGGGACGAACGCGCGGCCATAAAGCCCACGCGCCTGTCGCCTATGCTCATGTATGCGCCTCGGAAAGACCGCCATCACCGCCTTCAGGCTCCTCCGGGACAAGCTCACGGGGTTCGTCGCCAATCCGATGCCCATAACGGGCATAGAGCGTTGGAAGGACGAACAAGGTGAGCAGCGTCGCGGAGATGAGGCCGCCGATGACGACCGTCGCAAGCGGCTTTTGCACCTCGGCCCCCGATCCCGTGGCGAGCGCCATGGGAACAAACCCAAGACTGGCCACCAGAGCGGTCATGACCACCGGACGCAGGCGCATCATGGCGCCTTCATAAGCGGCCTTCGCCCGATCCATGCCATCTTCCATCAGCGCCTGGATCGAGGTCACCATCACAAGGCCGTTCAGCACCGCGATGCCGGACAGGGCGATGAAGCCCACCGCCGCCGATATGGAGAAGGGCATTCCTCGAAGGAACAATGCGAGGACGCCACCAACAAGCGCCAGCGGCACTCCGGTGAACACGATCGCGGCATCGCGTACGCTTCCCAACGCCCCGTAGAGCAGCAGAATAATCAAGGCGAAGCACGCAGGCACGACCAGCATCAGCCGTTCGCTGGCGGAACGCAGGTTCTCGAACTGGCCACCCCAGTCGAGATACTGACCCGCGGGCAGGCGGACCTCCTTGTCGATCATCTCCTGCGCGTCGGCAACTACGCCGGCGACATCGCGGCCGCGCACATTGGCTTGCACCACGACCCGCCGCTTGCCGTTCTCGCGGCTGATCTGGTTGGGGCCATCGGTGACGCCGATATCGGCAACGCTCTGGAGCGGGACGAACCCGCCGCCCGGCAGCGGCACCGGAACCTGCGCCAGCGTCTGTAGATCGGCTCTTGCCGCATCCGACAAACGGATGGTGACGGCAAAGCGCCGGTCGCCTTCGAAGATCATCCCGGAATCGCGCCCGCCGATCGCGGCGGAGACGGTATCCTGGACGGTCTGCGCAGTGATACCGAGCCGTGACATGGCGTCCCTGTTCGGGCGGATGTCGAGCATCGGCAGTCCTTGCGTCTGTTCGACGCGAACGTCGGCGGCGCCTTCGGTCTTGCGCAGAACAGCCGCGATCTGATTCGCGGTTGCGTTCATACTGTCGAAGTCGTCGCCGAACACCTTGATCGCAACATCGCCGCGCACGCCGGCGATAAGTTCGTTGAAACGCATCTGGATCGGCTGGCTGATCTCGAACGCACCGCCAGGAATGCCTTCCAGTACCTTTTCGACCTTGGCGACCAGATCCGCCTTGGTCAGGCTCTTGTCGGGCCACTCCTTCTTCGGTTTCATAATAATAAAAGTGTCAGAGATGTTGGGCGGCATCGGATCTGAAGCCAGTTCCGCCGTACCCGTCTTCGAGAAGACGAAGCGAACCTCCGGCAGCTTACCAAGTTCCTTTTCAATCCGTGACTGCATCGCCTGGCTCTGATCGACTGAGGTGCCCGGCACACGCAGGACTTGCGCGGTCAAGTCGCCTTCGTCGAGCTGCGGCAGGAACTCCTGGCCAAGGAAGGAGAAGGTCAGGATTGCGGCGAGGAACGCGCCGATGCCGACACCCATGGTCAGCGTCGGGCGCTTCATCGCCTTATCGAGACCTGGCTCATATTTGCGTTTGAGCCAGGACATGATGCGGCCTTCCTTCTCCTCGACTGGCTTTGACAGCCAGATGGCGAGCATCGCCGGCACGAAGGTGAGCGAAAGCACAAAGGCGCAAGCCAGCGCGATGATGACGGTGAGCGCCATCGGCGAGAAGGTCTTGCCCTCGACCCCCGAAAGGGTGAGCATCGGTACATAGACGAGGATGATGATAGCCTGGCCGAATACGGTCGGGCGGATCATCTCACGCGCGGCGCGCGCAACCGAATTGAGCCGTTCGTCAAGCGTCAGGTTGCGGCCCAGATGATGCTGTCGTTCCGATATGCGCCGGAGCGCGTTTTCCACGATGATGACCGCGCCGTCGACGATGAGGCCGAAATCCAGTGCGCCAAGACTCATGAGGTTGGCCGAGACGCCGCCCTGCAACATCCCGAAACTGGTCATCAGCATGGTGATCGGAATCACCAGCGCCGCGATCAGCGCCGCCCGGAAATTGCCCAGCAGGAGGAATAGCACGACGATGACAAGCAAGGCGCCTTCGGAGAGGTTCTTCGCAACCGTCTTGATTGTCGAGTTAACGAGCGCGGTGCGGTCCAGCACTGGCTGGATCACCACGTCGGTCGGCATCGAGGCGTTGACCTCATCGAGCCGTTCCGCGACCGCGGATGCCACCGTTCGGCTGTTCTCACCGATCCGCATGATGGCGGTGCCGACGACGACTTCCTCGCCATTCTCCGATGCCGAGCCTTGCCGGATGGCCTGACCGAGACGCACCTGCGCCACGGAATCAAGCCGGATCGGCGTGCCTTCGCGCGTCGCGATGACGGTTGCGGCCAGTTCGCCGATATTGCGAATGCGCGCGTCCGAGCGAACCGCGAGGCCTTCACCACCACGATCGACAATACCGGCGCCGACCCCGACGTTGTTGGCTTCGAGCGCCTGCGCCAGATCGGTCAGGTTCATGCCGAGCGCCGCGAGCCGCTGCGTGTCGGGAATGACCTGGAACTGCTTCACATAGCCACCGATGGAATCGACGCCAGCAAGACCTTGCGTATTTTTCAGGAGTGGCGCGACGATCCAGTCCTGCACGGTCCGCAGATAGGTCGCTTTGTCCGCTTCGCTGACGAGCCGGTCGCCTTCCGGCGTGATATAACTGCCATCAGGCTGAAGCCCCGGTTGTCCCGGCTTGTGCTGGTCGCCCTCGCGATGTTCGAGATGGACCGTCCACATATAGACTTCGCCAAGACCCGTGGCGATTGGCCCCATGGTGGGCGTTGCCCCATCGGGCAGGCTTTCTTCCGCCACTCGCAATCGTTCGGCCACCTGTTGCCGCGCGAAGTAGATATCGGTCTTTTCCGAGAAGACCGCCGTGACTTGCGCAAACCCGTTGCGGCTGAGCGAGCGGGTATATTCAAGGCCCGGCACACCCGCGAGCGCGGTCTCGATAGGGAATGCCACCTGTTTCTCGACCAGTTCCGGCGAGAGGGCGGGCGCGACGATATTGACCTGAACCTGATTGTTGGTGATGTCGGGAACGGCGTCGATCGGCAGGCGCGACAGCGCCCAGCCTCCGATCACCATGGCGATGAGCGTCATGAGCAGCACGAACCAGCGCCGCTCGACGGCGAATGTGACGATTTTGTCGATCATGGTTTAATGTCCATGCTCCGCTTCGCCCTTGCCGAGTTCGGCCTTGAGCGTGAAACTGTTCTTGCCTGCGATCTGTTCGCCGCCCTTGAGTCCGGACGTCACGACGATATTGTCGCCGCTTGGACTGCCGAGCGTGACAGGAACCGCCTGGAACCCGTGATCGGTGCGCACGAAAACGGTGGACCGCCCTTCGACGGTCTGCACCGCGCTTTGCGGCACCAGGACTGAGGCCGCGCTGCCACCGGTATCGCCGGCAAGCCGGATCGAGGCGGTGACCGGCTCGCCGACGCGCCATTGGCTCGATCGGTTGTCGATCAGGGCAATCACCGTGGCCAGACGCGTGGTCTCATCGAGGATCGGGGAGACGAAATCGACCTTCGCCACCGATCGGCGGTCGCCGGATACGATCTCGATCTCTGAGCCAGGCCGAACCTTGCCGGCATCGGCAGGCGATAGCGCCAGAGTAACGGCCACGCGCGAGAGGTTCGCCACACGGAACAGCTCCGCATCGGCCGCGACTGTCTGACCCAGCGTCACGCTGCGGCCGACCACCTGGCCAGAAAGCGGCGCAGTGATGGCGATGCGGTTGAGCGCGCCGCCACCGCCGCCGGCTGCGGCAACTTGTTGCTGTGCAAGACGCAGCGCAATGCGCGCCTCAGTCGCCGCCGTTCGCGCGGCAATGAGGTCCTGCTCGGGCGAGACCTTCTGATCGAACAAGCGCTGCTCGCGGCGCAGGTTGGATTCCGCGAGAGACAAGCGCGCACGCGAGGCTTCGATCTCGGCATTAAGCGAGGCGGCTTCGCGGCTTTCGATAATCGCGAGCGGCTGTCCCCGGCCAACCGTCTGGCCGAGATTGCGCGTGAGCGAGACCACACGCCCACCGATCGCGGCTGATACAACCTGCATACCCTGCGGATCACCCTCAATCGTTGCAGGCAGCGTGAGCGCGCCGCCGCCGCTCTGGATGGCACGAACAAGTTCAATGCCGGCGGCCTTGATTTGCTCTGCCGTCAGATCGATCTCGCCCTCTTCATCCTCATGTCCGGCTTCTTCACCGGCCGCCGCATTCTCGGTTGCCTCGTTTTTCTCCGGAGCGGGATCGCCCCCAGAGCAGCCTGCCATCAGCAGGGCGGCAAACGTCAGCGGCAACGCCGCTTTGTAGATGGTCTTCATGATCAGTTCCCCTCAAGGTCGGGCGCGCGCACGGTGAGCCGTTCGAGCTGCGCCTGGGCGTTGTGGTAATTAAGCAGCGCGTCGATCGCAGCGAGCCGGGTCTCGGCGAGCGTGCGTTCCGCATCGAGCAATTCGAGCTGTCCGAACTTGCCCTCGCGGTAGCCGATCCGGGCGATGCGGGCGGCTTCTTCGGCCGCGGCTAATGCCGGCCCCTTCGCGGTGACGGCGGAGGTCGACGCATTGGCCGCCTCGGCCTGCGCGCGGGCGATCGCCTGATCGACTTCCAGCGCGGTCACACGCTTCTGCGCCTCGGCCCGAAGACGCTCAGACGAGGCCTGATCGACCGCAGCCTTGCCATTGTTGAACAGGGGCAGCGGGATCGTCAGGCTGAACAGCGCTGCGGTATCGCCGGTCTCGCGCATATAACGCGCGCCCGCGCCGACGGTCAGATCGGGAACCCGCTGGGAGCGGGCGAGACGGACGCCCGCGTCGGCCACCGCCAGGTCCGCTTCGGCCGCCGCCATAGCCAGAGTACCGGTGCTGTCGATCTCGCGAAGCGGGCCATAGTTAGAGCGGACGCCCGTAAACCAGTTGGTGTCGAGGGCGCCCGACACAGGTTGCCCGATCAGTCTCGACAGGGAAAATCGCGACACCTCGACGAGGCGCTGGGCCCGCTCGACATCGGCATCAGCGTTGATGCGGGCGACATCGGCGCGCTGCATGTCGATGGGCGAAGCACGTCCAGCCTGCACCCGCACCTGTGCTGCCCGAAACCCCTCGGCAGCGATCCGGGCCTGGTCATTTGCGGTTACCAGCCGCTGCTGCGCAGCAGCAGCCTCCGCATAGGCCTGAATAACGTTGAAGCGCAGATCGGCCTGGGTGATCGCAGCCTGTACCGCGACACGCCGCGAGCGCGCATCGGCGACGCCGATCCGGGCCGAGCGCTTGCCGCCGAGTTCGATCGGCAAGGCGAAGGATGTTGTCGTCTCGAGGCTTTGCGTTCCCCGGTAAGGGCCGCTTCCCGCGACATTCTCGGCTTCCACCGAGATACTGGGATTGGGACGCAGGCCCGCGACCGTCCGCGCGGCCGCAGCGGCGTTGATGTCGGCCTCAGCCGCATCGAGTGACGGTGCCGAGGCACCGGCCATGGAGAGAGCCTGGTCAAGGCTAAGCGTCGCGCCCACCTCTACTACAGGCGGCGGCGCGCTTTGCGCCTGCGCGATAGTCGCGCAGGACGCCGCGGCCAGCATGGCCGCGATCAATCGGTACATAGTTGGATATCCTGAACAGAGACGTCAAAACATCCGCGCCTGACGGGATCAGGGCGTGGACAGAGTTACGACTTGTTCAGACGATAGGAGGGCGCAGGTCCGGGCCAGCGTGGCGCACTCTGTGCCCTGCGACTCGTGAAGTCGGATAGTCATCCGTGGGCAACGCCAGGAGCGATGAGACAGCGTGATCGCCGAGGAGGAAATGGGAAGCGCTATGGCATCCATGATGGTGCATCACGCCGGGATCAGTGTCCCCAGGTGACGACTTTTCGCTATTTTCCGTGTGAACTGTACCAGAGCATTCCAGCATGACCATGCCGGGGAGTTCCTGCGCATGCACGGTCGTGGTCACCGTCAGCGACGCGACCACCAGCCAGATGAGGAGGAACCCTTTGCGGAGCATGGTGAGCCGCATAGCCTATGTTACCCCCGGTGTCATCGCCAAAGTGGAGGAGGTATGAATATATTCAAAGATATTCACTTTATATCCTCCATAATTTGTATCGCGCACTTCACATCAAAGCGATAGATAAGATGATTAGTAGACAAGATTGGATATGATACTACGTATCATCCAATTTTTTCTAAAATATATGGATTTCATCTCAATGTATTAGCGAGAGTACCTCTCGCGCTTCTCCAGGCCGGGATGGCTTCGGACAGAACACGCCAGGCGGACCGCAGGAAAATAAGAGCAATGAGTGCCCCGACTAAAATATCGGGCCATGCCGATCCTATCAGGCCGACGAACCCAGCAGCAACAAGGACGCCGATGTTGGATGCGACGTCGTTGCGCGAGCATTCAAAAGTGCTCGACATATTCACATTGGCGGTGCGGAAGCGCCACAGCAGCGCCAGGCAGACAAGGTTGGCAACGAGCGCCATTGCGCCGAAGGTCAGCATCAGGCTCGACGATGGCGGCACGCCGTTCACGATCTTGTTCGCGATCTCGATGATGATCGCGATGCCGAAAGCGAGGATGATACCGCCCTTGGCGATCGCGGCTCCGGCTTCCCAGCGCGCGCCCCGATGCAGCGCATAGAGACTGAGGGTATAGACGAAGGCATCGCCCAGCATGTCGACGGAATCGGCCATCAAAGCCGATGATCGCGCGAGAAGGCCCCCACCGAACTCGACGGCGAACATCGCGAGGTTGATGACCATGACGATGACCAGAATCCGGCGCTGATCCTTCTTGCGCGCCAGTTCCGTGAGGGTCTCACCCTTTTTCGAGCAGCAGTGGTCAGCCATGGTTCAAACCCGGTTCGATCGAATATGGCATCGACATATGCACCCTGAAGTCACTATAGGGTCAAGGATGAAAATCGGTGATCTTGCCAGGCTCACGGGCACCCGCGTTGAGACCATCCGCTTCTACGAAAAGGAAGGACTGATTTCGTCGCAGAGGCGGACTAGCGGCAACTACCGCATCTATCAGCAGGAGCATCTCAACCGGCTTTCCTTCATTCGTCGATCTCGCGACCTCGGCTTTACGCTCGGTCAAGTGCGCACACTGCTGGACCTCGCCGACGATAATTCCCGTTCGTGCGCGGCGGTTGACGAGATAACGCGCGACCAACTGCAATTCGTGGAACAGAAGATTCAAGACCTGAATGCGCTTAAATACGAGTTGTCCAACCTGCTCAACCAGTGCCGTCAGGGCACGATTGCCGACTGCCGGATAATTGATGCATTAGCGCCGAGCCGCAAATGCGATAGGACGATCGGAATGATCGAGCCTGCTACAAAAGCAATTCAGGCCTCGCGGCGGAGATAGTTCGAGAGAGTCGAACGTCGAGGGTTGTGTTGGGGCATCATTTGTTGAACCGGAACCCGATGGTGAAGGACAGGTCGCGATCCTGTATTTCTTCGGGCGGAGCTGGAAACGGGCTGACGCTCCGTAATGTTCTGAGCGCGAGGCGGTCGATCATCCTGTTGCCGCTCGAACGCGCGATGTCCGCGTCGACGATCGCGCCGTTCGCATCAAGCGTGAAACGCAGTGTCGCTTCGCCGGACAGGTGCATGCCATCGGGTCGGCGCGCCATCACTCGCCGCCACAGCATGAACTGGTAGCTGTTCCATACAGGATCGGCGGTCTGCGGACTTTCTGCGGGAGGGACCGAAAGTTGGGCGACCGATATTGATGGGCTGACCTGCGGTCGCGACGGCAAAAGCACAGCCGGAAGCTTCGTCTCCTCTGCGTCATGGCCGTTTGTCGGCACGGAATGCGCGGGTGTTGATGGTACATCCGTATTTTGCGTCACAGGTGCCGCCCCATGCGACGCTGGCGTTTCAAGATTTTCCGATTTGTCCGGCATCGCGGGATCGTTAGGCAGGCTGAACAGATTGATCCGGCTTGCGTCCGAAACCGGAAGGCGAGATGGTAGGCCGGTCAATCCCAACGCCAGTCCCGCCACGAGCAGTCCGGTTAGCAGCAGCGACGCGCTTGCGCCAACCAGCCTCGCTCGAAGGTGCGCGCCGCCTTGGCCGGGATATACGAAATATCCCGGCCCTATTGCCTGACAGGATGGTCGATTGCCCAAACGTCAGAACTTGACGCCGAGGCCGACATTGACCGATCGCCCGCGTCCCGGCACCGGGCGCAGTACGCCTGTCGCCCCCAGGTCGCCCAGCGACATGCCACCGAGCGGTGCGTAATAGGGCTTGTCGAACAGGTTTTCCGCCGAGAGCGTGAAGCGGTAATTCTTCCAGCTATAGGCGACCTGGGCATCGAGGAGCGCATATCCCTTGGTGCGGGGTTCATTACGGGTCGGATCGACGCGATCCTTGTCCGCCGCCCAGGTAAGGTCGATGCGCGTCTCGAACCCATCCAGCCTGTGTTCGAGGCTGACCGTGCCGTTCAATGGCATCTGGTGGTAAAGCGGCGCGCCGTCACTCTTGTTTCGCCCACGCAACCAGCTCGCCTTGGCGGAAAGACGTCCCTTGCCGAAACGATCATTCGACCACAGCGGCACGGCCCCTGAAACATCGACGCCGTAGATTTCCGCGTCCTGATTGGCGAACTGCAACTGCACGAAGCCGGTCGGCATTCCCATCATGTCGGTGAAGTCCTGCAACTTCACCACATCGATATAGTCGTTCACATTTGTGTAGTAGGGCGCGATCTTGAACGACCAGCCTTCGTCACCGCCATCACTCAGTGTTAGCGCGGCGCTGATCGTATCGGCCTTTTCCGGCTTCAAATCGAGATTGCCGACATAGCCGTTGCCGTCGCCGAACCAGCCGATCATGCTGCTCGACATGGCGCCACGGCCCCAGGTGTAGCGCTCATAGATATTTGGCGAGCGCACCTTGCGGGCATAGCCGAGTTCAAGCGTCGCGATCTCAGAAGGATCGTAGCGTAGCAGCGCCGAGCCATTCCAGTTGCTGTCGTGTCGGCTCCGGCTCGCGGCGTTGAAATCCGCCGCCGCCATCACGTCCGCCATCTGCATCATGTCAGTGCCATAAGGCGCGACGTCGCCGGTGTTCATCCAGACCTGATCGTTGCGGACGCCGGCGATCAGCGTAACGCCGCTTTCCCAACTATTCTCCCATTCGATGAACGTGCCGAGCCGGTCGCGCTTGGCACCATTGACGTTGATAAAGGTGTTCGGCCCCATCATCATGCTGCCCGCGACCGGTGGCCAATAGTCGTTGAGCCACTGGTGCTGAAACTCGTTGCCGATCCGCAGCCTCCCCACGCCGCCCAGCAGGATGTCGGCCTTCACAATGTAGCCGGCCTGGCGCACCTCGGTGTTCATCGGCATCCCGCCGCCGGCGGTACCGCCCTTGTCGTCGAGGAAGTTCATCTCGTGGTCGGTCTTGCGATAATGCGCCCGCACATCGAGATCGCCCCAGTCGAAGGCCCCCGCATAATGGCCGTTGAGGAACCAGCTCTTGTTGGACGTCATGTCCATATATTGGTTGGGAAAGCCCTCATAGGGCGAGAAATGATAGCCGCCCTTGAGCTCGAACAGGCCGATATCGGTCTGTGCGGCGAGATTGAGGCTGTGATCGGTCTTGGCGAACTCGGACGAGCGCACCTTTCCAAGCGAGCCGCCGCCCTCGAAATTGTCGGCTTGCGTGTAGGAGCCGTTATAGGTCAGGCTCAGCGTGTCGCTGGCAGCCGTGACCGACAGCGCGCCGCCGAAGCCATCGCCATTGCTGCGATAAAAGGCCGACGCCTCTCCGGTCAGCAGGGTCTGCTCCGAGGACGCAAATTGGGGCGGCGCGGTTTCGACCGCGATGATCCCGCCGATGCTGTCGCCGCCGGCGCTGACCGGCGAGACGCCAGTGATGACGCCTATCGAGCGGATCGTCTGCGGATCGGTGTAGGACAGCGGCGGGTTCATGTCGTTGGGACAAGCCGAGGCGATCGTGACCCCATCGATGGTGATACCGAGACGCTGGGCATCAAGGCCGCGAATGACCGGCAGCGTCGAGAACCCACCCGCCGAGCGGCCGCTGACACCGGGAAGCGATTGCAGCAGTTTTGCCGTATCGCTCGACTCTGCCTGGCGAGCGCGCAGATCCGATCGGTCGATGCGTTCGGGTGCTGCAGGTGACATATCCTGGCTAGCCGTGGAATCGACATCGACGTCCGGAAGCGCTGTTGCTTCCTGGGAAAAGGCAGGCGCGGACAGCCCCAACAAGGCAACGCTGGAAAGCAGGCAGCAGGATGCACGGCCGCGGGCCGCGCGAAAACCATTGGCATATGACATTATAAATCTCGCAATTGAGCAGGCCCCATCGGGCCGGTCCCCCTGAACAGAGGGGGACAGGAAATAAGCGCGCCGGCCTGCGGGCCGGGAAGCTTGCTATCAACTCAAAGCGACGGGAGGGGCCTGCGATGGCGGTGGCGGGGCAGCCATGCCGCGGCCGGGCGCAAGGCCGACAAGCGGAGCGCCATTTCGGTGCAGATCGAACCCGGCGATAGGCGCCGGTAGCCGGACATTGTCCGCTGCAGCCAGAGGCGCGGCATTGCTTGCGAACGCGCAGGTCTTATCCGGTTGCCCGTCTTTATGACCATCATGATCCTGATGATCCTTGTCGAAGGGGATCACCATGGTCATCGAAGCCGGGCCGGTGCCGGTGCACAACATGACGCGGATAACGCCGTGCGCATCGGGCGCAGGCATAAAGCCACGCGGCATCAGCAAGCTGGTCGCCAGCAGCAGAAGAGCGAAAAGCCACAATGTCCCTGCGTGCCACGACGTCGAGAGGACTCGGTGCGTCATGGACTGCCTGTTAGCCGCATGTGGCGGTCCATCTCAACAATGGAAAAGCCGGATCGGGATTTGGCGATCGACAATGAACGGCTCTAGCGTGTTTTGATCGCTTCGGTCCGGTGGCTTCGCTAAGGTGTGCGAAACCCGTCGCGGTGAGGAGGATGAATGCCGATCAGGGATATCGTCATTGATGCGAGCCCAAAAGAGGGGATCGAGCAACTCTTCTCCTGGGTCGACCGATTCAACGAGCGGCTCCAGGCGCGTTTGTCATGCGTGTCGTACGCCTGGCCCAAATCTGACCTCGAGGAGGCGCTTCTCAATCCGCTCGGAACTGCCGGATTCGAGCGACGCATGGAAATGGAAATCGCATCCGTGCGGGATGCCGGAACGAAGATCCTGAAGTCTCCCGATACAAGCTGGTGTACCGGCATCGCGCAACCGGACGACGCGATTCTTGATCACCTCCATACTGCGGATATGCTTGTCTCGATCGCAGGATCGAGCCGTCAATGCGTCACGCCGGACCCGATCGACCTTGCGGTTCGCTCTGGAACGCCTGTTCTCAGGCTAAAAAGCGGCATTAAAGCTGCCCCGATCGGAGTCGCCGTTGTCGCCTGGAAGGATGGCGCGGCAGCGCGGCACGCCTTGCATGCGTCGCGCGCACTGCTGGCGTTGGCGAACGAAATTCAGGTCGTGGGCGTCGGCGACGAGGTCGCGATGCGGAGGCTGGACGAGGTTGTCGACTTTCTCAGGCGATCGGGCTTGCCGGCCCGGGCGATCCACTTGCCCGATCCCAAAGGTCGCCCTGGCGAGGTGATCATCGACCATGCCCTAGCGTCCGGGGCTGACATCGTCATTTCCGGGGCTCGCAGCGAACGAACCTTGCGCGACCGGCTGTTCGGCAATGCCACCAGACAGTTCACTCAATGCTCCGAACTTTCCTGGTACATGACTGGATAATTGATACGCTCGCGAAAACCTCCAGATCGGCGACACTCTGCTGATGAGGAATCTGACGGTACGAGCTTCTCATCGACTGCCGACGTCGCCAGCTCATTCGGTTGTTGCGCGGTCGCCGAGGCATTCTTTGCCGGATACGAGCACAGGCCAGCCCGCCTTCGGCCCGCTTAAGGACGAAGAGCGATCGCAATACAACTGCTTTGGAGTCGGCACTGGCAACTTTACGCGGCCATCGGTAGGCACGTCGAATCATCGATTCCAGGCTGGCTGTCACCATCTGCAAGACCGAGGAATCGAGACAAGGCTGCTTGGCGCGACATGCGATCAAGGGCGTATGATGTGTGGCTGAGCAACATTCCGTCCAACAGGCCCGCAATATAGCCTGAGATGGTATCTGCGGCCATGATCAGCGCCGTATCGAGCGTATGAATATACTTGCTTGTCACACTATTGCGAGAGTGACCCACGATCGCGGATATGGTCGCCTCAGTGAATCCCAGGTCATTGCCAAGGCTCGCGAAGCTGTGACGCAGTACGTGAGGCGTCATCCACTCCAACTCCGTGCCTTTGAAGATCGCCCGCCACTGACGGGGAAACCCACCAAAGGCTTGGTCGCGTCTCCGGATTCCCCGGAAAACAAATGTCTGCTCCTCGATCGGACGGAGGCTTTCGAACCGGTCGATCACACGTAGGCCGATCGGCCTGACGGACGCGCCTTCCTTACTATCGTTCAATCGCAGGCAGCTTTCGTCGGCGTCGAATTCGCTCCACTCCAGCCCAATGATTTCGCTGCGGCGCGCGCCCGTCAGCGCAATAAGCCGCGCGATCTCTACAGTCATCGAAAAGTTGGGGTTCCGACCCGCATCGTTTAAAATCTCGCCAAACCGTCGGTATTCCGATTCAGTCAGGCGTCGAGTACGGACCTGGTCCTTTGGCTTCTTGACGCCGGCAGCAGGATTGACCTCAATGATGCCCGCATCTTTGGCATAGGTCAGAATTCCTCCGAGCAAACCCACAGTGCGGTTCGCCGTCCCGGCGCCGCCCTTGACGATGGAGCGGCCGCGGAGTGTCTTCGTCTTGACGTTTCGACGGGTCTTTCCCGCCATCACATCTTTAAGAACTTTCGTGACATCGGCCTTTGTCAAATCTTTCACCCGGCGTGTGCCGATCAGCGGCACGATATGACGATGAATACGCCCCTTGTCAGATACGATTGTTCCGGACCGTTTGGGTCGGCCACCTTTGCCCAGGATCAGCCCTTCCTCCAAATCCTTGAGGTAAAGATCGCACAGCTCCTTGACCGTGATCGACTTGTGGTCGAGCTGTCTCTCCTCTGCGGGATTCTTGCCTTGCGCGATCCGGCCGAGAAGCACCTTTGCTTCCTTTCGCGCCATCTCCGGCGTCCAGACACCGTGCAAGCCGATCGTGAATCGCCGGGTCCGTCCAAGCGCACGGTACTGAACGAGATAGCTGCGTTTCCCTGAAGCGAAGACCCTCAGGCCGAAACCGGGAAGCTCATCGTCCCAAACGAAATAGTCCTTTTCACGAACCTCAGCAGCATCCACATTGCGCTTGTTGATCTTGGCCATGGCGAAATACCTCCAGCGTCTGAGCTGCTTCCACGGAAGCACCACGGAAGCAGGTGGGAGCAAAGTCCCGGAAACAACAGCGTACCAGCGGCGTATTCTATTTTAGAAAAAAGCCAATGAATATAGAGAATTAGCGTAGATTTTCGTAATTTGGCATAGAACATCAGACCGTGGCGTGGCCTATGTTTTAATTCTCCGAAGGCAGGGGTCACAGGTTCGAATCCTGTCGGGTGCGCCACACTGCACCGATTATGCCGTGATGGCTGCAGTCTCCGTCAGCGCTGTTTTTGATCGGATCGTCAGGATCAGTGCTGCGGCAATCAGGCACAGGACGCCTGCGGTGACGAATGCTGGCATGTAGCTCTGCAGAAATGTGCGTGAGAAGCCGCCGCCATAGGCCGCAGATGCCGCGCCAATCTGGTGCCCGGCGAAAATCCAGCCGAACACAATGTTCGACCGTTCCCCGCCAAACCGTTGTGCGGTCAGTTTCACAGTGGGTGGAACGGTTGCCACCCAGTCGAGGCCATAGAACATCGCGAAGATCGACAGGCTGTAGAGCGAGAAATCGCTGTAGGGCAGGTACAGCAGCGAGGCGCCGCGCAAGCCGTAATACCAGAACAACAGCCAGCGATTGTCGAAACGATCGGATAGCCAGCCCGAGCCAAGCGTACCGGCAAAATCGAACAGGCCCATCAGCGCCAGCATGGACGCTGCACCCATGGCGGCGAGGCCGTAATCGCCGCACAGCGCGATAAAATGGGTCTGGACCAGGCCATTGGTGCTGGCCCCGCAAATGAAGAACGTGAAAAACAGGACCCAGAACGTGGGCACGCGTGCGGCATCGCGCAGCACGACGATGGGGTGCAGCAACAGGGCGCCAAGCTGGGCGTGTTGGGATGGCGGGTGGACGATTTCTGTTGCGCCATAAGGGGGCAGGCCGAGATCGGACGGGCGGTCACGCATCAGCAGCAGCACGATGATTGCGGCCAACACTACGGCGCCCACGACGAATGTCATGGCCGCGCGCCAGCCAAAATGGGCGGTGAGATTCGCCAGCAGCGGCAGAAACGCCAATTGGCCCGTGGCCGTGCTGGCCGCGAGAAGCCCCATGACAAGGCCGCGCCGCGCCGAAAACCAGCGCGTTGCCACCGTCGCGCCGAGCACCATCGCGGTCAGCCCGGTACCCACGCCAATGACCACACCCCAAAGCAGGAACAGCTGCCACAGCCGCGTCATGCCAAGCGACAGGACTATGCCGCCGGTAATGATACCAAGCGAAACCAACATCATCCGGCGGACACCAAACCGGTTCATGAATGCCGCTGCAAAAGGCCCCATCAGGCCAAACAGCAGGAAGCGAACCGCGAGCGCGCCCGAGATATCCGATGCGCTCCAGCCGAATTCTTCCTGCAACGGTACGATGAATACCCCGGGCGCACCGATAGTGCCCGCCACGGTCAGCATGGTCAGGAATGTTACGCCCAGAATGACAAACCCGTAGTGGCGGCCCCGGTGTGCGACAGTTCGGGCGACAGTATTCGACAGCATGGAGCAAAAGCGCCTTGTCTTGAGTCTTGCCGTTATATGATTGCTATCATATATATAGTCAACCGCAGCAGGAGCAACGCGCGATGAAGGTATCGCGAGACAGAGCGGCAGAGAACCGCAGGGCCGTGGTCGATAATGCCTCGCGCATGTTTCGCACCCACGGGGTGGATGGCGTGGGAATTGGCGCAATCATGCGCGAGAGCGGGCTCACCCACGGTGGTTTTTACGCCCAGTTCGGCTCGAAAGAGCAACTTGCCGGTGAAGCCTGCGCCGAAGCCTTGCAGGACAGTTTCGCGCGATGGCGGCGCATAGCGCGGGCCAATCCCGATCGGGTGATTGCTGCGCTGGCCGAAGCTTATCTGTCAGAACGCCATCGGGATGACCCGGAACAGGGCTGCGCGCTGGTGGCGCTGGGTGCCGACGCGGCCAGGAACGACGGGGCCGTGGCCGATGCATTCCGCGAGGGCCTGCTGAACCTTGTCGGTGTGGTGGAGGAAGCCGTTCCCGAGGCGGAGCAGGACCATGCGCTGGCGGCTGTGGCGCAGATGGTCGGTGCCATGGTACTCGCCCGGGCGGTTCATGACCGAGCGTTGTCGAACCGGATCATGGCCGCATCACGCATGGCGTTGCAAAAGAAGGTCTGAGCGTGGCGCGCATGGTATGCGGTGGAAATCCGCCGTTTATCGCGATGGCCGTGGTCGATTCCTGAAGAAAGCTGCCACCCGCACAGGGCGCGCAACGCTGCCTGTCATGCGTCCTCGTACTTGGCGGATATCGTGGCGTCGATACTGACAGGATGGCCGAGCAGAAAGCCCTGAACATATTCGCAGCCGATATCGTTGAGGATGGATATCTGTCTTTCGGATTCAACGCCTTCGGCAATAACCTGGAAGTGCAGGACTTCGCCCAGGCTGACAATCGAGCGCACGATGGCATTGGCATGGGGGCTATCGGTTATTTCGGTGATGAAAGAACGATCGATTTTCACTTTATCGAACGGGAACACGTGCAGGTATTCGAGCGAGGAATAGCCGGTACCGAAATCGTCCATGGCGATCTTGATACCCATGGCCTTCAGCCGCCGCAGAACGCCCAGTGCAAGTTCGCGGTCGCGGATCAGCACCCCTTCGGTGACTTCCAGTTCCAGCCGATGCGCGCGAAGCCCGGTCGATAACAGGATGCCGTTGATGATCGAGGGCAGATCGATCTGCGAAACCTCTATCGCCGAAAGATTTACAGCCAGCGATACGTCATCCGGCCAGCGGATGGCATCGCGACAGGCCTGCCGCAGGATCAGTTCGCCCAGAGCATTGATAATGCCGATTTCTTCAGCAATTGTCACAAATGTCTGTGGCGGAATGGGGCCGTAACGGGGATGGGTCCAGCGGGCCAGCGCTTCATACCCGACCAGCTTGCGATCGCTGCTGCGGAATTGCGGCTGATAGAACACGTGAATTTCTTCGGGACGGTTGGTGACAGCCTGAAACAGGTCTTTTTCCAGTTCGAGGCGATGCTGCAGATCATCCGCCATGGCGCTGGTAAAGCCGCAAGTTGTCCCCGCGCGGCTGTTTTTTGACTGATACAGCGCCATGTCCGCATGGCGCAGCAAGTGATCGACGTCCGTGCCATCGCGTGGAAATATCGCGTAGCCGATCGATGCCGTGGCAAATCCCGAGATCGTGCTGCTCGAGGGGATTCTGCGAAAATCGGCCTGAAGCTGATTGCCAAAGGCAACGGCGCTGGCGTCATCCCCGACGTCGGGTTTCACCACGACGAATTCATCACCGCCCAGCCGCGCAACCAGACCGGCATGGGCGTTGCGCCGCAAAGATCGGGCGATCGATATCAGCAGGGTATCGCCCGCGCCGTGCCCTCCGCTGTCGTTCACTTCCTTGAACTTGTCGATATCGATCAGATAGACTGCGAGATTGGCGGAACGTTGCCGTGCGTCCTCGATCAGTCGCGGCAATTGTTCCTGCAGATAGGTCCGGTTGCACAGGCCGGTAAGGCTGTCATGATGAGCGAGATGGCGGATTTTTTCCTGCGCCTGTCGCCGTTCGTCGACATCCTCGAGCAGGCCTACCCATTCGACAAGCTCGCCATCGGCGGTGAGGACCGGGGCCGAGCGCGACCTGACCCAGCACCACCGGCCGTCTTTCGAACGAATCCGGAATTCCACATTCATGACCGTGAGATGTGCGATTGCGTATTGCCGGGCGGCCTGAAGTTCAGGCCAGTCATCGGGATGCACGCTCCTGTGCCATTCCTCCAGCGCTTCGTCTTCCTGCATGCCGGTCAGTTCGCGCCAGCCGGTCATGACGGTCATATTGCCCTTGCCGTCCGCCTGAAACCAGGCAAGCGTTCCCGCCGAAGCGAGCGCGCGATAGCGTTGTTCGCTGACAGCCAGCACATCAAGGGCTTCGGTCAGGGCACTTGCCCTTCGGCGAAGGGTGTCTTCCGCATCGAGCAGGCTGCGCTGCAGTGTGTTGAATTCGCGCACAGGCGAATTGATGGGCAACGGTGGCGAACCGTCGTGTTCCCCCGCGGCGACGCGTTCGCCATGGGCGGCAAGGGCCTTGATCGGATTAAGAATAAGCCGAACCATCCAGATCGCCAGAAGCAACCCCATAAACAGCGCCAGCAGGTTGGCGGTGATTACGGAATAGGCGGGCATCATCCATCGCGCGTCGAATTCGTCCAGCGGTTCACCGACCACAACAACCCAGCCCGGCGTCTGTTTCAGTTTCCGGAAAGCGAAAATAATGGGCGCACCTTCGGCAGTCTTGGCCGTGAATGATCCCGCATCGCTGCGCGCTTCCACGACTTTGGCCCAGTCAGGGGCCATTTTGCCGACATAGCGGCCTGGATTGCGCGACCTTGCAATAATCCGTCCCTTGCTGTCGGTGACAGCAAACAGCAATGATCCCATTTCGCTGGACCGCCAGGACGCCCCTTCCAGCAGCGTTTCCGGTGCGATCGAGAGTGCAAGCAACCCGCTTTCCCCCTCCTTGACGAAGGCCGGAAACGTGATGGCAATGCGTGGCTGGCCGGTGCGGGGGTCGAAGTAGAGATCCGATATGGCAATCTGCGCGTAGGTGTTGCCGGGCATTTTTGGCATTCTGGGCATCGGGGGCAGGCGATCGGTGGGATCGTCTTTGGTCACACGGAACACCTGACTGCCTTGCGCCATCAGAATACGATTGATTCGTTCGAGCGCGGCATCGGAGATGGGCACCGAAGGGTCCGGACCGATCAGGGCTTCCAACAGTGATATGCGGGTTTGCAGTTCGCTTTCGATCAGGCTGGCCGTTGATTTGGCGCTGCCGGTAAGCAGTTGGGAGGACAAATCCTTCAGGGAACTCGATGCATGCCAGACGGCCACTGCGACGAAGACCACGCCCAGCAGGACTGTGGTCAGGACAACGGAAACCACCATGGGCCTGAGGCCGAACTTTCCGTTTGCAAGGTGTGAGTCAGCGGATCGCACGAGTCTTGAATTCATTCATGGTGATGAAAAGGTTCTCCGATGGCACGCCATCACTCCCCTGTTCCGCCACGGGCTGCCGGTTTTGCGACACTATGGAGCAGATTGGTCCTGATATAAATTATAGTATGACTTTCAATATTCACCATGATGTAAATCATAGCGATAGCGCCATCGCAAACCGGACAGTGTTCTGCATGCCGCTGGCCCCCCCGACCGTGTTGTTTTGCCGCAGATTCCGCCGGATGAGTGCCCCTGCACCTTTGGGCTGGCGTAACCCGCGCGCTTCCGTGACACTTCTACACGGTTTGATCGATTTACCAATTATTTTGCAACAGTGATACGAACTATTTGCGATAAATTATTTTCAGAGAAGTTTCAGTCGTTTCGCAAAAGTATTCGAAGGGGGTTGGGGTAATGTTGCATTGCCTCAATGCATGATAGGCGGTTCGGTCCGTGATACGAATCGCATGTAATCCCTCGTGCGAGTGGATTGGAGGCATGTTCCGGTTTGTTTTATTGTGCGGGGCCAGATGTGGCCCCACGGACACTGGCGGCCCTCCCCGATTTAACTGGGGTGGCGGGGATCAATGATCTGCTTCACCGGGATGCGGGTGTGCCGCCGCCTGTCACGCCGGGACGGCTGCGGTATGCAGAAGGCCCTGATAACGGCCAAGACAAACCGACAACTGATAATCTCTCAGCGTCATGGAGGATGGCAGGGGCTCATGCGGTCGTGTCAGGAGCTCGGCCATGGCTTGCGCGGTCGCTTTGGCATCGCCGATTGTCACAAGCCGTCCATCGGGAAGTCCGTCGAGAACTTCGCGTATACCTGTGGGGCACGCTGTGGCGACAATCGGCAGGCCGCAGGCGAGCGCCTCGATCAAAACGTTGCTGCCGCCTTCCCAGAGCGAGGTCATCGCAAACAGGCGCGCACGCGCCATGAAGCGATAGGGGTTCGCCTGATAACCGGTGAACCAGACGTCGGCGTCCACGCCAAGCGTGCTTGCCAGCGCCTGTAATGCGTCACGATCCTTGTTCTGGCCATGACCGATTATGACGAGCCGCGCAGGTTGCTTCTGACGCAGTATGGCAAAGGCACGAATCAACTGGTCGAAGTTTTTCTGACGGCTCAGGCGGCCGACCGCGAGCACAACCGGCGGGGCGCCGGGCGCAAACCACGGATGGTCCAGCGGTTCGGCGGCCTGGTCCGCGATCCAGCCCGCATCGACACCGTTGGGAATGATTGTGACCGCGCGGCTATCCACTTTCCCGTAAGTCACCAGATCGCTGCCGAGTTCGTGCGAGACAGCCACCAATTGGTCCATCGCGCGGAATTGCAGCCGTTCCCAGACAATGGCGATCGACCGCAGGATTTTTCCCGGAAGGCCGCTGCGTTTGCGGGGCGCTGTCGCGGCCAAGGCATTGCTGACCCGGCCGATCAGCTTCATATCGCGAACCCGGGCCAGCCGGTGCCCTGCCACTGCGAAGGCGTGCACGTGATTGCCAGCAGAAAACAGTACGCGGGGGCGCACGGTGCGCAACGTAGCGGCAAGCGCGGGAATGCCTTTCACACTGCTCAAGGCGCGATGTTGTCCGGCTTGCCCCTGCTGCAGGCGCCGCACGTGTAGCTCGGCGGGCAAGTCGCGACCCATGGGGCCGAGGTCGTTCATGACCCACAGTTCGGTACGCAGATTGGCCTGCAGTGCGGCCCGGGCGATCCGAAGAGCGTTCAGTACCACACCGCTGGCGCGCAAATCGTAGACCAGAATGGCAATATCCGGCCGGGCGCTGCGCGCCTGATCAGCATTGCGGTTCCGACTGCGGCCGGGCTGTTTTGTGGGGGTGCGCTCGGCAATCCGCCGTTCGAATGGTGCCTGTGTTGTCGCCATCACGCCAACATCGGTATTCGTCATGGATGACAGATTGGAGAATCATTTGAATTTATCCATGTTCGGTCCGATGATCGGTGCGGGATGCACGATAGGGTACAGATCACGGCATGGAACACAGGAGCCGACGTGCCTGATTCACCGGATTCGATTGCCCGACGTCTCACGTTCTGGACAACATCATGCATATCCTGCTGATCGAGGATGATGACCGTGTTGGCGGTTATGTGGCAAAAGGTTTGCGCGAAGCAGGCCATATCGTCGATCGTTGTGCGGATGGCAGGCAGGGCCTGCTTCGGGCAACCAGCGAGAATTATGACGCGATCATTCTCGATCGGATGCTGCCGTCGCTTGACGGGATGACAATCCTGCAAACTATCCGGGGCACTGGCGATATGACGCCGGTTCTCATCCTCAGCGCGCTGGGTGATGTTGACGAGCGCGTGAAAGGATTGCGGGCTGGCGGCGACGATTACCTGCCCAAGCCTTTCTCGATCACCGAACTGATTGCGCGGGTGGAAGGGATGGCCCGCCGTGGTCCGGCCGCACCGGCGCAACCAACGACATACCGCATTGCGGATCTCGAGATCGACCGGTTGGGGCGCACGGTGCACCGCAGTGGTGTGCGGATAGAGCTGACCGCGCGCGAATTTCGCATTCTTGAATGCCTCGCATCCCATGCGGGGCGCGTGGTCACGCGTTCGATGCTGTTGGAAAGCGTCTGGGATTACCATTTCGATCCGCAGACCAATATTGTGGACCAGCATGTCAGCAAATTGCGGCAAAAAATCGAACTGGATCCGGTCCGGCCGTTGATTCATACGGTGCGTGGCTCGGGTTATGTGTTGCGCGCGGGTTGATGCGCATCCTGCATAGCCTCTCCTTTCGGCTGGCGTTGACCTATGTGGCGCTGTTGTGTCTGTCGTTGGTGACCTTGCTTGGCGTGTATTACTGGGTCAGCGCCTACGCGCCGATGGAAGAGGTCAAGGCAGAAGTCGCGGCGGAAAGTGCCGACATGGCGCAAATCTACCGCACGCAAGGCCTCGCGGCGCTGATGCAGGCGCTGGACGTGAGAGCGGCCCGTCTGGATGTGCGCAAGCCTTTCCATGTCCTGATTGACAGCAAGGGCCATGTCCGGACCGCCAACCTGCCGAGTTGGCCGGTGTACAAGGAGTCAGCCTGGCTGCGTATAGAGGCCGATATCTATCGCGACGGCGATGAAAGCGATCACGAGGCGCTGGTGTGGGATCAGACCTTCGATGATGGCGCCCGCCTTATGCTGGGCAAGGATATCGAGGACATCGACGAGGTTGAGGAACAGCTTCGGGCCGCGGCGACATGGATTCTCCCCAGTGCGCTGATTCTGGGCATATTGGGGGGAGCCCTGATGAGCCGGACAATAAGCAATCGGCTGGAGGCGATCAATTCGGCGGCGCGGACGGTGATTGCGGGCGACCTGTCGGGGCGGGTATTGCTGCGGGGTTCGGGCGATGATTTCGACCGTCTGGGCGAAACGCTTAATGTGATGCTCTCGCGCATTGAGGAACTGCTGGAGGCGATCCGCCGCGTATCGGACAGTGTCGCGCACGAATTGCGCACGCCACTGGCACGTCTGCTGGTCAGTCTGGAAGAGATGGCCGAACCGGGCGCGGATCAGCGCGAGGCCCTGTTGAAGGAGGCAACCGGCGAGGCACGGCGGTTGCAGCGGGTGTTCGACGCGCTTTTGCGGATCGCGCGGATCGAAAGCGGCCGCCATGAGGACCAGCCACAACCGGTCGCGCTTGCGCAACTGGTTGAGGATGCGGTTGAGTTTTATCAACCTGATGCCGAAAGCAAGGCGATCACGCTGCGCGCGGCCGCTGATGAAGCGCCTATAACGCTGCAGGGGGATCCGCACCTGCTGTTTCAGGCCCTGATCAATCTGATCGATAACGCCCTCAAATATACCCCGCGCGATGGCGAGGTGATCGTGGGTGTCGTGCGACAGGGGGCGGACGCGGTGCTTTATGTCAGCGATACCGGAATCGGTATTGCCGATGGCGATCGGGAACGGTTGACCGAGCGCTTTTATCGCGCCGATGCCGCGTACGGGGTGCCGGGCGAAGGACTGGGACTAAGTCTGGTGGCCGCCGTTGCCGCGCGCCATGGCGGCAGCCTGCAGTTTCTCGGGCAGGAGCGCGGCACACGCGTGGAACTGCGCTTTCCAATATACCCGCTGGCGTAGCTGCCGGGCGGCTTGATACCGTCAGCGATAGAATAGCGTGGCTATGTCTTCAGCGTGGGTTTGCGCGTCGTTTTCGTCCCACGCCAAAGTGTCGGTCAGGCGCTGATTACCCCGCGTAGCCAGCAGCAGGAACTGTTCGGCGGCGATGAGCGGATCGGCGATATGCAGGCGGTCGGCGGCCTGCCATTGCGCCAGTTGCGTTGCCAGTTCGCGGCGGGACGGGGCAGTCAGGCGGGCCCATGCGCGATGCGTGCTGTCGGGGTGGGATGGCGCTTCGGTCACCAGAAGGCGGAGCAGCTGCACGCGGTCCGTCCTCTGTGCAAAGCGGTCTTCCTGCAACGCAATCGTCGCCAGCGATGTATGAATGTCGTCGGTAAAGCCAAGCGGCTGCCGCGCAGCCAGGAGATCATCCACCGCCTGCTCCAGCGCGGCGGCAAACAGGCGCTGTTTGTTGCCAAAACGTTTGTAGATCGTCATTTTCGAAATGCCTGCCGCGGCGCCAATTTCTTCCACGCTGGTGCGGCGAATTCCCGAACGGGAGAAGCTGCCCGCCGCGATGCGTAGCAATTCTTCCCAACGCGCCGCTGACAGGCGGCCCCCCGTTTCGGTTATCGCGCAGGTCGTGTCGGGTAATGGGCGTTCCGCGCAGGACAGGGGCCTGACAGGCATGTGCCATCCCCCGCTGAACAGCTGGACCATTCCGCGCAGGCGGGCTTCGTGCTCATCCGGCGTCGGCGCGATGCCCAGCAGCTGATGACATCCCGCAATCGCCAGCACACCCAGAATGGCGGCCACACGGTGCGGAGGCAGCGATGAGAGGGTCTTGTTGCCGGGATGCGTGGCCAGGGCCGCCCCGATGCGGGAAGAGGAAAGCCGCTGGCGGTGAAGATCGGCGGCGAATGCCGGTGAGGCCGAGGCAGCCGCGATGTTTGCACGATAGAGCTCGCAGTTGTTTGCGCTCATCGCAGCTGTTTCCACCCAGTGGGCGCAGGCCCGCACGGCCTCGTTGATCGGCAGGGCCGCAATATCGCCAATGGGTTCGGCACGCGCTTCCGACAGCGTCAGGCGCAACACTTCCTCGAAAAGGTGCTGTTTCGAGGTGAAGCAGGCGTAGATCGTCTGTTTGCTGATCCCTGCCCTGCGCGCGATGTCATCGAGGTTGGCATCGAAGAAGCCCCGAGCCAGAATCAGGTCTTGTGTCGCCCGCAACAATCGTTCGCGCACGGCGGTTTGATCGGTGGATGATACGGCTGATGTTGTGTTTCTGGCCATAATTCCGCCTTGACTCAGCCTTGCCTGGCTTGCAACGGATTGAACTATACCGTACAGTACTGTCAAGGTTGGGGAGGGTGTCGTGATGCGTCGCAATATTCCATTATTCGGGGCAGTTACGGCTGCTCTTCTGTGTTCGGTGCACGCACCGGCAGCTGCGCAGACCGGCGTGGTTTTCCCCAGCGCACCCGCGCCGTTCGCGGGCAAGATCGGGCAGACCTACGCGGACTCCACGCCAGCCTATCCCGAGCCGGTGAAGGCGCCGGCCAATGCCCCCAATATCCTGCTGGTCATGACAGACGATGTCGGCTTCGCTTCGTCGAGCACGTTTGGTGGCCCCATCCCCACCCCTGCCCTCGACCGGCTCGCGGCCAATGGCCTGCGCTACACACGGTTCCACACCACGGCGATGTGCACGCCCACCCGCGCGTCGCTGCTGACCGGGCGCAATCATCATGCCGTGGGCAGCGGTATCGTGACCGACACGGCCAGCGGTTATCCCGGCTATCTCGGTGCGATTCCGGATTCGGCGGCAACCGTGGCCGATGTCCTGCGTTTCAATGGATATAACACCGCATTTTTCGGCAAGCATCACAACGTGCCGCAGGGCGAGGATGATCCGAACACGGGGCCGTTCAACCATTGGCCCACCGGATTGGGCTTCGACTATTTCTATGGGTTCATCGGCGGGGATACCAACCAGTGGCGCCCCACGCTTTATCGTGGGACCAATCGGGTCGAAACGCCGAAAATGGATACGACGCTGGATTACTATCTGGCGGAGGACATGATCCGCTGGATTCATGGCCAGAAGGCGGCGGCCCCGGACAGGCCGTTCCTCGCCTATCTCGCCACGGGCAGCGCCCATGCGCCGCATCAGGCCCCTGCCGAATGGATCGCGAAGTTCAAGGGCCAGTTCGATCAGGGCTGGGACAAGCTGCGCGAAGAAAGCCTTGCCCGCCAGAAGAAAGCGGGCATTGCACCGAAGAATACGATCCTGACCCCGCGGCCCGAAGGCATACCCGCATGGGATAGCCTGACCCCCGATCAGCGCCGGGCCTATGCGCACATGATGGAAGTCTACGCCGGCATGTTGGCCTATCAGGACAACCAGTTTGGCCGGATTCTCGATGAATTGCAGCGGATGGGCCAGTTGGAAAACACGCTGGTGATCTTCATTGAAGGGGATAACGGCGGCAGTCCGGAAGGCGATGTCACCGGTTCGATGAACGAATTGGGTACGCTGGCCAACGGCATGAAGGAAGATACCGCCTGGTTGCTCAGCCAGATGGATAAGATGGGCGGCCCGGATTCGTACCAGGTGTTTCCGGTGGGCTGGTCATGGGCCACCAATGCGCCGTTCCAGTGGACCAAGCAGGTGGGATCGCATCTGGGCGGAACCCGCAATGGCATGGTTCTGTCATGGCCCGCCAGAATCCGCGACAAGGGCGGTATTCGCATCCAGTTCACCCATGTGAACGACGTCATGCCGACCATTCTGGAGGCCGTGGGCGTGGCGGCGCCCGATGTGGTGGACGGCGTCAACCAGCAGAAGATCGATGGCGTCAGCTTCCAGTACAGCTTCGATGCGCCCAAGGCATCCGAACGCAAGACCCGCCAGTATTTCGAACTGATCGGGAACCGTGCGATGTACGAAAATGGCTGGATGGCCAGCACCACGCCGGGGCGGCTGCCGTGGAAAACCGGGAAATCCGCCGGCCTGCCCACGGATTACAAGTGGGAACTCTACAATCTTAACACCGATTTCAGCCAGGCCCGCGATCTGGCAAAGGCCGAGCCGGAACGGCTGGCTGCGCTGCAGGCGCTGTGGGATCAGGAAGCCCGGGCCAACAACGTTTACCCGCTCGACGACCGGCAGGGTGTGATGCGGTCCACGGGCAAGCAATTGCCGCCGGTGAAAAGCTTCGTTTACTGGGGCCCCGGCATCAGCGTGGTGCAAAGCAAGGCTCCGCCGATCAACTTCCGCTCGTTCACGGTTGATGCCGATATCACCGTTCCTGCCGATGGCGCGAAAGGCGTTCTGATCGCCAGCGGCAGCAAGTTCGGCGGGTGGAGCTTCGGCTTCGAGGATGGCCGCCCCTATGTCGTCCATGCGGCCTCACAGAAACCGGAAGACCGGTTTCGCATCGCTGCCGATCGCGTGCTGGCACCCGGCGCGCACCGGCTGCGTTACGATTATGCACTGGATGGCATGCCCGGACAGGGCGGTACGCTGACCATCAGCCTTGATGGACAGGAACTGGCGCGGGGCCGCATCGGCCGCACCGCCTATATCGCGGCAGGATTGGGGGAAACCTTCGATATCGGCCGGGATACGGGCGAAGTCGTCGTGCCCATGCCCACAGGGACGGCCTTCAACGGAAACATCGCGCGGATCGAAGTTGCGCCGCGCTGATCGATAACAAGCACAGCAACTCCAAATTATCAGGGTAGGAATAAAGGTAACTTCATGAATAGCATTGTTAAATTCGGCGCGCTTGCCGGCGCGTCGGCTATTGCGCTGCTTACGGGCAACGCTGCCCTTGCGCAGGATGAGCCCGCAGCGGGCGGGCTTCAGGAAATTATCGTAACCGCGCAGAAGCGCAGCGAGAGCCTGCAGGATACGCCGCTGGCAATCAGCGCGATGACCGCAGAAACGATCGAAGCGCGCGGAATTTCCGACATCAGCGACATCAGCTCGGCCGCGCCGAACCTGACCACCAGCATCACCCCTTCGTCCACCACCAACATCACGGTGCATATCCGTGGCATCGGGGAATCCGATCCGGTTCTCACGGCGGATTCGCCAGTGGGCATTTATGTTGATGGCGTGGTGATCGGGCGTACGGCCGGCGCCGTGTTCGATCTGGTCGATCTGGAACGCGTCGAAGTGCTGCGTGGCCCGCAAGGTACGCTCTATGGCCGCAACACCACCGGCGGCGCGGTCAACTTCATCGCGGCGAAGCCTTCGGACACTTTCAAGGCATCGCAGACCTTCAGCTATGGCCGTTTCGATTATTTCCAGTCGCGCACCAGCATCGATACGGGTGAAATCGGCGATACCGGTCTGAAGTTCAAGCTGTCGTACCTGCACAAGCAGCGCGACGGCTATGCCAACGATATCAATCAGCCCGACAAGCGCGATCCCGGTGCGACCAACACCGACGCGTTCCGTATTGCAGCGCGTTATGACAATGGCGGCCCGATCCGCATCGATTATGCCTTCGACTACAACGATAGCAGAAGCAGCGCGGTGCCGTTCCAGCTTGCTGCGGTTCACCCGCGTATCGCCGCCTATCTCGGCAATTCGGAAGCCCTTGGCGGTTCGCCGCTGGTGGTTTCGCGCGATCGCCTGAAGAATCTGAATCTCGATCAGGGCCGCCTGCATGACAAGGTGCGCGGTCATACGCTGACCGTGGAAGCCGATCTGACGGATACTATCACGCTGCGCTCGCTCACCGGCTTGCGCAAGTGGACGAACACGGTCGAGAAAACCGATCTGGACGGGAACGATGGGCTTCTTGGCCTGACTGCCAGCCCGGCGGTTCTGGCGCCCCCCTACACCTTCACCTCGTTGGGCATCAACGAAATCGAGCTGTTTTCCGCCAGCAACACCCGCTCGCAGCGCCAGTTCTCGCAGGAACTGAACCTGCTCGGCAAACTGGGCGACAGCATCGAATTCGTTCTTGGTGCTTTCTACTTCAAGGAGAAGGTGCGCGAAAATAACCCGCAGCAGATCACACTGGTAATGCCGTCATCGGCCGCGATCCCGCTGGGCGGTGGCCTCAGCACCAACTATTTCGGTGTCGAGCTTTCGCCGCAGCTGGCATATCGCCATACCTCGGAATCGAAGGCTGTGTTCGGTCAGGCGACCTTCCACGCGACCGATCGGCTCAATCTGACGGCGGGTCTGCGCTACACCGAAGATCGCAAGCATCTGGTCCAGTCGGCCACGATGGTGCGCGATCTCGACGAAAAGTTCACGCAGATGAACTGGGCCGCCAGCATCGATTACAAGGTGACGGACGATATCCTGGCTTATGCGCGTGTGGCCACCGGTTACAAATCGGGTGGTTTCAATCCGCGTTCGGTAGGCGGCAGCTTCGATCCGGAAAAGATCATTTCCTATGAAGCGGGCATCAAGACCGAACTGTTCGACCGTCGTCTGCGCCTGAACCTCACGGGTTTCCATTCGCGGTACAAGGACTTGCAGGTCAGCCAGTTTCTGGCGGGTACGGGCGGTGCGTCGAGCATCACCGTGAACGCGGGCAAGGCAACCTACACCGGGGTTGAGGCTGAAATCCTTGCACAGCCGGTCAAGGGCGTGACGTTCAACGCAGCCGTTGGCTACGTGGATCGCAAGTACAAGACGTTCGAAATCGTCCCCGCCGATGCACCGGCCGGTTCGCCTCCGATCAACGTGGCCGATGAAGGCCGCTTTGGCTACTCGGCCAGCACCACGGCCAATGCCGGGCTCCAGTACGAAACCGATGCACTGTCGTTCGGCAAGTTCACCGCGCGTCTGGACTGGACCTATCGCAGCCGCATCTACTTCCACCCGCTCGATCGCCTGAACCCGTTCAACAAGGTGATGTCCGATGGAGCGGTTGGCCGCTTCGACGCGCGTATCGCCCTGTCGAACATCGATGTGGGCCCGACCCGCGCCACTGTGGCGCTGTGGGGCAAGAACATCACGAATGAGGATTACCTCTATTCGGGCATCGATTTCGGTTCGCTCGGCTTTGCCGGTGTCGTGTTCGCGGAACCGCGTACTTACGGCATCGACGTGAAGTTCGACTTCTGATCGATCACCGGCGGCGGGGCCTGGGCCTCGCCGCCGGATTTCTGCCTATCCGGCATCCTGCGATCGGCATGATGCGTGCCGCGCAATTGCCGCTATTCTCCCCGGTGCATGCGGGAGAGCGGCGATGACGAAGACGGTGCCCGGCGATATCCGCCACATTCCACCCGAAAAGCATTGGGCCCATTTCGCCCGGTCGTGGAAGGCCCTGAAAACCTACACCTATCTCGGCAAGGAAACGCCCTATATCGACGCTGGCGTCGTGGAAGAAACGATGCCGCTGCGCCATGATATGCGCAATGCCGGTGGGGGGATCATGGTCGCCCCTTTATGCATTCTCGCGCCCGAACCCTATTGGCGTGATGACGCATGCGTGCCCGCCCCTGTTTCGATGAGCTATCAGATCGTCGACCCTGCGCATGATGTCACGCGCCTGCTGGTGCAGCGCGACGTGATCCACGTGGGACGGCAGATGGGGTTCAGCCGTTCGCGTATCGTTGATTATCATAACCACGACAGGATTATCGCCGTGGCTTGCGGCAGCGGGGTGAGCCTGGGGGATGTGCCGCCGGGGTTCGAACCCGTCGATAACCCGCTGGATGCGGTGGTCGATGCGCCTGACATGCCCAGCTTGCGCGACGCCTTCGGGATCACCGCCGATCCGGGCGGCGGGCTGGCGATTGCCGGTGTGACCCCTGAAATCGCCACGCCGCATGCGACCCTGCATCTCGGCCCGATCGCGATCGCGCTGGAAGGGGCCGCGATGGATGCGGCCGCATGCGTGGCGGGCGGCGATGCGTTTCAGGCGGAAAGCGGTACCGTGTTGATGGTGAAACCGGGCACGGTCGGGCCGTTTGTCGCCACGGCTGCTGTGGTCAACCCGCAAGGAACGCGGATCGCGGTGGAGGCGCAACTGGCCGATCAGGGCATGGCGGGCCGGATTGTGGCCACCGCCAGTTTCGTATTCCACCGTTTGCGGTGATCCCTGCGGCGTCAGGCGCGCCAGGGACCGGTGATGGCCAGCGTCATCGTGGGGCTGAAGGCATTGACGAACAGGGTGCGCCCATCTGGTGAGAAACAGGCCCCGGCCAGTTCGGTCTGCCGCCGCAGCCGGGCCAGCGGATAGGCGGTGCCTTCCGGCGTGATCCCGCGCAGATAGTTGTCGACGATATCGGTATATTGATCTTCGCAGACAATCAGATGGCCGTTGGGCGCGACAGTCAGGTTGTCACCGTAATTGAATTCCTCGGGCCCGCGCGATTCGAAGAACAGTTGCAGCCGGTCGCCAGTCTGATCGCCTGACTGACCGGGCTGGAAGCGGAATATCTGGCCATAGCGTTTGGCCCCGCCCGAGGTGCAGCAGAAGTACAGTTCGCCTTCTCCCATATGGATGCCTTCCCCGCGCGCGAACGGCAAGGCGCCCGCCGCCACGCCGCGTTTGCGCAGGTCGTCGGCGGGGCTTTCGACATTGTCGAGCGCAATCCAGTGGGCCGCATGCCAGCTGCCCGGCGCCATCGCCGCGTCCTGCCAGTTGCGGCTGTCGGACAGCGTCCCCGGCATCAGCGCCAGTGCTTCCAGCCTGCCGCCTTCGGCAAGCTTGCCCGCAACTTTGGGGATGAAGCGGTAAAGCAGCCCGTCTTCGCGGTCTTCGGTGAGATAGACAATCCCGGTGGCGGGATCGACGGCGGCGGCCTCGTGATTGAAACGGCCCATGGCCTTGAGCGGGACGGCCTCGACCTGGCGGGTCGCATGGGCGGGCACTTCGAAGATCCAGCCGTGATCCTGCCCGACCTTGTCACCCGCGCGGGTGACGTCTTCCTCGCAGGTCAGCCAGCTACCCCAGGGTGTGGTGCCGCCTGCGCAATTACGAATGGTCCCCGCCAGAGACCGGAACTGCCGTTCGACCTTGAGTGTCGCGGAATCCAGAATCAGCGTGGTGGTGCCGCCCGGCAGCACTTTGCCTGCCAGCAAACGGTCATAACCGGTTTGCAGCGTTGCCCCGGCTTCGTGGGCGATTTTCAGTTCGTGATTGCGGACCAGTGCCAGCTTGCCATCCGCCATGGCAAAGCACCCCATGCCGTCGGCGTTGTCGGGCACCATACCGCCATCGTCCATCGCATCGCCGAAGCGCGAAATGACCTTGTATGTGAAGCCTTTCGGCAAATCGAGCAGGGCCTGCGGGTCTTTTTCGAGCGGGCCGTAAAACGGGAGGGCGGACGTCTGGGCCAGCGCCGGAACACCTCTGCTGGCAGCGAGCAAAGCGGCAAAAGCAGCCCCTGCCCCCTTCAGGACAGCGCGGCGATCAGTCGGGAAAGGCAATGTGTGCGTGTGCGGTTCCATGGTCATCCCGTTGGAAAAGGTGTGATCACCACCGCCCTGCCGCGAAACCATGACAACCGCATTACACCACGGTTCATCGGGATCGTTTCACAGTGTGGCGAGTTGACATTCCGACGTCATGTTTCGTCCGTTATGTGGCGCTGTTTGCCCATTGCGGCCCAACTGCATCGAGGGTTTCTTGAAGCTCATAATCCAGATTCCCTGTTACAATGAAGAACAAGCCCTGCCCGAAGCACTGGCGCAACTGCCCCGTGAGCTGCCGGGTATCGATCGTGTCGAATGGCTGATCATCAACGACGGCAGCAGCGACCGGACGGTGGAGGTCGCGCGTCAGCACGGGGTGGATCACATTGTCGATCTGCCGGTGAATATGGGCCTTGCCCATGGCTTCATGGCCGGGTTGGCACGGGCCGTGGCCGAAGGCGCGGATATCATCGTCAATACCGATGCCGATAACCAGTATGATGCCAGCTGCATTCCCGACCTGATTCAGCCGATACTGGATCGGCGTGCGCAGTTCGTCATCGGTGATCGGCCCATTCCCACCATTGCGCATTTTTCTCCGATGAAGCGGCTGTTGCAGCGGCTGGGCAGCGGGGTTGTGAAGCGCGTTTCGCGAACGGCGATCAACGATGCACCCAGCGGGTTCCGCGCGCTGACCCGTGAAGCGGCCATGCGGATCAACATCTTCGACAGTTACACCTATACGCTGGAATCGATCATTCAGGCGGGTCTGTCGAACATCCGCATCGTATCGGTGCCGATCCGGGTGAACGGCGAAACGCGGCCTTCGCGGCTGGTGAAATCGATTGGCGATTATGTCCGGCGTTCGATGGGATCGATCCTGCGGAGCTATTTCGTCTACAAGCCGTTCAAGGCCTTCCTGTGGCTATCGCTCGCCCCGCTCCTTCTCGGGCTGATGCTGATCGGGCGGTGGACATGGCTGACCTATATCCTGCCCGATGGCCGCACCCATGTGCCAAGCCTGATCGGTGCGGCGATCCTGCTGCTGATCGTGGCGATCATGTGGATCGGCGGCTTGCTGGGCGAATTGCTGGGCATCAACCGGCGGTTGCTGGAAAATATCCAGTACGCGGCGCGGCGGGCCGAAGCGGCCGGGGCTGCGCTGCCCACCCACCCGCCGGAACCGGCCACCCGCAACATGCTGCAAGCGGCCATCCGCGAACCAGCCCGCCATGACTGATACGGACGGGGCGCCGCTGACGGCGCGCGATGCCCTGGCGCTGCGTGCGCTGGCCGAACTGCCCAAGCTTTTGACCTTGCAGGACCGCACGCCGGTCAGCCCGACATACGGGTGTTTCGACCGGGCCTATTGGCATTACCGGATGATGGATTTCCCCTGTGGGATGAGCCAGGAATTCGTTCTGCCGCTGGCATTGGCATGGTCGCTGGATATGCCGGGCAATCGCTGGTTCGGCGATCCTGCGATCCGGGAATGGGCGATTGCCGGCATACGCTATGCCGCGCGATCGGCTCATGCCGACGGCTCGTGCGACGATTACTACCCGTTTGAACGGGCGGCGGGGGCGGCGGCCTTTTCGCTTTACGCCGTGCTGCATGCGTCCGAGATTCTCGGCTGTGCCGACGATCCCGAAATCGCGGCGTTCATGCATCTGCGCGCGGGCTGGCTCGCCTATCACAAGGAAAGCGGCCGCCTGTCCAATCATGAGGCGCTGATTGTGACCTGCCTCGCCAGGCTGGGCGATATGACCAGTTCCCCGGAATGGGAAACCCCGCTGGCCGAACGGGTCGCCCGGCTCAAGAGCTGGCAGGACGAGGAAGGCTGGTTCGACGAATATGGCGGTGCCGATCCCGGTTATCTTTCGCTGACGATCGGGCTGCTGGCGGAAACAGACCGGCTGCGGCCCGATCTGGGCCTGCGCGAACCTTGCGCGCGGGCGATCGCTTTCCTTGCGGATTTTGTCCACCCCGATGGCACGCTGGGCGGCGAATATACCAGCCGGGGCACCCGCAATTTCTTTCCGCACGGATTCGAGATCGCCGGGGCATGGAACAAGACCGCGCTGCGCATCAACGATCGTGCATTGCGGCCCCTGCAGGATGGGCGCCAGCCCTGCTATTCCGACGATCATATCGTTGGCCATCATCTGTGGAGCTGGATGCGCGGCTGGGCGGAATGGCGGGACGAACGCCCTGCCCCCCTGCCCGCGCCCGACGGACGGACGCATTTTGGCAATGCGCGGCTGCTGGTCGATCATCGTGCGGGCAGCCACCTGTTCCTCGGGACATCGCGCGGCGGTGCGTTCAAACTCTACGATGACGGGGCGCTGGTGGTGTCCGATACGGGCCCGACGCTCGCAACGCAGGCTGGCAAGGTCGCGGTCACTCATCTCGATGGCAGTCGTCTGGTCGAAATCGAGGAGGACCGGCTGGTGATTGAAGGGCGCATGGCCTGGGCCAAGTCTGCCCGCCTGACCCCGGCTAAATCGGTGATCTTGCGTGTGTTGATGCTGGGGTTCGGGCGGTTCTTCCCCGATCTGATCCGGCGCCTGTTGCAGGCGGTGCTGGTAACCGGACGGCAAGATGCGCCGTTCACTTTCCGCCGCACATTTCTGCGCCGGGGCGGTGGCTGGCAGGTGCATGACGAAGTCACCCCCGAACAAGGCTGGCAGGACATTGCCATGGCCGGGATATCGGGGTTCCAGACCTCCACCACCACGATCATGGCGCGGGTCTGGGCACCCGATCAGGCGCAGCCGTGGCTGGATCTGACCGATGACGTCACGGCTTTGCAGGGCAATGCCCCGCTGGTGGTTGAACGCACATTCGGGGGCGGCGCGTGAAACGCTGGAAAAAGCTGATAGGCCTTGCCGTCAGCCTGACGGTGATGGCGCTGCTGTGGCGCGCGGTTGATCCCGCCGCGATCTGGACCGCGATGCAACAGGCCGATCCGGTGTGGCTGCTGATTGGCCTGACCATGGTGGTGCCGTTGACGTGGGTGACGGCGTGGCGGTTCATGCTGCTGGCGCGATCGGACGTTGGCATGGGGGAATCGGTGCGGCTGATCCTTGCCGCCTCCACGCTCAACCTCGCGCTGCCGTCGAAAATGGGCGATGTCGCCAAGGCGTGGGTGCTGGTCTATCGCCATCGCTTTGCCGGGGAACGGGCGCTCTCGCTGGTCGTGTTCGAAAAGATGCTGGATATGGCGTCGCTGCTTGCCTGGGGCGTGCCTGCGCTGCTCTGGGTTGGCGGGCGCGATCCGCTTTACTGGCTGGCGGCGTTGGCGATTGGCGGGTTGTTCGCCCTGCTTGCCCTGCTGCTGGCGCCCTTCCCGCTGGCGGCAAGGCTGATACGGCTGGTTGTCCGGTTTGTGCCAGCGGGGATCGGCGGGAAGATCGCCCGTTTCGAAGAGGAATGGACCCGCACGGTGCAATGGTTCTGGACCGGGCGGCGCGCGGGCGGGATCGTGGCGATTTCGTTCCTGCTGTGGGGCGGGCACCTGTTCCAGTTCTGGTTGTTCGCGCGGGCACTGGGGCCTGCGATCCCTCTGGCGGATAATATGGCTTTTGCCACGCTTGCCATTCTGGCCGGGCTGGTGCCGCTGACAGCGGCGGGCATAGGCACGCGCGATGCCGCTATCGTCGCGTTCTATGGCCCGGCATTGGGGCAGGCGTCTGCGGCGGTGCTGGGGGTACTCGCCACCTCGCGCTATCTCATGCCTGCGCTGGCGGGGCTGCCGTTTCTCAGCGATTACTGGCAGCGTGACAAAGCGGCGCTGGCAGCGCAACCGGTGCCATGATCACTGCGCCGCCTGCCATGCCCAGGGCGCGCCTGTGGCAGTGGCTCTATATCGCACTGGTAATGGTGCTGGCGGCCAATTTCCTGTGGCGTTTCGGTTTTCTGCTGCCCGATGCGCGGGACTGGATCGATGATGACGCGCGCCAGTTTCTGACCTGGAGCGCGCGCATCGCCAGCCCCGCTGCGCTGAAGGGCGATCTGCTGGCGGATTACTGGCAATCGGTTACGCCTCTGCCGTTCCAGTGGCTTCTGCGCGGCTTTGCGCTCGTGGGCATAGGGCCGGTCATGGCGGTGAAGCTGCTGCCTCTGATCCTGCTGCCATTCACCGCGCTGATGGCGTGGAAACTGGCCATGGCGCTAACCCGCCATCCGATGGTGGCCTTCCTTGCCGCCGGGCTGGTGCTGCTTACCGTGATGCGGGCGGATAATCTCATGACGGGCACGCCGCGGGTATTTTCCGCTCCGCTGGTTCTGCTGTTTCTCTATGGGCTGGTACGCGGCAGGGCGCTGTTGATGCTGGCGGGTGTCGCTGTGCTGGGGGCGGTCTATCCCGCGCCGGCCGTATCGGCATTCGGCATGTTGGGGCTCAGCAAATTGCGTGCACCGCCGCGCCTGTTCGACTGGTCGTGGCGCACGCTTGCCCTGTTGGGGGCCTGTGTTGTCGCACTGGCTGCGGTGGCCCTGCCCTTTGCGGGCCAGGCGGGTGCGTTTGGCCCGGCGATCAGCCTGGCCGATGCCATGACCATGCCGAGCATGATCATGCCGGACGGACGCAGCACGATCGTCGATGCCACGGGGCAGATCGGTTGGCTTTGCTCCCAACGTATCGGCTTCGCGCCGTTGATCCTGCCTTGTGCGGGGCCGGCTGATCCCCGGACATGGTTGCTCTATGCGTTGGTCCTTGGCCCTGCCGTAGCTATGGGGGTGTTGTGGTGGCGCGGGCCGCGTGTGCGGTCTGCGACGCGCTGGAATCCCACGCCGCTCTACGCGCTTGCGCTGGGGTCGGCGCTGGTGTGTTACGTGATCGCCGCAATGGTGGCGTTCGAACTGCACGTACCCAGCCGGTATAGCCAGCGTCTGCTCGAAGTGACCGTGCCATTGGCTTTGGGGCATGTCGTGGGCATGGCCTGCCTCCTGGCAACGGGCAAAAGATCGCGTCGGATCGCCACGGCGGCGATGGCGGTCCTGACTATTGCCCTGTTCGTCGGGTTTGCCGCGATCAAGGTAGTCAAACCGGCCCGGCCCACCGATCCGGCGGCCGTGGCCTTTGTCCGGCATCTGCCCGCCAATGTTGTTATTGCGGGGCTCAGCGACGATCTCGAAAGCTGGCCCGCGCTCACCGGGCGGGCCGTGATCGCCACGCCGGAGCACGCGATCCCTTATCAGAAGGGCTATTTCACACAGGTGGAAGCGCGGCTTGGCGATACTGTCACAGCGCTGGCCAGCGCGCAGCCCGCCGTGCTGGCCGCTTTTGTAAAACGCCGGGGGGTGACGCATATCGTCGTGGAACGCCGCTTTCTCGAGAGCGGTGTGATGGCGCCGGATTATGGCGCGGTCGTGCCCGATGCGGTGAAGGCGGCCGAGGCTGCGCGCGCACGTGAACCGTCACTCGTGCAACGCCATGCGCGCGCTTGCGCGGTCTATGCCGGCCCCGCGCTGGTGATTGCCGATCCCGTTTGCCTTGTGGCCAAGGCACCATAGAAAAAGGGGCAGGCGCCGCAGCACCCGCCCCCGTTCTCTTGTCGTGTGTCGATCAGGCGCAGCGTTCGATGATCATGGCAATGCCTTGCCCGCCACCGATGCACATGGTGACCAGCGCATAGCGACCGCCGATCCGCTCCAGTTCGTACATCGCCTTGACGGTGATCACCGATCCGGTAGCGCCGACGGCATGGCCCAGCGAGATACCGCTGCCGTTGGGATTGACCTTCTCCGGCGGGAAACCCAGATCCTTGGCCACGGCGCAGGCCTGCACCGCGAAGGCTTCGTTGGATTCGATGACGTCGATATCGGCAATGGTTAGCCCAGCGCGTTCCAGCGCGATCGGCACGGCCTGGATCGGGCCGAGGCCCATCACTTCCGGTGCAACGCCTGCATGGCCCCATGCGATGATCTTGGCCATGGGCTTCAGCCCCTTGGCCTGCACGGCTTCTTCGGATGCCACGATCACGGCGGCGGCGGCGTCGTTGATGCCCGATGCGTTGCCCGGGGTGACGGTGCCGTCCTTCTTGAAGGCCGCCTTCAGCGCGCCCATCTGTTCCACCGAGGCATCGGCGCGGACGTGTTCGTCGGTATCGAACACCGTGGTGCCCTTGCGGGTCTTGATCTCGATCGGGAGAATCTGGCTCTTGAAGCGGCCTTCCGCGATGGCGCGGGCGGCGCGCTGATGGCTTTCGACGGCCAGTGCGTCCTGTTCTTCACGACCGATGCTGTAGCGTTCGGCCACATTTTCTGCAGTGACGCCCATATGCCCGTTACCGAACGGATCCTGCAGCGTGGCAAGCATGGCGTCGATCATGACCATATCGCCCATCTTGTTGCCCCAACGGGCGCTTTTCAGGACGTGGGGGGCATTGCTCATGCTTTCGGTGCCACCGGCGGCGGCAATGTCGGCTTCGCCATCAGCGACGATACGTGCGGCGAGAATGATCGACTCCAAGCCCGAACCGCAAAGACGGTTGATCGTCAGCGCAGGGGTGGCGACGGGGATTCCGGCATTCACGGCCGAGACACGGGCCAGATAGGCATCGCGCGGCTCGCTCTGGATGACCTGGCCGATTACGACATGGCCAATGTCATCTGGCGTCACGCCAGCGCGGGAAATGGCTTCGCCAAGCACGGCGGTGGCCAGCTGGTCCGGCTTGAAGCTTTTCAGACCGCCACCGAAATCACCGATAGCAGTCCGGACGCCGGAAACCAGATAAATGGGTTTGAGGGGCACGGTATATCCTCCGATAGGAAAGTTGCGACCTGGGGCGGCATTTGAAATCCGCCTTGCTTGGGCGGTCTCCTAGGAGCGCCCGGTCACAATTTCCAGTCCTTACGGCTATACCGTGCCCTGTATTGACTTGTGATTTAGGCCAGTTGTGTCGCCTGTTTCACTTTTTCGAGTACCAAATCAGCATGCTCCTTCCTGCAGATCAGCAGGTCGGGCATGTAGGTATCAGCCTGATTGTAGATCAGCGGCGACCCATCGATGCGGGAACAGTGCAGGCCATAGGCCTGCGCCACCGCCACGGGAGCGCAGCTGTCCCATTCGAACTGGCCGCCGGAATGGAGGTAGATATCCGCTTCGCCGCGGATAACCGCCATGGCCTTTGCCCCAGCCGAGCCCATCGGAACCAATTCGGCCCCGATTGCTTCGGCAACAGCCACGGCTTCGGCCGCCGGACGGGTCCGGCTGACCACCATGCGCAGCGGTGAACCCTCTGGCGGCAGCGGAGCGGGCTGGTCCGAACGCAGCACCAGATCGAGGCCGGGCAGTGCGACCGCGCCAATGGTCGGGATACCGTCCACTGTCAGGGCGATATGGACCGCCCAGTCGGTGCGTTCTTCGCCATATTCGCGCGTGCCGTCGACCGGATCGATGATCCACACCCGCGACTTGGCCAGCCGTTCCTCGGTGTCCTTGCTTTCTTCGGACAGCAGGCCATCCTCCGCGCGCTGCTCGCGCAGCGCACAGATGAGGAACTGGTTGGCGGTGACATCACCGGCCTTGCCCAGTGCCTTGCCCCCGATCAGGCCGCTTTCCCGGACCTGCAGCAGGATTTTTCCTGCTGCATCGGCCAGGCGGGCGGCGAGTTCGGCGTCGTCCTGAACGATCGCGCTGGTGCCGCTCACGAGAGCACCTGATCGACGATCAGTTCGGCAGCCTGTTCCGCAGACATCGTGGTCGTATCCACGGTGATTTCCGGATTTTCAGGCGGTTCGTAGGGGCTGTCGATACCCGTGAAGTTCTTCAGGTCACCCGCACGCGCCTTCTTGTAGAGGCCCTTCACGTCGCGGCTTTCGGCCACTTCGAGCGGGGTGTTGACGTAGATTTCCACGAATTCGCCTTCGCCCATCATGCTGCGCGCCAGCTGGCGTTCGGCACGGAAGGGCGAGATGAACGAAGTCAGCACGATCAGGCCGGCATCGGTCATCAGGCGCGCCACCTCGCCGATGCGGCGGATGTTTTCCACGCGGTCGGCATCGGTGAAGCCAAGGTCCTTGTTGAGCCCGTGGCGGATATTGTCGCCATCGAGAATGAAGGTGTGCTTGCCCAGGGCATGCAGCTTCTGCTCGACAAGGTTGGCAATGGTCGACTTGCCCGAACCCGACAGGCCGGTGAACCACAGAACCCGCGGACGCTGGTTCTTGATCGCGGCATGCGATTCGCGGCTGACGTCGATCGACTGCCAGTGGACGTTCTGTGCCCGGCGCAGTGCGAAGTGCAGCGTGCCCGCGGCCACAGTGGCATTGGTCATCCGGTCGATCAGGATGAAACCGCCCATGTCCTTGTTTTCGGTATAGGCGGAATAGACCACCCGCTTGTCCGTGCTCAGTTCGCAGACGCCGATGTCGTTCAGGCCGAGCGTTTTCGCGGCCAGATGTTCCATCGTGTTCACGTCGATGCGGTACTTGGGATGCTGTACCGCAGCCGACACGGTCTGCGTGCCGATCTTGAGGATGTAGTTACGGCCGGGGAGCATTTCCTCGTCCGCCATCCACACAACGGTCGCCTCGAACTGGTCGGCCGCTTCGGCCGGATCGTCGGCTGCGCAGATCACGTCACCGCGCGAACAGTCGATTTCATCGTCGAACGTCACTGTGATCGACTGACCGGCGGAAGCCTGATCGAGATCGCCGTCGAAGCTGACGATACGCGAAATCGTGCTGGTCTTGCCCGACGGGATCACGCGGATCGCATCACCCGGCTTGACCGTGCCAGCAGCGATCTGGCCGGCGAAACCACGGAAATCGAGGTTCGGACGGTTGACCCACTGCACGGGCAGGCGGAACGCATCGGTTGCGTTCTCGTCGGTATCGAGATCGACGGTTTCGAGATGTTCCAGCAGAACCGGGCCGGTGTACCACGCCGTGTTTTCGCTGCGCGTGGTGATATTGTCACCAGCGAGGCCCGAAATCGGAATGGCGGTGAACGATTCGATGCCAATCTGCTTCGCGAAATCGCGATAATCCGCCACGATCCGGTCAAAGGTGGACTGATCATAATCGACCAGGTCCATCTTGTTCACGGCCAGCACGATATGCTTGATGCCGATCAGCTTGGCGAGGAACGAGTGGCGACGCGTCTGCGTCAGCACGCCCTTGCGGGCATCGATCATGACAGCCGCCAGATCGGCGGTCGACGCGCCGGTGATCATGTTGCGGGTGTACTGCTCGTGGCCCGGGCAGTCGGCAACGATGAACTTGCGCTTTTCGGTCGCGAAGAAGCGATAGGCCACGTCAATCGTGATGCCCTGTTCGCGTTCCGCGGCAAGACCGTCGACCAGCAGGGCGAAATCGATCTGCTGACCCTGCGTGCCGACCTTCTTGCTGTCGCTTTCCAGCGCGGCAAGCTGATCCTCGAAGATCATCTTCGAATCGTACAGCAGGCGGCCGATCAGTGTCGACTTGCCGTCATCGACGCTGCCGCAGGTAATGAAGCGGAGCATCGTCTTGTGCTGGTGCACCTCGAGGTACTTGTCGATATCCTCGGAAATCAGTGCATCGGTCTTGTATACCGGCTCCTGGGTGGTGGTCGTCCCGGTCATCAGAAATACCCCTCCTGCTTCTTCTTCTCCATGCCAGCGCCGCCTTCGTCCTTGTCGATGGCGCGGCCTTGCCGTTCTGACGTCGTCGTCAGCAGCATTTCCTGGATAATTTCGGGCAATGTTGCGGCTTCGCTTTCAACGGCGCCGGTCAGTGGATAGCATCCCAGCGTGCGGAAGCGGATCGAACGTTCGACCGGCACTTCGCCTTCGGCCAGCGGGAAACGGTCATCGTCGACCATCAACAGCATGCCGTCGCGTTCCACTGTCGGGCGCTTGGCCGAGAAGTAGAGCGGCACGATCTCGATATTTTCGAGATGGATGTACTGCCAGATGTCCAGCTCGGTCCAGTTTGACAGCGGGAACACGCGGATGCTTTCGCCCTTGCTCTTGCGGGCGTTGTACAGCTTCCACAGTTCCGGGCGCTGGTTCTTCGGGTCCCAGCCATGGTTGGCGTTGCGGAACGAGAAGATGCGTTCCTTGGCGCGGCTCTTTTCCTCGTCACGGCGCGCACCGCCGAAGGCGGCATCAAAACCGTACTTGTCGAGCGCCTGCTTCAGACCTTCGGTCTTCCACATATCGGTATGGAGTGGACCGTGGTCGAACGGGTTGATGCCCTTTTCGATCGCTTCGGGGTTCTGATAGATCAGCAGTTCCATGCCGGCATCCTGCGCCGCCTTGTTGCGCAGCTTGTACATGTCCTGGAACTTCCAGGTCGTGTCCACGTGCAGCAGCGGGAACGGCGGGGGCGCCGGATAGAACGCCTTCTTCGCAAGGTGCAGCATGACCGCCGAATCCTTGCCCACGGAATAGAGCATTACCGGGCGTTCCGCCTCGGCAACAACTTCGCGCATGATGTGAATGCTTTCGGCCTCAAGCCGTTGCAAATGGGTCATCGTCATCTGGTGATGGTACCTTTCTTCCTGTCCCATTCCAATGCGTTGCCGATTCCAATGCAACGCCCGATGCCGAAATAACTAGGGAATGATTCTCGACATGTAGCCTCCCATATGGGAGTATGTTTTCGAAGGGCAGGAACCGGCCATGTTGACCGCACGCGATGAAGACGATCTCTTGACAGCGCTCTATTCCGGCGCGTTTGAACAGCCCTTGTGGAGCACCTTTCTGGATCGCCTGCGTGCGCGCATGGGTGCGCGCTATGCGGGGATTATTTTTCGTCCGCCCGATCGCCCGGCGAACAGTCCGGTGGAACTGTTTTCGGGTACGCGCGCGCCGCCATCGCTCAACCGCCTGTATCGCGAGGAATTGTACAAGAACGACCCCTTTCTCGATTTCAATTTGCGAGAAGGGCGGGTCTATGCGCTGTCCGATCTGTTTATCGACGGCAATCCCACGCACGATATCTTCCGCCGGGAAGTGCTGGCGCCCAGCGGTATCCGCTACATGCGGCTGGTGCGCGTATCCGAACCCAGCGGGGTCAGCACCTGGATCAGCATGTCGCGCGACCGGGATGATTTTTCGGCTGCGGATTCGGCGCTGTTCAGCCGTCTTGCCGAACATTTCCGGATCGCCCTGCGCAGCTATATTGCGCTGGAACGCGAAAAGATGCGCGCCAGCATTGCGGATGACATGATGCGCCGCCTGGCCTTCGGCTGGATCAGTCTCGATGCCCACGGGCGCGTGGTGGAAACGACCGAGCAGGCGAAGCGCATGCTGAAATATGGGCAGGGCCTGCGAATTGCCCGTAATGGCAGGCTGACCGCTAGCGATCCGCAGACCGAACGGAGACTGTCTGCGGCGATGAAGGCGATCGCCTCATCCCCGGGAGAACGGCCCCGCGCCATGCGGATCAGCACCGATCCCTGGCTTGAAATGCTGCTGGCGCCCGCAAATGGTGAAGACGAAGGTGTGGCGGGCAGCCCGGTGATGATTGCCTATCTGCAGGGTGATACCCAGTCGGAATCAGACCGTTACGAACAGATCGCCGAACTTTTCGGCCTGCTCCCCAGCGAAGCACGGCTGGCACTGGCGCTCAGCCGCGGGATGAGCATCGCCGAAGCCGCGGAAAATCTCGGCATCACTGTGGAAACTGCCCGGAACTATTCGAAGAAGATCTATGCCAAGATGGGCGCGCGCGGGCAGAACGATTTGATCCGTTATATCCTCACCAGCGTGCTGGCCTTGGCCTGAGCCTTCCCTTCACGCCTATTTGTGCCGATAATACCCGTCACGATTGTATCACAGCCCCCTTGCTGCAGAGGACGCCCATGCCCCTGACTATTCATCAGTTTCCCTGCCTGAGCGACAATTACGGTTTTCTGGTGCGGGATGTGGCGAGCGGCAAGGTCGCCTGCATCGATACGCCCGATGCCGATGCCATTATCGCGGAGGCAGAACGGCTGGGCTGGGGCATCGATATGGTGTTGAACACACACTGGCATCCCGATCACGCGGGCGGGAACGCGGCGATCAAGGCGCGGTTCGGTGCGGAACTGGTCGGGCCGCAGGAAGTGCTTGCCCATTATCCCCTCGATCGCACGGTGGGCGACGGCGATGCTGTCGATCTGGGGGGGACGCGCTTTGCTGTCATCGATACGGGTGGCCACACGCTGGGGCACATCTGTTATCACGATGCGGATGATGGTGTGGCTTTCGTTGGCGATACGCTGTTTCCGCTCGGCTGTGGTCGGCTGTTCGAAGGCACCGCGCAACAGATGTGGGACAGCCTGTCGCGCCTTGCCGCGTTGCCGCCGCAAACAGTGGCTTACAGCGCCCACGAATATACGCTGTCGAACGGGCGTTTCGCGGTGACGGTGGATGATTCACCCGCACTGGCCGCCCGAATGGATCAGGTGCGCGCGGCGCGCGACCGGGGCGAACCCACCGTGCCGACCACGATCGGGGCGGAACGCGAAACCAATCCGTTCCTGCGCGCGCCCTTGTTGCGCGCCGGTTCCGATCCGGCTGCGGCTTTCGCGGAAATTCGCGCCCTCAAGGACAATTTCAAAGGTTAGAGGGCGGGGCCTAGTCTGCTGACGCGGGCGGAGGCGGCGTGTCCAGTTTGCGCCACGCCATGATCCCTGCGAAAATATAGGCAATGGCCCCGGCAATGGCGACGGCCCAACCAATCCCGGTGGCGGTATGGGTTGGCGCAAAAATGCTGATCGAGACGGCCAATGCCGCCAGCGAAAACAGCTTGGCTCCGAGCGCCTGACGGGCATTGCCGGTCGAATGAAGCACCGGTTCGAAGGCGACACTGGCCAATTCGAAAGCGGCGCCGATCGTCAGTGGAACAAGGATGACATGGGCCGCGCCGAATGCATCCCCGCCCAGCAGAGCCAGCAATTGCTTGCCCAGCACGATTGCCAGCACCACGATCAGTGCGCTCGCCCCGCCAGCCAGCAGGCTGGTGTGTATGACGAGCTTGCGGAATTCCCCGGATGCTGCGGCAAAACGCGCGCGGGCGATTTCGGCATAGGCGGAACGGGTCAGCAGCGTGGACAGTTTGCCCAGCCCCTGGCTGAGTTGCTGCGCCAGACGGAACAGGCCCGCAGCCTTGGTCCCGGCGAAATAGCCGACGGCCAGCAGCGGCCCGTTGCGGATGGCCGCGTCCACTGTGGCCGTGGCGAAAGTCACCAGGAAGAAGCGGACGATTCCGAGGTTCTCGTGCAGGGCCTCGCGCCATTGGCGCATGACCCGCCAGTTAATTGCATCGGGGGCGAGATACCGCGCCAGCGCCCAGTACAAGGCCGCTTCGATAAGATCGATAACCGCCCAGGCGATCAGGAAACGGACCAGACTGGGGCCGGTCAGCCAGATGCCAACAGCCGCAATCAGGCGGCCAACGGGGACAATCGCCTCCACATAAGTCGCCGCATCGAACCGGTCGAGCGCACGAACGATGCCTGTGGGGGCCGATACGATGGCCCACAGCGCCGCGACGCTGAACCAGAAGGCCGTACCCACCAGGTCGGGGTTGATGTCGAGAGCATCACCGAACTGGTAGAAGACCACCCATGCGATCACGCTGCCGACGATGGCGCCCAGCACATCGAGGATACCGCACAGCATGCTCAGACGCCCGAATGCGCCCCAGTTCTTGTTGTGCACATGTTCGGCGCCATAACGCACGACAATGCGCCATGTCTGGAACCCTGCAATGGCGACAAGCGCCTGCGACGTCCCGAAAATAAGTGAAAAGTGCCCGAAGCCCTTAAGGCCGAGCGAACGGGTGAGAATGGCCAGATAGAGCAGGCTGCAAATCGCGCCGAAACCCTTGCCGCCCAACAGCCAGACGGTGTTGGTAAGCATACGGCCCAGCAAGGATTCGGGCATTGGTCGCGAGCGGGCCTTGGCAGGCATTGCTTAGCCTTTGAACGAGCCGATCCGTTTGCGCAAGCGCATTGGCGGTGTTGTGAGAACGGGCCGACCGGTCAGGGGGCGGTGGTTCTGGCCCGGGGCAGTGGGCAAACCCGCAATAATGCCTTCATTCGGGCGCAATCCCGGATTAGAGGGGCGTCATGATCGAACATGCCATATTGCTCAGCGCGGGTCAGGGCTCGCGTATGTTGCCCCTTACGGTGGACCGGCCCAAATGCCTGATCGAGTTTTCGGGGCGCTCGCTGCTGTCCTGGCAGATCGAGATGCTGGCGCGCGGGGGCGTTCGGCGGATCGATGTGGTGACCGGGTTCATGACCGATATGGTGGACGAAGCGATTGCCGCCATCCGCGACCCACGGGTGGAGATCCGCACCCGGTTCAATCCCTTCTACAAAGTGGCGGATAATCTCGGATCGTGCTGGATCGCGCGGGATGTGATGCACGATGATTTCCTGATCCTCAACGGCGATACGCTGGTTTCGGAAAAGATCGTGGCGCGGGTGCAGCAGGATAATGACTGGCCGATCGCGGTGACAGTGGACGTCAAGGACGGTTATGACAGCGACGATATGAAAGTCGTGCGCGAAGGCGATCGCCTTATGCGCATCGGCAAGACGCTGGGCGCGGACGAAACCAACGCTGAATCGATCGGGTTTCTGGCGTTTCGCGGGGAAGGTGCGGCTTTGTTCCGCAATGCCGTGCGTGCGGCGATGCGCACCCCGGAAGGGGTGCAGCACTGGTATCTCAAGGTGATCGACAGTCTGGCGCCGACGGGCAAGGTCGGCACGGTTTCGATCGAAGGGCTCGGCTGGGCCGAAGTCGATTTCCTCAACGATATCGAAATCGCGACAGACCTGACCGATCAGTGGGCGGCAGGGGATACCTGATTGGCGGCCAAAACGTCGGAAAACAGGCGCTGATAAGAACCCAGGGTCGTGCGGATGTCGAATTCTGCCGCGCGTCGCCCCGGAGCCACGCGGGTGGCCGGATCGCATTGCTGCAGGATCGCGCGGGCCATCGCCTGGATGTCCATTGGGTCGACGAGAATGCCATAACGCCCGTTGTCGAGAACTTCTGCGGCATTGCCCGCAGTAGCCGATGCCACGACTGGCGTGTCGCAAGCCATCGCTTCGAGCAGGACGTTGGCCGATCCTTCCCATAGCGACGGAAGCACCAGTGTCGCCGCCCGGGCGACATAAGGGAACGGGTTGGCAATCCGCCCGACGAAATCGAGGCTGTCGGACAAGCCCAGTTGCGCACCGAGTCGTTCCAGTTCTGCGCGATTACCGGCTTTGCCGCCGCCCAGCAGCAGCAGGCGCAGATCGCGGGTGCGGCGGGCTTCTGCCACCGCGCGCATCAGCGTGGGAAAATTCTTCTGTTCCACCAGCCGCCCGACGGCGATCACCACAGGGATGTCTTCGGCGAACCACGGGTGATCGCAGGGCGCTGTCTTTTGCGCGGCGATTTTATCCAGAGGCACCCCGTTGCGGATGATCTGCGCCTTGCCCGCATCCAGGGCCCGGGCCAGCACTGGCTCCTGCGCCAGCCCGGGTGAAACCATCACCACTTGCGCGCCATCGCGGATGATCGCGCGGGCCACCAGCCGCCGCCGAATGGCTCCGGGCAGCGAACGCAATCCGTCGGCCTGATGCGTCAGGTCATTGCTGATGCGATAGACCCGCTGTGGCTTGCGCAACCCCCTGCTGGCGAGAAGGCACGGCAAATGTGCATGATTCCCGGCGGAGAGGAGAATATCGGGCGGGTTGCGTTGTAACGAGGCCCGCAGACGCGGAATGGTATAGGCCATGGCGAGTGAGCGCGAACGCTTGTTGCGGGATGCATCGAGCAGGACTTCGCGTTTTATGGACGCTGCCTGCCCCGCAAGATCGCCATTGTCATAGCACAGCAGCAGCCGGACATCCCATCCGGCCTGCTGCATATGCTGGGCGATCGCTATGGCGTTGCGTACGACCCCGGTTGCAGCAAGATTGTGAACGAAAATTCCAATTGAAAGCATCCATAAAGTTTGCCCTCATTCGAAATGCCCTGCAACCTCTTCACGCAGTTGAATTATCTCATCGGCCGTCAGGGCAATCGCGTGGCCCAGATCCGGTAATTTGGGCCAGCCCACATCCACGAATTCCCGGCCGTTCCATTCGCGCGCGCCCTCGTAACGGGGGATGACGTGGAAATGGACATGCGGATCGACCATCATCAGCATGAGATAGTTGATTTTGGCAAAGCCGACGAAGCGGCCCAGTGCGGTTTCGATAGCCCCGGTGATCTGTTGCAGTTCGGCATGGGCCCCGGCGGGGAGGCTGCCAAATGCGGTCACATCGGATTTCGCGGCCAGTACGAGGCTGCCCAGCGTCGGCTGTGCGGGTCGCAGCAGCACCACCCAGTGATCGTATTCGCGGATCAGTGTCGCGGGATAGCCAAAGGCCCGGATCGTATCGTTCATGCCTGTTCCTCTGCCAGCCAGGAGGTGATGGTCCCGCCGCGCGCCACGACGATCCGGGCCTGTATCAGGCGGATCGCATGGATGGCGCAGGACAGCACGGTCCACCATGCCACCGCGATAATCCCCAAATCAGGGCGGGAAAACAACATGGCGACAAACAGAATGACCATGTTCGGGTTGCGGCGGGCAGTAATCAGGCGGAACTGGCTGTCGAACCTGCGCCAGACATGGATATGCATCATGTCGTTCTGGCGCATGAACAGCCCTTCGATCAGGCGCTGCACGATATAGCCACCCTGAATGGCGGCCTGCACCCACCAGAACGTTGTCGTATCGAGTGCGAGCCCCCAGTAAACCAGCCCGGTTGCCCAGAACCACCACCAGAATGGCGGATGCACGAGATCGATGCCGTGATCGAAAATGTTCCCCCACCAGCTGGAAGTTATGGTGCAGCGGGCGAGTTTGCCGTCGACCGTGTCCAGCACCATGAAGACCAGCCCCATGGCCATGCCTTCCCAATACCGGCCATAGGCGAAGGCAATTGTCGCCGCGACACACAGGATCGCGCCGACAGCGGTGACCATATTCGGAGTGATCCCGAATTTCGCGGCAATGCGGGTCAGCACCAGGGCCCATTCGGGCCACAGGTACTTGGTCAGAATGTCTGTCACGCCCTTGTAGGCGCCATAGTAGCTGGCGCGTTCGGCCTGCCGCAGCGTTTCCGGCGTCAGCGCCATTAGAAACGGCGTTTCGCGCTTGCGCAGCTGCTTGTTCATGATCGTGGGGCCGTCTTCGTAAGCGAGGACGGTGAAGCCATGGTCCGCCGACAGCGGCCGGTTTTCGCTGATGGCGCTGCGCAGGGCTTCCGCTTCTGCGGCGGTGCGCGCATGGCCCAGGGCAGGAACCCCGCGCAAGGTCAGCACAAGACCGGGCTGGTCGGCAACGTGCCGGAACCATGCCGGATCGAACGCTGCCGCGCCGTTGTCGATCACGATCGGGGCACTAGCGTCTTCTCGCAAGGCAATGCTGCGGGCGAGGCGACGGGTGCGTTCCGCTGTTGTCAGGCCCCACAGCAAGGTCGGGTTCTGCCCCACCGTCTGACTGGCGGGTTTGGTGTTGTCGGGTTTCATGATCGCGCTGTTGCCTGTCGTGATGGTGCCTATCGCCTAAGGTGTGCTGCCGGTTATGACAATGGCGCGCTGTTGTGTGCATTTACGCTGCTGTAAATGTGGGGTTGGAAAATAATAACGTTATATCAGTATGTTATGTGTAATCCCCGATGCCTGAAGCGCGCAAAAAACCATAATTCTGTAAAAAAACGGTAGTTTTTCGCGCGTGCAGCATCGATATAGCGGGTCTGATGGAAGGATCGATCTACCAGTTTGGCGGCCTGCCACGGTCGCTTGCCGTCCGGGCGGGGGCGCAAGGTGCTTCGTCCGGGCCGCGAGGTGGCTCGGTGCCGGCTGCGCCTCTGGTCGGGGTTATCCGCAATCCGCGCAGCCATCGCAACAAGGGCCATATGCCCGAACTCGATGGGCAGCCGAACATCATCACCGCCAGCCCGCCGACACGGACCGAGCTGGTGCGCGTGTTGGCCGGTTTCGCCGAACGCGGGATCGATCTTCTGGTGGTGGACGGTGGCGATGGCACCGTGCGCGACGTGCTGACCTGCGGGGCGACGATTTTCGGGGATCGCTGGCCGCACCTGATCGTGCTGCCCAAAGGCAAGACCAATGCCCTGGCCGTCGATCTCGAACTGCCCAATCACTGGTCTTTGTCCGAGGCGCTGGCAGCGGCGGCAAAAGGCCACGTTATCGAACGGCGACCGATCCTGGTTGAACAGGCTGACGGGCAGGGGGTGCCTGTGCTGGGCTATGTCTTTGGCGCGGGAATTTTCACAATCGCGACGCAGGATGGACAGACGGCGCATCGGCTGGGTGCTTTCAACAGCTTTGCCGTGGGCCTGACGGCGGCGGCCGGTGTGGCGCAGGCGTTGTTCGGGCTGGGGGCATCGCCGTGGCGGAATGTTACCCGCATGCGCATTTTCGGGGGTGAGGAACGGGTTGAAATCGCTCATTCCGGCCATGGTCGACGCGACAGCCGTTATGCCATGGCCTTTTCCACGCTGCAGCGTTTCCCTGCCGGGCTGAATCCGTTCGGGCGGCCCCGTCCGGGTATCCGTTACGTGCTGCTCGATGCGCCGTTGCGCCGGGTGGTGGCGCTGGTTCCGGGGCTTATCACCGGCTGGGATCGCCCGGGCTTTGCCAAGCTCGGCGTGCATCGTGGTTCGGTGGAGGAAGCACTCGTCGAAGTGGACGACAGCTTCATTCTCGATGGCGAAGCGTTCCCGGCGGGCCGTTATCACTTGCGCATGGGCCCCAAGATCCAGTTCATCGTCCCCTGATTGCCGATGGGGCATTCCGTATCCGAACCGGGCGTATCCGAACCGGGCCTGCTCGCGGCGCGGGTTTCGACCGCGCTCGACGCCGCCATGGCAGAGCCGGTTCGTGCGTTCGCGGGGAAACTCGCGCAGGATGCAGGGGCGCTCGCCGTGCTGTTTTACGGGTCCAACTTGCGCACTGGCGAACTCGAAGGCGTGCTGGATTTCTACGTCCTTCTGCCCGGCCCCAGGGAAAGCGGCATCTGGCCCCGGGTCAGCTACCACGAATGGGATCACGATGGCCGCGTGCTGCGGGCCAAGGTTGCCACGATGGCGCTGGCGACATTCGCGGCGGCGGCATCGGGCGATCTGCTCGACACCACGATCTGGGCGCGATTTGTGCAACCCTGTGCACTGGCATGGTCACGCGATGATACGGCGCGGGCGCAGGTTCTGGACGCTATCACCGGGGCCATTGTCACGGCGGCGCGACTGGCCGTGGCGCTGGGTCCGGACCGCGGTGCACCGGAAGACTATTGGCGCGCGCTATTCCGCGCGACCTATCAGGCCGAATTTCGGGTGGAGAAGCCGGGACGCGAAGACACGATCCTCGCCGCCAATCCGGTGCATTTCGATGGCCTGCTGCCGGTGGCGCTGGACCATGCCGGCATCCCGTTCACCCGCGATGACAATGTGCTTTCTCCGGCCATGCCAGCGGCGGAACGTGGTGCTATCCGGCGCTGGTGGGCGCGGCGCAGGCGGTTAGGAAAACCGTACAATCTGGTGCGACTGGTGCGGGCCACCACCACCTTCGACGGCGCTGCGCGCTATGCCGCGTGGAAAGTCGAACGGCACACCGGGGTGAAAATCGCCCTGACACCGTGGCGTGAACGCCATCCGCTGCTGGCGACGCCGGGCGTGTTGTGGCGGGTCTGGCGCGAACGGCGCAGGCAGCGGGTATGAGCGACCTGCCATCTGCCCTGATTCTGGCCGGGTCGCGTCAGGGCGCGCAAGACCCGGTCGCGCTGGCCGAAGGTGTGGCGCACAAGGCGCTGGTCGAAGTGGCCGGGGTGCCCTTGCTGGCCCGCGTATACGCGGCCTTGCGCGCTGCCGGTGTGGAACGGATCGCGGTGGCGGCGGACGCCCCCGATGTCGTCGCATTGGCGCAGGCTCTGGGCGCGGAACTCGTCCCGCCGGAAAGCGGGCCGAGCGGCAGCGTCGAGCGCGGGTTTGCCTTGCTGGGCGCGCCGATGCTGGTCACCACCGCCGATCATGCCCTGTTGCAGCCGGAATGGGTGGAACAGTTCGTGGCGGACAGTCCGACGCAGGCCGATGTCACCGTGCTGCTTGCCCGGCGCGATGTGGTGGAAAGCGCGGTGCCCGATACGCGGCGCACGTGGCTGCGCTTTGCCGACGGCCAATGGTCCGGGTGCAACCTGTTCCTGCTGGCGACACCGGCGGCAGGCGGGGCGATTGCCACCTGGCGCGAAGTGGAGGCCAACCGCAAGCGGCCGTGGCGGATCGCCGCGCGGTTGGGCCCGCGTGTCTTGTGGGATTATGCGCGCGGCAAGCTGACACTGGGCGCGGCGATTGCCCGGCTGGGCAGGCGGATCGGCATTGACGCCGCCGCTGTTCCCGCACGCAATGGCCTCGCCGCTGTCGATGTGGACAAAGTGGATGATCTCGTGCTGGTGCGCGAACTGGTTACCCGGGCCAAGCCAATGGGCTGACGTGCGTCTGTGCGCCCGTCGCGGTTACATGTAGCGCATATTGATCGTGATCGGGGTCACGCCGTTATTCACCGCCACGCCAACTTTCTTGTAGCTCGGCTTGCCGAGATTCAGGATGTTGATGCTGGGGTTGTTCGACATGGCGCCGCCATCGCGGCTGATGTCGGTCTTGCCATTGCCGTTCACATCATGACGCACGGCAATCCCGTATGTGCCCGCATCCGGCAGAGGGACACAGAAGGTCATGCTCGCGGCGCGGGCGGGTGCTTCGATGCGGTTGATCCAGCGGCCCTTGGCCATCCAGTCGGCATTGGTCGCGCGATAGCTTTGCACGCGCACGACCCCGCTGCCGGCACGAATGCCATGCACCGTCACCTTGATGGCGGGACCGTTGTTGCCGGCGCACTGGCGCATATCGTTCGAAATTTCCTGACGATACTGCGCGGCTGCCGGGGCCGCAGTGGCCACGAGGCTGCCAAGGGTCAGCGCGAGGGCAGAAGCGGTCAGCAGTTTACGCATTCTCGGTACATCTCCTTTTCACCGGGCGAAGTAAAGTTCGGCCACTGAATAGCGACTGAATTGCCTGCTGTGTCCCGTTAAGGGAGGGGTGGTCGCGATATCTTGTGTGGAAAACGCAGGTTGCTGTTCTTGTGGACACAAGGGCTGGTGGATAGGCAAGGTGCCAAGATGGCCATAACTCCCTTAATCTCTCCCTCGATCCTTTCTGCCGATTTTGCCCGGTTGGGTGAAGAAGTGCGCGCAATTGACGAAGCCGGCGCCGACTGGATTCATGTCGATGTGATGGATGGGCATTTTGTCCCCAATCTCACAATCGGCCCCAATGTGGTGAAGGCGATCCGCAGATGGTCGGACAAGCCGTTCGATGTGCATCTGATGATTTCCCCCGTGGACGCCTACCTCGAAGCATTCGCCGAAGCGGGCGCGGATATCATCACGGTCCACCCCGAAGCCGGGCCGCATGTGCATCGCACGGTGCAGGCGATCAAGGGGCTGGGCAAGAAGGCGGGTATTTCGCTCAATCCTGCAACCCCGGCCAAAATGCTGGATTACCTGATCGACGAGATCGATCTGGTTCTGGTGATGAGCGTTAATCCCGGCTTTGGCGGGCAGAGCTTCATTTCCAGCCAGCTTCGCAAGATCGAGGCTGTGCGCAAGATGATCGACAAGACCGGTCGTGCCATTCATCTCGAGGTGGATGGCGGGGTCAATCCCGAAATCGCGCGGCAATGCGTGGATGCCGGGGCCGATGTGCTGGTGGCGGGTTCCGCCGCTTTCAAAGGTGGCCCGGATCAATATGCGCCGAACATCGTTGCACTGAAAGGCGGCCGTGAGTGAACGACGCCGCGACGCAGAACCAATCGGCACTGCGCCGCGACGATGTGAACGGCAGCCCTCGCACGGGTTCGGAGGGAGCGATGGCCATACCGCTGGCACAGTTGGATGAACCGCTTGCGCGGTCTCATTCCGCGGCAGGTGACGGGAAAGACGATCGCGGGACATTGATCGAACCGGGCCGGGCCCTGGCTCTGGCGGAATTCGCGCCGGATTCGCTGGGCACGACGGAGCGGTTCATGCGCTTCGCCTATCGCATGGGCGTGCCGGGTCCGGTGCTCTGTTCGCCGTTTCGCAAGGCCACCAAGACACGCCTGCTGGCCACGGTGGAAAGCCCGCTGGTGGGCGATCGCGCGGCGGGGGTGGCCCTGCGCGCCGGGCATTTTCTCATCAACGGGGTCAAGGCTCCGATTGCCCAGATCGATTTCAGCCCCGCTGCCAAGCTGACGCCGCCGTTCGAACGGACCGTGCATGGGTTTACCTGGCTGGCGGATCTCGCGGCTTCGGCACCACGCGAACAATGCACCGCAACGGCGGAACGCATTCTTGCATCGTGGCTGGATGCCAGCGGGAAGCCGGGCAAGGGGGCTTCGTGGAAGGTCGGCAATGCCGGTCTCCGGTTGCTGAACTGGTTCGTCTACGCGCCGCTTCTCCTGTCGGGCCATGACAAGGTTCTGCGTTCGCGCATGCTGGCGGAAATGGCGGTGACGGCCCGCTGGCTGGATCGCAATATCGGCAAGGCGGAAGACCGGCTGGCGGAAGTGGCGGGATGGGCTGCCATCACCGCTGCGGGCGTTCTGCTGCCCGATGGGCGGCCTCGGCGCCTGTTCGGTGAAGCGGGGCTGATCCGTGCGCTGGGTGATCTGGTGGGGGATGATGGTGGCGTGCTGTCGCGCAGCCCGCTCGACCAGATGGACGCAATTGGCCTGCTGGTCGAATTGCATGCCTGTTATCGCGCGATCCGCGTCGATCCACCGCAGGCGATCGAGGTCATGCTGGGCATGCTCGTGCCGCCCCTGCTGGCGCTGGTGCATGGCGATGGCGGGCTGGGCAACTGGCAGGGGGCGGGCGCGGTCTGGCCCGATCGTGTGGCTGCGCTGGTCGAGGCCACGGGCGTACGGGCCCGGCCGCTGCGCGATGTGCGCCAATGGGGTTATCAGCGCGTTTCCGCAGGCAAGACCCTGCTGCAATTCGATGCGGCCCCGCCGCCGCTGGCACGTCATGCCCGCGCCGGGTGTGCGTCGACGCTGGCCTTGGAACTGTCCCATGGCGGACAGCGGATCATTGTGAACTGCGGGGGCGCCGCGCTCGCCGGCGGACAAATTCCGATGCGAATCGAACAGGGCCTGCGCGCTACCGCCGCCCATTCGACGCTGGTGCTGGATGACGTGAATTCCACCGCGGTGCTGATCAACGGCAAACTGGGCGGCGGCGTTGGCGAAGTCGAGGTCGATCGCCGCACGCTCGAACTGGAAGGGTCGGGCGCAACCCGTATCGAAGCCAGCCACGATGGCTATGTCGCGCGGTATGGTCTGATACATCGCCGTATTGTGCTTCTACGCGATGATGGCAGCGAACTGCGCGGCGAAGATGTGCTCATGCCTGAAGGGCGCAGGGGCAAGCGCGGGAAGATCAGTTTCGCGATCCGCTTTCACATCGGGCCCGGTGTGGAAGTGGGCCTCTCCGAAAACCGGAAAGGGGCGGGGCTGGCCCTGCCCGATGGCAGCTATTGGCAATTTGTCGCGAGTGGCGTTGACGACGTGGAACTTTCGATAGAAGAGAGCCTCTGGTCGGACGGCAGTGGCAGGCCACAGCCGATCCAACAGCTTGTCATGGCTGGGATGATTTCACGCGGCGGCGGGAATTTCTCGTGGCTGCTCAAGAAAATGGGGTAGTACCGCAATGGCGGAAATTCAGATTAAGCGGGCACTGCTTTCGGTGTCCGACAAAAGCGGCTTGGTCGAACTGGGGCGGGAACTGGCCCGACTCGGGGTCGAACTGGTGTCCACTGGCGGCACAGCCAAGGCGCTGCGCGATGCCGGGCTGGACGTGAAGGACGTGTCCGACATCACCGGTTTTCCCGAAATGATGGATGGCCGTGTCAAAACGCTGCACCCGATGGTCCATGGCGGCCTGCTGGCGGTGCGCGATAATGCGGACCATGCCAAGGCCATGGCCGATCACGCCATTGGGGCGATCGATCTCGTGGTGGTCAATCTCTACCCGTTCCAGCAGACCGTGGCCAAGGGCGCGGAACGCGATGAAGTGATCGAGAATATCGATATTGGCGGGCCGTCGATGGTGCGTTCTGCCGCCAAGAATCACGCGTTTGTGGCGATTGTCACCGATCCGGCCGATTATGCCACGCTGCTTGGCCAACTGGCCGATAAGGGCGGGGCGACCACGCTGGAATTCCGCAAGAAGCTGGCGGCAAAAGCCTTTGCTGCAACAGCGGCCTACGATTCGGCGATCAGCCAATGGTTTGCGAAAGTCGATCAGGGGGAAAAATTCCCCGAACGCCGCACAATGGCCAGCCGTCTGGTCACGACTTTGCGCTATGGCGAAAATCCGCATCAGGAAGCCGCGCTTTACGTGCCTGAAACCCCGTTCGGCAGCGGCGTTGCGCAGGCGGAACAGGTGCAGGGCAAGGAACTGTCCTACAACAATTATAACGATGCCAACGCCGCGCTCGAACTGGCGGCGGAATTCGCAGGCGGCGATCCGGCGGTGGTGATCGTGAAGCATGCCAACCCGTGCGGCGTCGCGCAACGCGGCACCCTGCTGGACGCGTGGAACGATGCGCTGGCGTGCGATTCCGTCTCGGCATTTGGTGGCATTGTCGCCACCAACGTGCCGCTTGACGGGCCGACAGCCGAAGCGATCTGCGAAATCTTCACCGAAGTGGTGGTTGCCCCCGGGGCAGACGACGCGGCACGCGCGGCTTTCGCCCGCAAGAAGAATCTGCGTCTGATGATCACCGATGGGCTGCCCGATCCGTTGCGGGCGGGCGTCAACCAAGTGGTGATCGCAGGTGGCCTGCTGGTGCAGGATCGCGATAACGGGCACATCACCCCCGATATGCTCAAGGTCGTGACGAAGCGCGCGCCGACCGAACAGGAACTGCAGGATTGCCTGTTCGCCTGGACCGTCGCCAAGCATGTGAAGTCGAACGCGATCGTTTATGTGAAGGATGGGGCCACGGCCGGGATCGGCGCGGGTCAGATGAACCGCCGTGACAGCGCCCGCATCGCTGCAATCAAGGCGCGCGAAGCGGCTGAACAGCACGACTGGGCCGCACCGCGCACCGTGGGCAGCGCGGTTGCATCCGATGCGTTCTTCCCGTTTGCCGACGGCTTGCTCGCGGCGGTCGAGGCTGGTGCCACCGCAGTGATCCAGCCGGGCGGTTCCATCCGTGACGAGGAAGTGATCAAGGCCGCCGACGAAGCCGGCCTTGCCATGGTCTTCACCGGGATGCGCCATTTCCGCCACTGATCGCTAGTGTGGTGGATTTGAAATGCGCTCAGCGCGTGCCTGACCATGCTGCGAACTTCAGATCTGGGCCACTAGAGGGCAGGTGAACGCCTGCCTTCCGGCGAGTTCAGGCAAGGGCAAGCCGCGCCAGTGCATCTGGTGCGGCACGCCTTTTGGAAAAACAGCAGACGGATTGATTGCCATGATCCGGGTTAAAGACGATGTATATCGCAATTTCGCATTCGGCTTCGGCGCCGGTGCGGTGATTGTTCTCCTCCATTTCCTCAACGCGGCGGGCGCGGCCGCCGTCTGACGCGGGGTGAGGGCATGTCTGGCCTTCTTTGCTCGCCGCCGCCAGCATGGCCCCTTTTGCCGTATGGTCTTTGTCAGCGGTTGATTGCCCCTGCGGCCATGCATGCCTATGTTGGTCTTATGGCTGGGCATCATCATCACAGTGAAATATCGGGCGACGGGCTGGTCGATGCCGCGCGCGCGGTTCTGACCAATGCGGGCGAACAGTGGACCGATATGCGTGCGGACGTGTTCCGGGCGCTGGCAACGGCGGAAAAACCCGCCTCGGCCTATGATGTTGCGGAACAGCTTTCCGCCCTGCGCGGGAAACGGGTGGCGGCCAACAGCGTCTATCGCATTCTCGACCTGTTCGTGCGCACCAATCTGGCCAACCGGATTGAAAGCGCGAACGCCTATCTGGCCAATGTGCATCCGGGATGCCGCCATGATTGCATTTTCCTGATCTGCGATAAATGCGGACAGGCGATCCATGTGGATGACGATGGGCTGACCGGCGCCCTGCGCAAGGCGGGCCAGCAGGCCGGCTTTGCGGATGTCCGACCGGTGGTGGAATTGCGCGGGCTGTGCAATGCCTGCGCAGTATAATTTTCTGCCGGTTACTGTTCATCGACAGGCAGGGTTTTGCAGTGTAAGCGCCCGGCGATGACCGATAACCCGGCCACCCCCTTGCTTGATCGCGTTCTGATTCCAGCGGATTTGCGGAAGCTCGAGCCGTCACAACTGCGCCAGTTCGCGGCGGAACTGCGCGCGGAAATGATCGCGGCTGTCGGCCAGACGGGCGGCCATCTCGGCTCTGGTCTGGGCGTTGTCGAACTGACGGTCGCGTTGCACTATGTGTTCAATACGCCGGAAGACCGCGTGGTCTGGGACGTTGGCCATCAGGCCTACCCCCACAAGATCATCACCGGCCGGCGTGACCGGATTCGTACGATTCGTCAGGGCGGTGGGCTGTCCGGGTTCACAAAGCGCAGCGAAAGCGAATACGATCCGTTCGGAACGGCGCATTCCTCCACTTCCATTTCGGCGGCGCTGGGATTTGCCATTGCCAACAAAATGGCGGGAAAACCCGGCAAGGGGATCGCGGTGATCGGCGATGGCGCGATGAGCGCGGGCATGGCCTACGAAGCGATGAACAACGCCGAACAGGCAGGCAACCGGCTGGTCGTTATTCTCAACGACAACGATATGTCGATCGCTCCGCCGGTCGGTGGACTTTCCGCCTATCTCGCCCGGCTGGTCTCCAGCGGGCGGTTCCTGGGCCTGCGGGAACTGGCGAAGAAGTTTGCCCGCCGCCTGCCCCGACCCCTGCATGTTGCCGCGCGCAAGACCGATGAATTCGCCCGTGGCATGGCGATGGGCGGCACCCTGTTCGAAGAATTGGGCTTCTATTACGTGGGGCCGATTGACGGGCACGATCTCGATGCCCTGATCCCGGTGCTGCAGAATGTCCGCGATGCGGCGGAAGGGCCGATTCTCGTCCATGTGGTGACGCAGAAGGGCAAGGGTTACGCCCCTGCCGAAGCGGCGGAAGACAAGTATCACGGCGTCCAGAAGTTCGACGTTATCACGGGCGAACAGAAGAAAAGCACCGGTGGCCCTCCCGCCTATCAGAATGTGTTCGGCGAAACGCTGGCCCGGCTGGCGGACAGCGATCCGCGTATCTGTGCGATTACCGCAGCGATGCCGTCGGGCACCGGGGTGGATAAATTTGCCCGCGCGCATCCCGACCGCGCCTTCGATGTGGGGATTGCGGAACAGCATGCCGTAACTTTCGCTGCAGGCCTTGCGGCAGAAGGCATGCGTCCGTTTGCGGCGATCTATTCCACGTTCCTGCAGCGCGCGTTCGATCAGGTGGTGCACGATGTCTGCATCCAGAACCTGCCGGTGCGCTTTGCGATCGATCGTGCCGGACTTGTCGGTGCGGATGGGGCGACGCACGCTGGCAGTTTTGACATAACCTATCTTGCCACACTGCCGAATATGGTGGTGATGGCCCCTGCGGACGAAGCGGAACTGGTCCATATGACCTACACCGCCGCCGAATATGATCAGGGGCCGATTGCCTTTCGCTATCCGCGCGGGGCGGGGACGGGCGTGCCCCTGCCTGAAACGCCGGAACTGCTGCCGGTCGGCAAGGGCCGGATCGTGCGCGAAGGCAGCAAGGTGGCGTTGCTTTCTCTGGGGACGCGCCTTGCCGAAAGCCTCAAGGCGGCAGATCAACTGGATGCGAAGGGATTGTCGACCACCGTTGCCGATCTGCGCTTCGCCAAGCCGCTCGATTCAGAACTGATCCGCCGCCTGATCGCAACCCACGAAGTGGTTGTGACGATCGAGGAGGGCAGCATCGGCGGGCTGGGTGCGCATGTCCTGACATTGGCGAGCGATGAAGGTCTGACCGATACCGGCCTGAAAATCCGCACCATGCGTTTGCCCGACGTGTTTCAGGATCACGACACCCCCGACCGCCAGTATGACGAGGCGGGATTGAACGCGCCGCAGATCGTCGACACGGTGCTGAAGGCGCTGCGCCATAACAGTGCGGGTGTGGAAGAAGCCCGGGCCTGACGGGCCTGCCCAACCGTTCAGAGCCAGTGCCAGATGCCTGCTGCGAACCCGTTCGCGGGCTTGTGCAGCCAGGTTATGCCAAGCCACAGAATCAGCGCCACCAACCATAAGCCGATCCCGGCTGCGGGCAGCCGCGACCAACGCGGCCAATAACTGGTCTGCGCGGTCCAGTTGTTCCAGGCCGTGCCCAGGGCGGCCGCTTTCTTGCGATCCTGCAGGTGCGCGCCCAGCAGGGCGAGCACGATGATTGCACCGGCAAGCACGAAGGACCGCGCAGTAGGCATGACAAGGATGTGAGCGAAGCCCCAAAGCGCGAAACCCCACATCATCGGATGACGCGTGATCGCGAACACGCCGTGTACTTTGGCGGCGGAAACTGTGGCGGCGGGCGTGTCAGGCAAGGCGGGATTACCCCGCAGCGATCCGATGAACAGCACCAGCGCCACCAACGTGATCGCACTGGCGATGGCCCAGGGGAGATCCGCCATGCCGTTCCACAGGGGCGCCCCGGTGCCCCAGGCTGCGCGAAAAGCCAGGACCATCCATGCAAAGGTGGCAAGGCTGACCAGCGAATAGAGACCGAGGAAGCCCTTTTCGCCCAGCTTGCCAATCAGCGGAGCGCGCAAGGGGTGTGACAGCACGAAGTGGCTGCCAACAAAGCTGATGCACGCGGCCAGCAGGGATGTCAGCGCAGGATCCTTCATGCCTTCTCCCACCGCGATGACGATGCGCCTTTATGTCAGGGGTTGGGGCCGGTTTGCGGCCGGATGCCCGCAGCTTGCGGCTCACCGATTTCTTCCTGCCCCAGGAGGTCGTTATCGACATTGCGATCACCCAGCGTATCGACGTGCATCCAGCGTTTGACGATCGGGGACAGCAGGAGCACCACCACCGCGACGCCGATCGTGATCCAGCCAATCTGGTTGTATATCGACAAGGTCAGTTCCTTCGACATTTCGCCGCTTTCGCCGCCGGTCGCCTCGCCGATCTTGCCCGCCACGAAATTGCCCACCGCGCTCATGTAAAACCATGCGCCCATGATGAAGCTGCCGAGATGGAGCGGCGCCAGACGGGTCATGGCGGACAGGCCTACAGGGGAAAGGCAAAGCTCGCCCGTGGTGGCCAGCAGATAGATGAGGAAGACGAAGATGACCGGCGTCATCGCGTCCATGCCCACCGCCCGTGCGCCCCAGACAAAGACGAGGAAGGACAGGCCAACCTGCACCAGCGCCAGCCCGAATTTCGCCGGCGCTGACGGTTCCAGTCCGCGCTTGCCGAGATAGGCCCACAAGGCTGCAAAAACGGGCCCAAGAATGACGATGTAAATCGGGTTGATCGACTGGAACAGGCTGGTCGGTACACCCTGCCGGTCCACGAACCGGTCCGTATAGAGGCTGAGGCTGCCGCCGGCCTGTTCGAACAGGCCCCAGAAAATCGGGTTCAGCGCGATCAGAAACAGGATCGCAAACATGCGTTCGCGCGGTTCCTTGGGCAGCTTGAGCGCCTCGTAAAGTGTGTAGCCCAGCATGGCGATGCCGCAGACGATCAACAGGTTCTGGATGACGCCCTGATACTGGATCAGCAGCCAGATCACGACAACAGCGGCCGCGCCGGTGGCGTAGAGCGTTATTTCACGTACGGGCGCCAGCGGCACCGGCGGTTCGCCCTGCCCCTTCAGCGCGGCCTTGCCCACAACGAAAATGATGAGGCCGAAAACCATGCCGATCCCGGCGAGGCCGAAGCCCCATGCCCAGCCGATGGTTTCGCCCAGATAGCCGACCAGGATCGTGCCCAGCGCCGCACCGGTGTTCACGCCCATGTAGAAGATCGTATAGGCGGCATCGCGGCGGGTATCCGTCATGCGATAGAGCTGGCCAACGATCACGGAAATATTCGCTTTGAGGAAGCCCGAACCGACAATGATCAGCGCCAACGCCAGCCAGAAGACGTTGATTGCCGGATCGGCTTGTTTGATCAGCGGATCGGTTGCCCCATGCATGCCTTCGTAGGCCATGAAAAGATGGCCCAGCGCCAGCACGATGCCACCGAACAGCACGGCCTTGCGTTGCCCAAGCCAGCGATCGGCGAGATAGCCGCCAAGCACCGGGGTGATATAGACCAGACTGGTATAGGCGCCGTAGATAAGGTTCGATTTGCCGTCCGAAAACAGCCAGAACTTCGTCAGGTAAAGGATGAGCAGCGCGCGCATCCCGTAATAGGAAAACCGTTCCCACATTTCCGCATAGAACAGGACGAACAAACCGCGCGGATGGCCAACCACTTCTTCGCTGTTGCGCGTTGCGATCAGCCCACCGATGGCAAGAACAGCAAACAGGGCGGCAGCGGCGATCGCCGCGATCCAGTCACCCTCGTTCCAGCTGGAGATGTCTTTCATCGGTTCCCCTTTTTCGTCTGTTCCTGGCGATATTTATCTGCCTCTTCTGCGCTGTAATCGCAAACAACGCGAGCGTTCAATGCGTTGCCCACCACGGATACGGTTGTGCATAGTTACTGCAGGCCGTTCTCTGGAAGGAGAAACGAGCAGTGCAATGGAATTATCAGACCTCTCTGCGCCTGTGTAAGCGTCTCGCATAAATTGGCTCTACACAGGCCTGTTTCCGCACTTTTTTGCGTTTTTCCGGTATGACGCTGTACGAAAGTACAGCGCCGGCACGCGTGTTATTGCGCAAGCGGCAAGCAATATTGCGATAGTAAAAATAAATCTCGCGAAACAATTGCGATTTTCGCTCCTGTCTGGCAGTCTCCGGCCCCGGTCGCAGTGCTGTGATCGATGGTGTGATGCGAGGCTGGGCGCCAGGGTCCGGCTTCGGTCAGGATACGCAGTCGTGGAGGATTGCGATGATCAGATCTGAATTGGTGGAATCCCTTGCCCGGGATAATCCGGAGTTGAGGGCGGAAGAGGTGGAACAGGTTGTCCATATCTTCTTCGATGAAATATCCCAGCGGCTGGCCGAAGGGGGCCGTGTGGAATTGCGTGGATTTGGTGCGTTTTCGATACGGGATCGCGATGCCCGCAAGGGGCGCAATCCGCGTACCGGCACATCCGTGGATGTTCCGGCCAAACGGGTGCCGTACTTCAAGGCGGGTAAGGAAATCCGTGATCGGCTCAACACCGACTAACCAACGCTATCGCGCTTTGCGGCTCATCCCCAAATGACGCTGGCCCCTGCGTGGTCGACCTTGCCGGGTTTTCCGGGGGCTGATCCGGCAGCGGGTCTGGCGGGCGGGGCGCTTATTGGCCTCGCCGCCGCGCTCGTGCTTATCGGACTGGGGCGCATCGCCGGTGTATCGGGCCTTGCGGCAAGGGCCTTTGGCCTTGCTGACGATGGCCCGCCGCGCGGCATGGCGGTGCTGTTCATCCTTGGCCTGCCTCTTGGGGCAGGGTTGGTATATGCGCTCACGGGGCTTGGCCTAGGGGCGGTTGCCGATTGGCCTTACCTTCTGGTCGCAGGTGTTCTGGTGGGGTTGGGCACGCGTCTCGGCTCGGGATGCACCAGCGGACATGGGGTGTGTGGTATAGGGCGTCTCTCGGCGCGTTCTATTGTCGCGACAATCGTCTTCATCTGTACCGGTATGGTGACCGTGGCCGTATTGGATATGCTGAAGGTTGCCGGATGATGCGGGCTGTTCTTGCGCTGTTGACGGGTATCCTGTTCGGTGCCGGACTGGCGGTGTCAGGGATGACAAACCCCGTTCGGGTGCGCGGTTTTCTCGATGTTGGCGGGCGCTGGGATCCGACACTGGTGTTCGTGATGGCGGCAGCTGTGGCAGTCATGATGCTGGCCTGGCGCATGCAGCGCAGGCTGCTCCGCCCGTTGCTGGCAGAGAAGTTCGTTCTGCCAACGCGGAAAGATATCGACTTGCGTCTTGTTGCTGGCGCTGCGCTCTTCGGGGTGGGCTGGGGTATTGCGGGTATATGCCCGGGCCCGGCTTTCGCCATGCTGGCGCTGTTGCCAGCCGATGCGACGATTTTTCTGGTGGGTCTGTTCGCCGGTATGGCTGTTTTTCGTCTTTTCTCCTCGCGAGGGCGGCATTCGCGATAGCGCAGTTTGTCACCCTGCCGGTTTTGACATTGCGATGCTGCCCGTGGCGGGCTAGCCGGGCGTTGCCGGAAGGCAATCAATGGCGCGGGCGTGGCGGAATGGTAGACGCCGGGGACTTAAAATCCCCTGTCCTTTGGACGTGCGGGTTCGAGTCCCGCCGCCCGCACCACAGGGTTGCGGTGCTTGCCCCATTATCACCGGACATATCGGCACGAAAATCAACGCAATGAGACCGGATCTGTCGCGGTCATTATCCGTGTACAGCCGGGCCCGATGCGGTACCCATAGTGCGCCCAGCCGCAGCGTATGAATTGTCAGCGCTGATGGACGGCCAGGGTGTTTGGAAGGACAGATGATGGGCGAAGTAGCGGCGACAACAGGCCTTGCGTTGGATGGGCTGCGCGCGATGTTTGGTGACCGCTTCAGTGACCGGCACGCCGTGCGGGAACATCATGGCAGGGCGGAAACGTTCTTTCCCGCAATGTTGCCGGATGCGGTCATCTATCCGCATTCGACCGAGGAAGTGGCCGCGGCGGTCAGGCATTGCGCAGCACACCAGATTCCCATCATTCCCTACGGTGTCGGAACCTCGCTCGAAGGGCATTTTCTCGCACTGCACGGCGGTGTCTGCATCGATCTGTCGCAGATGAACCACCTGTTGCGCGTCAGCGAAGAAGATCTCGACTGCACGGTTGAGCCGGGGGTGACACGCAAGCAGTTGAACGAGGAACTGCGTCACACCGGGCTGTTTTTTCCGATCGATCCCGGCGCCGATGCAACAATCGGCGGGATGGCGGCAACACGCGCATCCGGGACCAACGCCGTGCGTTATGGCACCATGCGTCAGAATGTCCTTGGGCTGACCGTGGTTCTGCCGGACGGGCGCATTATCCACACGGGTGGGCGGGCGCGAAAATCGTCGGCAGGTTATGACCTGACAGGGCTGTTTGTCGGTTCGGAAGGGACGCTGGGCATTATTACCGAAGTGACGGTGCGCCTTTATGGTCAGCCTGAAGCCATTTCTTCCGGCGTCTGCGAATTCGAAACGCTGCGCGGGGCCGTGGATACGGTGATCCAGACGATCCAGCTTGGCATTCCCGTTGCGCGGATCGAGCTGGTGGATGAATTGCAGATTCGGGCCGTCAACCAGTATTCCGGTACGAAGCTGGCCGAACGCCCGACACTGTTCCTGGAATTTCACGGGACACCGGCAGGGGTGGCGGAACAGTCCACCCAGTTTGGCGAGATCGCCGCGGCACAGGGGGGCGATGGGTTCCGCTGGACGACCAATACCGAAGAGCGCACCGCACTGTGGGAGGCGCGACACAAGGCGCTCTATGCGGATATGGCGTTGCGTCCGGGTGGTACGGCCATATCGACCGATGTCTGCGTGCCGATCTCACGCCTGTGTGAATGCATTACGCAGACCCGCGCGGCTGTCGATGCGAGCGGCCTGATCGGACCGATCGTAGGCCATGTTGGCGATGGCAATTTTCACGTCGTGCTGGTGTTCGATCCTGAATCTGCCGACGAAGTGGCGAAAGTGAAGGCGCTGTCGGAACAGATTGTGGAACTGGCCCTGGCCCATGGCGGAACCTGTACTGGCGAACACGGCATAGGCATGGGGAAGAAGGGATATCTGATTGAAGAACATGGTGAAGCCGTCGATGTCATGCGGGCGATCAAACGTGCGATCGATCCGGCCGGTATCATGAATCCGGGGAAGGTTTTTGACGCTTAAGTCATTGTTGATGCGGGATTATTGTGAGAGATCGCGGTAATTTTAGGAAACTTTTCTGGCATTCTTGTAAAAATAAATTTCCCATCGGCGACATTAGTTATACTTTAGGAGTTGGATGGTATGCCCCGATAAGTAACGGGTGCTGGCCGGGTGACTGGACGGGCAATTGGAGTAGGCCAATTTGACGGGGGCAGAACAACCGCTGAGCGGGTCTGAGAATACTGACGATATTCCAACAATGGATAATCGTCGCGATGCGCGATTTACTCTTTTGATACGCGCAGCAAAATTGATCGCACCGAATGGCGAATATATGTGTATCCTGCGGGATGCATCCGTCGGCGGGGTGAGGGCGCAGATTTTTCATGCCTTGCCACCGGGTAAGGACTTCACGCTGGAACTGCCTAATGGCGATTGTCATGCGATGGAAGTGGTCTGGGAACGTGATGGCCACGCCGGTTTCCGTTTCAGGAATCCGGTGGAACTGCCGGAGTTGATCGGTGGGGCGAGTGCTTACCCCAAACGACCGGTACGGTTGGAGATCCAGCTTCCTGCGGAATTGAGCACGTTGGACGGGCGCATTGCCGATGTGACGATCCGTAATCTCTCGCAATACGGAATGCGGATCGATTGCACCGCGCGCCTCGCGATTGATCAGGTTGTTCGGATTAATGCGGAACAATTGCCTTCGTTGACTGGCCGTATTCGCTGGCGGGGACGCAATGCCTATGGGCTGGTGCTGGACCACACTTTTCGGTTCGAAGAACTGGCCCGACTGGTGGGGGTCTTGCAGCAGGGTAATGCGGTTCGGGCCCACAATTCCTCGCAGTTCAATGGATTAACCTTCGACGCGTGAGAGGGTTTGTGGTGGGGCCGGGTGGAGAGCCCGGCCCGGCCATCGTGCTCTTCTGGCGTCGCCGGGCACAGGGCCACACGCCGGCCAGACGATGGGCGCGGGGTGGGGCTGATACGCTTCGTCCCAGCCTAGGCGCGCATCAGCGCGGCTGGGCGCTAACTTTATCAGCGGGTTGGGCCTCATCAGGGGTGCGGGCGAACAGGTTTCGCAGCGCAGAACCCAGCCCACCGCGTTTCCCGCGGGCGCCCGCCGATTTCATTACCCGCCGCCGGAACATCGCGGCGCCTGTGCGGACGAATATACCCACGGCCAATGCCTGCCACAGCAACGCCGCGATATGCGGCCACAACGCAGGTTCGCGGGCGGCGCGAGCCAGCATGGCGAACGGTGAACTGAGGGGAAATGCGATAGCGGCCCATTCCACCGGTCCGTCGGGCTGGGTCAGGGCGTAGCTGGCAAAGAAGAACACGATCAGTTGCAGCATGGTGACCGGCATCGAAAGCGTTTGCACGTCGCGCACGGTGGCCGCCATCGCCCCGATCGCAAGGAAGATCGAGCCCAGCAGCAGATAGGCCATACCGAAATAGGCGACACCCAGCAGCAGAAAGCGGGGCCAGCCGACCGCGGGGACGGGAAGGGCGGGAAGGCTGTGTCCGGCCAGCGCGAACAGCGCGCCACCCACCGCCGTCCACACCGCGATACCGACCAGAGAAACCCCCAGCATGGCAAAGAGTTTGCCGAGAAACACTGCATCCATCGGAATGGCGGCGGCAAGAATCTCAATGACCTTGTTGCCTTTTTCTTCCACGAGATTGGATAGCACCATGCCCGCCAACAGCATGGTCAGCAGGAACAGCAAGGTTTGCGCGGCCTGTGCCGTGCGCAGGCGGCCACTGTTTTCCTTGGCGCCACTGGTTGCGATGGCCGACAGGGTGACGGTCGGGAATTCCCGGGCGTTGCCCGCGATTGCTTCGGCCGCCAGCAGCGAGATCGGTCCCTGCCAGTGGTCGATGGCATCACCCGGCCCGGTCAGCACCGGCTGGCTGAGTGTACCGCTGATAATGGCAGCCCAGTTCGCGCCGGGGCGGGTCAGTTCCGTGCCGGGATCGGCGGCCGCGCCGTTGACCGGGCGCATGGCGGGCAGATTTCCGCCTAGCCGGGGCGCGAGCCGTTCATGCGCGGCGATCAGGGCATCGCGATCGGGCGCGGACATGGCGATCCCGATTACGGGCCCTTCCGTCTGTGCGACACGAACCCCGATAGAGCCGGCCATGGCCCCGACAATCACCGGAAACAGCGGGCCGAGCAGGAAGAAGAAGAAGGCGCGGCTGAACAGGACCGCCACGAAATCGCGCCAGGCGATAACGAAAGCCGCCTGAAACAGCGAAAGACGGGCCGGGTTCATTGTGCGTCTCCTTCCTCGCCATCGGATTCGAGCGCACGGGCCGCCGCTTCGCCAGCAATGGCGACGAAGGCATCGTGGAGGCCAGCGCGTTCGATGGAGAGCGAGAGAATCCCTGCATCGCCTTCGATCAGGGCGCGCAGCAGCGGTTCGACCCCGCTGGCGGGCAGCGAGAAGTTCCAGAAGGTGCTGCCGCCCGGCTTCGATTCGGCGCGTGCATCGGCAGGCAGCGCCCGGCGCCACGGGCCGTCAGACACGCGCGTTTCCAGCCGGACCTGTGGCGGGATGCGGTCGCGCGCCACATCGACATCCCCGGCAAACGGCACTTTGCCCCCGGCAATGATGGCAATGCCTTCGCACAGACGTTCGGCATGAGCGATCACGTGGGTGGAGAAAATCACGGTGGTGCCATCGTCCGCAAGGCCGCGAATCATCCGTTCCAGCTTGCCCTGATTCAGCGCGTCGAGACCGGAAAAAGGTTCATCGAACACCACCAGTCGGGGCCGGTGCACCAGCGATCCGAGCAGTTGCACCGTCTGGGCCATCCCTTTGGACAAGTGGCGTATCTGCTTGTCAGCGGCATGGCCCAGGCCATGGCGTTCGAGCAGTTCGCGCCCGCGCAGGCGCCCTTCTTTCAGAGGAAGCCCCCGCAGCGCCCCCATGAAAGCGATCGCTTCACTGGCTTTCATCGTCGGGTAAAGCCCGCGTTCTTCAGGGAGATAGCCGATCAGCCGGGCGATTTCGTGCGGGCGATCATGGCCGAACACGCGGCGCACCCCGGCGTCGGGATCGATAATCCCCAACAGCATGCGCAAGGTGGTGGTCTTGCCAGCGCCGTTCGGCCCGAGAATGCCGTATATCGCCCCTTCGGGGACCGCGATATCCACCCCGTCCACGGCCAGCGTGTCGCCGAAACGCTTGACCAGCCCCCGTGCCTCGATCGCCAGTGGACGCTGTGTGTTGCCCACGGCAAACTGTTCGCCTAGCTCCATTTTCATCCTTTGTCCGATATCGCCGGGGAATGAAGGGGAGATACAGGAAGTTTGGTTAACAATACCGCCACTAATGCTCTGAAGGATCGGTTTATCGCCGAGGCGCGGCGGCAAGGCTTCGTCGCGATCGGGTTCGCCCCGGCGGTGGACGATGCTTTGCGCGGGCAACGGCTGGATGCGTGGCTCGCAGATGGAGCGCACGGCGATATGGGGTGGATGGCCGATCGCGCGGATGTCCGGCGTGGCCCGGCCGCCATGTGGCCCGAAGCACGCAGCGTGATCGCCCTGGGGATGAGCTATGCCCCGGCGATAGACCCGATGGCCCTGGACGGCGTGCCCGATCGTGCGCGCATATCCACTTATGCGCAGGGCGCGGATTATCACGATGTCATGAAAAAGGCGCTCAAGCGGTTGGCGCGCTGGCTGGTCGCCGAAGCGGCGCAGGATGGGTTGGGGGAGATCCGGCTCAAGCTGTTCGTCGATACCGCGCCCGTCATGGAAAAGCCGCTGGCGGCGCAGGCCGGGCTTGGCTGGCAGGGCAAACATACCAATCTGGTAAGCCGCACACATGGCAGCTGGCTGTTCCTCGGCGCGATCTATTGCACGATCGATTTCCCGGCGGATGCGCCGCACGACGATCGTTGCGGATCATGCGATGCGTGCCAGCAGGCATGCCCCACGGCGGCGTTCCCCGCACCCTATCAGCTCGATGCCCGGCGCTGTATCAGTTACCTGACGATCGAGCTGAAAGGGCCGATCCCCCGCGAATTCCGCAAGGCGATGGGCAACCGCATCTATGGTTGCGACGATTGTCTGGCGGCCTGCCCGTGGAACAAGTTCGCCCAGGTGGGGGCCCGCAACCGCGCGTTCCTGCCGCGCGCCGAATTGACCGCGCCGCGGCTGGCAGAGCTTCTGACTTTGGACGACGCCGGGTTTCGCGCGCTGTTTTCCGGTTCGCCGATCAAACGCATCGGGCGCGACCGGTTCGTCCGCAATTGCCTGATCGCTGCAGGCAACAGCGGCGATCAGGCCCTGCTTGCACCCGTTGCCGCGCTGGTGGCCGATCCCGATCCCGTGGTGGCGGAAGCGGCCGCGTGGGCGCTGGCGGAACTTACAGCAGTTCCTTGAGCGGGGTGCCGGTATCGGCGAGTTGCTCCGCCGTGAGTATGGCGCCAGCTTCCACCAGCTTGCGGCCCTGCACATAGTCCTTGACCGCATTGACGCAGTCGAGCGCGATGACCTTGCCACCCTTGAGATAGATCACCGAGAAACTGCGGGTGGCCGGATCGCCGCGCAACACCGTCTGGTCATGCCCGATGGATAGCCCGGCGGTCTGCAGCTTGAGATCGAACTGGTTCGACCAGAACCACGGCAGCGCGTGATAGGGATGCTGTTCGCCGAGGATATCCTTGACCGCGGTATTGGCCATATCGTTGGCGTTCTGCACCGATTCCAGCCGGATAACCGCGCCGTCGGCAAAAGCATTGGCATGGGCGGCGCAATCGCCGATCGCATAGATATCCGGCAGGGATGTGCGGCAGAACTGATCGACATCCACCCCGTTGGCACCGGCGGCGCCGGCGGCAATCAATGGCGCAACCGCAGGCACGATGCCGATTCCGACAACCACCATGTCGGCGGGCAGCACTTCGCCGCTGGCCAGCTTCACGCCGGTCACCTTGCCGCTTACGCCTTCGAGGCTGTCAATCGCGACATCGAGGCGGAGATCGACGCCTTTGCCGAGATGTTCGTTCTGATAGAATTCGGAAAGCTGTTCACCGGCAACACGGGCCAGAACCCGGGGCAGGGCTTCCAGCAAGGTGACCGAGCAACCCAGCTTGGTCAGCACGGCTGCGGCTTCCAGCCCGATATAGCCGCCGCCGATCACCACGATCCGTTTGGCGCCGCCATCGAGTTCGGCCATCATGCGATCGGCATCGGCGCGATCGCGCACGCCGTGAACGCCTTCCAGATCGCCACCTGGCAACGGCAGACGGCGCGGGTCGCCGCCTGTCGCCCAGATCAGCTTGCCATATTCGACTGTCGATCCATCCGCGAGCGTAAGTGTATGCGCCGCCGGATCGACTGCCGTGACCGTGGAATTGAGACGCAGGTCGATATCCTTGTCGGCCCAGAACTGCGGCGGACGGATATAGATCCGTTCGAATTCCTTCTCGCGCGCGAAATATTCCTTGGACAGGGGTGGCCGTTCGTAAGGGGGTTCGCTGTCGCGGCCGATCATCATGACCGAGCCTTCGAACTTGTTCTGCCTTAGCGCGATGGCGGCCTGTGCCCCACCATGACCCGCGCCGACGATGACGATATCTGCCTTGTCCATGGCGCGTTGACTTGGCGTAAATCCGCGCGCCGTCAAGTCCCCAAGGTGCGCCATGACTGAAAGTACAGGAAGTAATCAGCCCGAAAGCGCATCTTTCGTCAGCACGAGGCCATGTCGCCGTGCCGCCGGGTCGAAAGTTGCCCCTGACAGAATCAGTTCGTCCGCTTGCGTGCGTTCGAGAAAGCGCCCGATGGCCGCGCGCACGGTGGCGGGGCTGCCGACGGCTGCTGCCTGCCCGACATGGGCCAGCATCGCCTGCGCTTGAATCGGCAGGCTTTCCCGGTAATCGGGGAGCGGCGGGAGAATCTTGCCCGGTTGCCCGGTGCGCAGCGCCACGTACATCTGTTCCTGCGAACTGGCGAGAATCTGTGCTTCGCGATCGGTTTCCGCCGTGAACACCGTCATCCCCGCCATGACATGGGGGCGGTCGAGCTGTTCGGACGGGACGAACCTGTCGCGGTAAAGCGTCAGCGCCGCATCGAGGTGATCAGGCGCGAAATGGCTGGCGAAAGCATAGGGCATGCCCAGTTGCGCCGCCAGTTGGGCGCCGAACAGGCTGGAGCCGAGCATCCACATTTCGACATTCGCCCCCCAGCCGGGGTTGGGCTTCAGCGCAACGTCCGCTTTGCCTTCGAAATAGGTGCGCAGGTCGATCACGTCCTGCGGGAAGTATTCGGCCGCCTGACCGATATTCTTGCGCATGGCATTGGCGATGCGCCCATCGGCGCCCGGTGCCCGGCCAAGGCCCAGATCGATCCGCCCCGGAAACAGCGCGTCCAGTGTGCCGAACTGTTCCGCGATCACGAAAGGATTGTGATTGGGCAGCATGATTCCGCCCGATCCAATGCGGATTGTGCGGGTGGCATGGCCGATATGCGCCAGCACGACCGATGTCGCCGCCCCGCCGATTCCGTCCATCGCGTGGTGTTCCGCGATCCAGAACCGGGCATAGCCCTGTTCTTCGGCGATCTGCGCCAGCGCAGCACTGGCCAGCATGGCATCGCGCGGGGTGCAGCCTTCGCTGACGGGAACAGTATCGAGAATGGAAATCGGGATCATGGTTTGTCCAACTGGGCAATATAGGACTGCGCAATCTGGGCTTCGGGGCTGGCGGGATCGGCGTCCACCACCGATTTCCAGCTCTTGCGCGCGGCATCTTCGCGGCCTGACAGCATGGCGATGACCCCTGCTTCCAGCCCGATTTCAAGATCCACCGGGCGCAGCGCCGCGGCCTTTTCGATATAGCCTTGCGCTTCGGCCAGTTTGCCTTCGCGGCGGGCCAACGTGGCCGACAGCAGCCAGGCATCGGCATTGTTGGGGCCAGCCTGCCGGGCGGTGGCCAGCGCTTCGCCGGTTTCGGCAAGGCGGCCAAGATTGGCAAGTGCCCGGGCGCGATCGATGGCAATGCCTGCGATCAGGGCATTGTCGCCGCTGTTGACCGCACCGGTGCTGGCGAGATCGAGCGAGGCGAGCGCCGCGTCATAGCGTTCTTCCGCAAGCGCGGCATTGCCCGCCATGGCGGCAAGGCGGGCCCGTTGCACGGTTTCGGTGACCGGCAGGACTTCACGCCCCTGCTGGAAAGCATATTCAGCTTCCTGCCAGCTGCCGAGCTGGGCCAGCGCCGCGCCGAGGCACTGATAGGCAAAGGCCTTCGCTCCGCCCTTGCTTTCGGAGAGCCAGTCGCCCGCCGTCTTGATCGCATTGTCGGGATCGGACTGCGCCTGATGGAGGCAGGTCTGCAGCCGGTCGGATGTGGCATCCGGGGCCGGCGCGGCCACCGTTTCGGTGGGCTTCGAAGCGGAGGGCGCGGGCCGCCGCCGTTTGGCGGGCTGGCTGTCGGATGCCGTGGGCGGCAGGCCGGACACATCGGGCGGGGTCAACGCGGGCGTTGCGGTATGGGCCAGAAGCGGAAGAAGCAGGGACATGATCATGTGCGGGCAGTTCCGGGCAGGGCCGCGATCGTCCGCAGCATCAGATCGATGTCGGACTCGCGGGAGAAGCGATGTTCGCCGTCCTTGACCAGAATGACCTGCACATCGGGTGAACGCAGGCGTTCCGCCAGCCGCAAGGCGATGTGCCACGGCACATCCGCGTCATTCTGCCCATGCAGCAAGCGCACCGGGCACGTGATCGGGATATCCGATTCGAGCTGCAGCGATTGTTCGCCATCCTGCCAGAATCCGGCGTGAGTCGGCGTTGGTTCCGGGCCGTAGGGGTTGTCCTCGTACACGGTTTCTCCGGCCGCGAGCCGCGCCTTGTCCGCCTCCGTCGTGCCCCAGCGGGTGAAATCGGGCGCGGCGGCAATGCCGACAAGCCCTGCCAGCCGGTTGCCCAGCATGCGTCCGACAAGCAGCATCAGCCAGCCGCCCATGGACGATCCGATCAGCACGACCGGCTGTTGCGGAAGGTAGGCATCGATCAGCGCCAGCACTTCCTCGCGCCAGCGCGACAGCGTGCCATCGGCAAAGCTGCCCGGGCTTTCGCCGCAGCCGGAATAGTCGAGCAGCAGGCATGCACGGCCCTGATCCCGCGCCCAGTCGAACACGGCGGTGGCCTTGCCGCCCGCCATGTCGGACATGTAGCCGGGCAGAAAGACCAGTGCCGGGCCGGGCCCGGCGGTAAAGCGACAGGCGATTTTTCGCCCGTCTGGCATATCGTGGAACAGGATGTCGTTCATGCCACAGTCCATGCGAGGAATCGCCCGGTGCTACAAGAGCGTTGAGGCGAAGGGCTGCCCCGGCTAAGGGCGCTGCATGTCAGAATTGCTCAAGATCAGCCTCCCCGATGGTTCCGTGCGCGAAATGGCGCCCGGATCGACCCCTGCCGATGTCGCCGCAGCGATCGGGCCGGGCCTGGCCAAGGCCGCCCTCGCCGCCCGTATCGATGGTGAACTGGTTGATTTGACTAGACCTTTCACAGGCGATGCGCAGCTTGCACTGGTCACCGCACGTGACGAGGCTGATGCGCTGGAACTGGCCCGGCACGATTATGCCCATATTCTGGCCGAAGCGGTGCAGGAACTGTTCCCCGGTACGCAAATCACGTTCGGCCCATCGACCGACGATGGATTCTACTATGATTTTGCGCCGAAGGACCGGCCTTTCACCGAAGAAGACCTGCCCGCGATCGAAGAAAAGATGCGCGCGATCATCGCCGCCAACAAGCCGCTGCGCCGCGAAGTCTGGAGCCGCGAGGATCTGATCGCGCGCTGGCAGGCCGAAGGGGAAAGCTTCAAGGCCGAATGGGCCGCCGAACTGCCCGAGGGTGAGGAGCTGAGCGTGTACTGGTCGGGCGATGACTGGCTGGACATGTGCCGTGGCCCGCACTTGCCTTCCACGGGCAAGCTTGATCCCAGGGCGTTCAAGCTGACGCGGGTATCGGGCGCCTATTGGCGTGGCGATCAGAAGAACGCGATGCTCAGCCGCATTTACGGCACCGGCTGGCTTAACAAGAAACAGCTCGACGAACATCTGCACCGGCTGGAAGAAGCGGCCAAGCGCGACCACCGCAAGCTGGGCACGGAAATGGATCTGTTCCATCTCCAGCAGGAAGCGCATGGCAGCGTGTTCTGGCATCCCAAGGGCTATGTGATCTGGCGCGAACTCGAAGCCTATATGCGCCGTGCCATCGATGCGGCGGGTTACAAGGAAGTGAAGACCCCGCAGGTGATGGATGCACGCCAGTGGGAACAATCGGGCCACTGGGGCAAATATCGCGAAAACATGTTCGTGATCCCCGATGAAGTGCCCAATGTCGATGATGAAGGGCCGATCATTTCGGGCGATGCCGAATGGATGGCGCTGAAGCCGATGAACTGCCCCGCGCACGTGCTGATTTTCCGGCAGGGCATCAAATCCTACCGCGATCTGCCGCTGCGCATTTATGAAAACGGCTGCTGCCACCGCAACGAACCGCATGGGGCGCTGCATGGCCTGATGCGCGTGCGCCAGTTCACGCAGGACGATGCGCATATCTTCTGCCGTGAAGATCAGATCGTGGCCGAAGTGCAGGCCTTCTGCGAACTGGCGGACCGGATTTATAAGGATTTCGGCTTCACTTACGCGATCAAGCTGGCGCTGCGCCCCGAAAACCGCTTCGGCACCGAAGAAATGTGGGATCAGGCCGAAACCGAACTGCGCGATGCCGTTGTTCGTGCCGGTCTGGCGAGCGCGGACTATGGCTGGGAAGAACTGCCGGGCGAAGGGGCCTTCTATGCGCCCAAGCTGGAATGGCACCTGACCGATGCGATTGGCCGGACCTGGCAGGTCGGCACGATCCAGTCGGATCGCGTGCTGCCCGAACGGCTCGACGCCAGCTATGTTGCCGAAGATGGCGGCCGCCATCGCCCGGTCATGCTGCACCGCGCGATCTTCGGGTCTTATGAACGGTTTATCGGCATTCTGATCGAACACTTCGCGGGCAAGCTGCCGGTGTGGCTGGCCCCGGTGCAGGCCGTGGTCGCCACGATCGTGTCCGATGCGGATGACTATGCGAAAGACGTCACCGCGAAACTGCGCGCGGCAGGCATTCGGGTGGAATCCGATCTGCGTAACGAGAAGATCAACTACAAGGTGCGTGAACATTCGGTGGCGAAAGTCCCGCATCTGCTGGTGGTCGGCAAACGCGAGGCGGACGAAGGCACCGTGGCGGTGCGCACTTTGGGCGAACAGCATCAGAAGATGATGAGCCTCGACGATGCGATTGCCATGCTGCAGCAAGAGGCCACCGCACCGGACCTGCGTTGATCAGGGCGGCCCTTGGTTCACCCGAAATGCGCGGGATATTGGGGGCATCGAGGGGGGACTGATCCCCGCCGGGCGGTTCCTGTCAGAAAGGCAGCGCGCGCCCGGCCAGTATCAGCGCCAGGGCGCAGCCGCAGACAATCGCCATGCGCAGCAGTTCCAGCGCGGATAGCGATCGCAAGGCAAGGATGGCCTGTTTCCCCATGGCACCACTGTGGCACCATGGGGTTAGGAAAGCGTTAAATGCACCGCTCTCAGGCTGGGCCAGACGGCATCTGCTGACTGGCGCAATGGAAGCCACCGCCGCCCGCAAGGACTGCATCGCCCGGCAGGCCGATGGTGTCGCGATCGGGGAACAGCGCGGCCACGGCGGCGACACCATCGGCATCGTGCGGTGATCCAAAGGTCGGCACGACCACCAGGTGGCTGGTGATGGTAAAGTTCATGTAGCTTGCCGGTTCGATCCGCCCGTCGGTTTCGATCCGGCCGGGCGATGGCATATCGCGCACTGTCACGCCGAATGCTGTCGCCCGCGCGCGGGCGTCGGCATAGATCGTGGCATTGGGATCGTCCGCGCCGGTCGCCACCGGCAGGGCCAGCGTATTGGGCGCGACAAAGCGGGCGAGATTGTCGACATGGCCATCGGTGTGATCGTTGATCAGCCCGTCGCCCAGCCACAACACGCGGTCAAACCCCAGATCGCGCGCCAAACGCGCTTCGATCTCGCCGCGCGAAAGCTGCGGATTGCGATTGGGGTTGAGCAGGCACTGCTCGGTCGTGGCGACCAGCCCGGTGCCATCGCCATCCACGGCCCCGCCTTCGAGAATCCAGTCCGCCAGATCCACGTCCAGCCCCGCTTCGCCCGCCAGTTCGGCGCCGATGGTCTGGTCGCCGTCCATCAGGTATTTTTCGCCCCAGCCGTTGAAGCCGAAACGCCGCGCACGTGCCGCGCCGGCTGCGTCCTGCACCACCAGCGGACCGGTATCGCGCAGCCAGATATCGCCATAGACGCGCTGCTCAACGATCACCTTGGCGCTGACCAGTTCGCGCGCGCGCGCGGCATTGGCCGCATCCCGCACCAGCAGGCGGGTTTCCTGCCCGCTTTCCGCCACGGCGCTGGCGAATGCGGCGATCTGTTCCTGCGCGCGGGGCAGCGACGCGGGCCATTCTTCGGGATCGTGGGGAAAGCCGATCCACAACCAGTCCTGTGGCGCCCATTCGGGCGGCATGCGAAAAGTCATCGTGTGTCTGTTCCTGTATGTGTCAGCAGCCGCCCGGCGCGGCGCAGCTTGCATCGCGGATGCGGCGGAATTCATCGCCCTTGTTCCAGTTGGGCCATTCGCGGGTTTCGGCAAGCATACGCCCCACCAGATAGTTGAGCTGGAGGTCTTGTGCCACCCCGCGCCAGTCCCATGCCGGATCGTATTCATCACCCGGCGCGTGATAGCGGTTTTCGTAAGCGCGCGCATAGGCCGCCCCTGCCGCCTGCCCGCCGTGCACAAGATCTTCCCCGCCATCGAAATAGAGCATCGGCACGCCGCGCTTGGCAAAACTGAAGTGGTCCGACCGGTAGTAGAAACCCTTCTCCGGCGAACGATCCGGGGTGGCCCGGCGCCCCTCTTTCGCCAAGGCCGCGGCGAGATAGGCATCCAGCCGGGATTTGCCGTTGCCGACCACGATCACGTCTTTTGCCGGGCCAGCCAGCGAAAGCGCATCCATATTGATCCCGGCGACAGTCTGCGCCAGCGGGAATACCGGATGGGTGGCGTAATAGTCCGACCCCAGCAGGCCCTGTTCCTCTGCCGTGACTGCGATAAAGGCGATGCTGCGGGCAGGTGCCCCCGCTTTGGCAAAGGCTTCGGCCAAGGTGACCAGCGCGGCCGTGCCGGTGGCGTTGTCGATCGCGCCGTTGCAGATGTCATCGCCCGTGGCATCGGCCGGACAGCGCCCGAGATGATCCCAGTGCGCGGTGTAGAGAACGTATTCGTTGGGGCGCGAGACACCCGGCAGCACACCGATGACATTGCGCGAGGTATAGCGGCGGATCGCGTTGTCGAATCCGGTCTTCGCGGTCAGTCGCAGGGGCACGGCGCGGAAGCCCGGTTTTCCGGCAGCCTGCACCAGACCGTCGAGATTCTGCCCTGCCGCGGCAAGGATGGTTCTGGCGGCATCTTTCTGGACCCAGCCGTTGACCAGCGCTTCCCCCTTCCCGCCATCATCGCGCGCGGCATAGGATTGTGGCCCCGACCATCCCGATTGCACCACGTTCCAGCCATAGGCGGCTGGAATGGTATCGTGCACGATCAGTGCGGCGGCGGCCCCCTGCCGCGCGGCTTCCTCGAACTTGTAGGTCCAGCGCCCGTAATAGGTCATGGCCTTGCCACCAAACAGGCCCTTGGTATTGCCCGATGCGTGATCCGGATCGTTGATCAGGATGACGGCGGTTTTTCCGCGCATGTCGATCCCGGCATAGTCGTTCCAGCCTTTTTCCGGGGCATTGATCCCGTATCCGACAAAGACCAGCTCGCTCTGCAACAGATCGATGCGCTTTTGCGTGCGGTAACTGACCCCGACCCAGTCGGTCCCGAAATCGTAGCGCAGCGGTTCGTCCGCACCCTCGATCACCAGCGGATCGTAGCGTGAGGCGGTGATTTCGACCAGCGGCACATCCTGAAACCAGCTTGCCCGCTTGGCCACGCGATTGCCGGGTTTCAGCCCGGCCGCCGTGAAACGTTGCACCAGATAGGCCAGCGTCTTTTCTTCACCCGGTGTCCCGGGCGCGCGGCCTTCGAACGCGTCGGAGGAAAGGGTCCGGGTGACCTCCTGCATGGTCTCGATGGCGATCGGCCCGTTTGCCACCTGCGGCAGCGGCGGGCCGGACGCTTGTGGCACGTCGCCGGACGCGGCGCAGGCGGCCAGGCCCAGCGCGGCGATCAGGACGGCAAAACGGCGGATCATCGGGCACCCATTCCTTGTGCGATGGTATACCTTCTGTGACAGACCGCGTGGCTGTGAACAAGCGCGGGTCTTGCTCTTGCGCGCGGTGTCGGGCAGGCGTTGCGCATGAGCGCCGATTGGGACAATGCGATTGCGAGAGCCAGGGCATACTCGCCGTTTCTGACGCTGGGGCTGGATCGCCAGCCTGAGCTGGAAGCACTGCTCGCCGCCGGGCGGCGGGACGAGGCGCTGGCCTGGGCGCGGAGCGCGGGCGCGCATGAAGAAAATCCCGGCATTGCCTTGCGTCGTGAACGGTGGGGGCTGGCCACGGCACTGGCGATCGGCGATCTTGCCGGAGCCTTTTCGCTGACCGAAGTGATGGAGACGCTGTCCAGTTTTGCCGACCGTGCGCTGGATGTGGCGATCGACGCGGCGATTCGCGAGCGTGCCCCCGATGCCGATCCGGAAGGGTTCTTCGCCATCGGGCTGGGCAAGCACGGCGCGCGCGAATTGAACTATTCGTCGGATATCGATCCCATTCTGCTTTACGATCCGCAGGCATTGCCCCGCCGCGAACGGGATGAACCGGGCGAGGCGGCGCAGCGTGTTGCCCGGCGCCTGGTGGAAATGCTCTCGCACCTCACTGCGGATGGCTATGTGTTCCGGGTCGATTTGCGGTTGCGCCCTGCTTCTGAAGTATCCCCGCTGGCGATTTCGGTGGGTGCGGCGCTGACGCATTACGAATCGTCGGCCCTCGCATGGGAACGGGCGGCCTTTATTCGTTCGCGGGCCGCAGCCGGTGATGTTCCGCGCGGGGAAGAATTTCTCGGCGCGATCCGCCCCTTCGTCTGGCGCAAGAGCCTCGATTTCGGCGCGATTGCAGAGATCGGGCGGCTGATCGGCCGTATCCGGTCGCATTACGGCGGACCGGTCGTGCCGGGGCCGGGATACGATCTGAAGCGCGGGCGCGGCGGGATTCGCGAGATCGAATTCTTCGCCCAGACGCATCAACTGATTCACGGCGGGCGGCGCCCGTCGCTGCGCGTGCGGGGCACACGGGCCGCGCTCGATGCGCTGGCGGACGAAGGCATTATTGCGGCAGAAGATGCGCAGGTTCTGGGCGACAGTTACGATCGCCTGCGGGTGGTGGAGCACCGGCTGCAGATGGTTTCCGATCATCAGGTGCACAATCTGCCGAAAGACTCCGCGGCGCTGGATGGCGTCGCGCGGCTGGATGGCTTGCCCGATGGCGCGGCCCTGCTGGCGGAATTGACCGTTATCACCGACGCGGTCGGGCAGCGCTTCGATTCGCTGCTGGAACAGACGGGGCAGACCGCAGGCGGCGCGGCCGGGTCTGCCTTGCCGGAAAGCGGGAATCTGGCGGACCGCCTGGGGGCCTTGGGTTTTGCCAAGCCTGATGATGTCGCCGCGCGGGTGGCCAGTTGGTCCGATGGACGCGTGCGGGCCTTGCGCAGCGAAGCCGCCCGTGCGGCCTTTGCCGCGATTGAACCCACGCTGCTCGCCGCGCTGGCTGCGGCGCCTGATCCCGATGGTGCGCTGCTGCGCTGGGAAACCTTTTTGGTTAAATTACCAACTGGTGTTAACCTATTCCGCTTGTTGGAGGCGCGCCCCGGCCTGTTTGCGCAGCTTCTCGGCATTCTCACCATGTCTCCGCCGCTGGCCGAAGCACTGGTACGGCGGCCCGATCTGCTGGATGCGCTGATCGACACCACCGCGCTCGATCTGCCCGGTTCGGTGGAAGAACTGGCCGCGCGCATGGCGCGGTGCGAAGAGGGTGACGATTATCAGGCGATTCTCGACCGTGTGCGCCGCGTCGTGGGCGAAGTGCGCTTCGCGCTGGGCGTGCAACTGATCGAGGCGGCGAACGATCCGCTGGCCATTGCAGAGGCGCTGGCGCGGACGGCCGAGGCCGCGTTGCAGGTCTGCGCCAATGCCACGTGCGAGGAATTCGCCGCAAATCACGGCCATGTTCCGGGATCGGAATTGCTGGTCATGGGGCTGGGCCGATTTGGCGGTGGTGCGCTGACCCACGCGTCCGATCTCGACATCGTCTACCTGTTCACCGACGGCGC